>JBGQEX010000323.1:0-4421 GCA_041496605.1 Piscinibacter sp.
TGAACCGTGCCCTTCCAGCCTTGCCGCGATACCAGCACCGATTCGCCGTGCTGCCCGGCCAGCGCCTGGCGCACGGCATCGAACGCCGCGTCGTCGCCACTGCGATGGGCGTCGAGGATCATCGCAATCGGCCAGCGCGACGCCA
Organism: Piscinibacter sp.; assembly: GCA_041496605.1. Taxonomy (GTDB): domain Bacteria; phylum Pseudomonadota; class Gammaproteobacteria; order Burkholderiales; family Burkholderiaceae_C; genus Albitalea. The sequence goes on from JBGQEX010000323.1 coordinate 146, forward strand.
GCGCCGCGGTGCCGTCGGCAAGTTGCAGCCGCAACCGCGCTGGGTCGGTGTCGCCGAGACGCGCGATCGAGTCGGCGTCGAGCGACGTGTCTGCTGCGCGCTCGCATTGATGCAGCGCCCAGTCGAGCCGCGCGCAGTCGCCGAGGTAAGGCCACTCGGCGAATGCGGTATGTTCCTGCAGCCAGGCGGCGAACGTGTCACCCCATTCGCCGAGGTCGCCCCGGCGCGGCGGCTCGGCGCGCCAGTGGTCGCGCGCGAGGTGCTTGAAATTGTCGTCGCCGATCAGCGCCTGCACGGTCGGAAAGGCCGACGCCAATGCACGCGCCGCCACCGCATCGGCATTGGCGCGATAGGCCTGCAGCCCGCGCAGCGCACGCGCGTCGTGCTCGCGGGTGGCCAGGCCGCTGGCGTCGGCGTGATCGGCCAACAGTGCTGCCAGCAGGCGCTGCTGGCGTTGCGCTTCGGCGGTGTGCGACGCGCTCATGTGGCCGGGGCCGCATCGCGCAGCCACTGCGTCGCCTGCTCGGCCTCGCGCAGCAGCACCGCCAGCGGCGGCACGTCGATGTCCCATTCGACCAGGGTCGGCAGCGCGCCGAAGCGGCGCAGCGCATGGGCGTGGACGGCCCACACGTCGGTCCGCACGCGGCTGCCGTGATCGTCGATGACGAGTCCGTCGGCCTCGCAGTAGCCGGCCAGGTGAATCTCGCCGACGATGCCGTGCGGCAGCGCGTCGACGAACGCCTTGCAATGCGCGACCGGGTCGCTCGCACCCGCGTTCAGCGCATTGACCATGATGTTGTTGACGTCGAGCAGCATGCCGCAGCCGCTGCGCCGGCACAGCGTGGCGAAGAAGGTGGTCTCGGCCATCGAGTCGTCGTCGAACGACAGGTAGGCCGACAGGTTCTCGACCAGGATGCGGCGCTGCAGGCGGTCTTGCACGTGCGACACATTGGCGCACAGGATGTCGAGCGAGGCCGCCGTGAACGCAAGCGGCAGCAGGTCGTTGGCATGCAGCACCGCCGCGCCCGCGGCCGGCGCCGCACGCGCGAATGCGGCGTGGTCGGAGACGCGCACCGGGTCGACGCGCTGCACGAGGCGCTGCAGGCGGTCGAGATGCCAGGGGTCGACGCCGGCGGCCGAACCCAGCGCCAGCCCGACCCCGTGCAAGCTCACGTCATAGCGCTCGCGTGCCTGATTCAGCACCGCCAGGGCGGCGCCGCCATCGGCGAAGAAGTTCTCAGAATGAACCTCGACGAAGCCGAGCGGCGGCGCGGTTTCGATCAACTCGGCGTAGTGGGGCTGGCGCAGGCCGATGCCCGCACGGCGGTTCACTTCTTCAGCGCCACCTTGGCTTCGTCGGCGGTCTTGCCACCCAGCTTCGCGCACGTCCCTTTGGCCACGTACTTCCATTCGTCGACACCCATCTCGTTCTTCGACTGGCCGGCGCAGGAATGCGTTCCCGACAGGTTGGCGCAATCGTTCTGGCCGGCCTTGGCGATGCCGAAGCACTTTTCCTTGGCATTGCCATTGTCGGCGGCGTGGGCGCCGGAAAGCAGGCCGAGAGCGAGCACGGAAGCGAGGGCGGACGAGGCGATCAGGCGTTGATTCATGAGGGTTCTCCTGTGGGATTCATGGGATTGGTCAATGGTATCTGCGTACAGACACCCGCCTGGGTCGAAGCGCGGCCGCAACTCCTTACACGACGCTGCGGGTTCAAGCGCTTCGCTTGGCCGTCTTGTGCTGGTACATGCGGCCGTCGGCACGAATCAGCAGCTGGCTGCCGGAGCGGCTTTCCGAGCCGAAGGCCATGCCGTAGCTGACGCCGCAGCCGGTGAACCCGGCTGCGTTCAGATGGTTTTCGAACTCTTCCATCGCCTGCCGCACGGTGCGTTCATGGCGCGCCTCGCCGAGCACGGCGAACTCGTCGCCACCGAGGCGGAACACCGACATCTGGTCCTTCTTCAGCGTGGTGAGCTGCCGTGCGAACTCGCACAGCAGTGCATCGCCCTGCGAGTGGCCGTGCACGTCGTTGACGCGTTTCAGGCCATCGAGGTCGATCATCACCAGCATCACGCGATGCACCTCCTCGTCGTCGAGCGTCGGGCCGGTGACGGCGTTCAGCATGCGGTCGAAAGCGTGCCGGTTGAAGATGCCGGTGAGGTAGTCGGTGCTCGCCTGGTCCAGTGCGCGGTCGAGCTGCACCACGTACTCGTCCTTCTGGCGCGCCAGCACGCGGATCTTGTCGGCCAGCGCGAACGCCAGCAGCAAGGCGTCGGCGGTCGCGCCCAGCAGCGCGAGCAGCTCGGTGTTGCGCACCGGGCTCTCGATCAAGCCGAGGTTGGCCGGCAGGATGAACAAGGCCGGTGCCATCAGCGCGAGAAAGGCCGCCAGGAAGTAGCGCGCCGGCAGAAAGCCCGACGCGAGGCTGACCATGCCGGCGATCAGCGCCAGCGTCAGCGAGATCGAGATCACCACCGTGGCCAGCGCATGCGCATACGGCAGGGCGATGAAGCTCACCGGCAGCAATGCGAGCGACAGCACGATGGTGCCGCGGCTCAGCAGCGCCAGGCGCGGCGACAGCACCTGCAGCTGCAGGAACTCGAGATAGAACAAGGTGTTGAACACCGGCAGCATGAAGAACCACACGTAGTGCCAGCGCAGGTCGTGCCAGCCCAGCCACTGCGCCGGAATCTGGAAGGTGAGGCCCCAACCCGCGGTGGACGCGAGCAGGTACAGCGAGTAGTACAGCAGCGCCCGGTCGCGCGTGCCGTAGAACATGAACAGGTTGTACAGCGCCAGCGTGACGAGCGCGCCGAGCGCACCCAGGATCAGTACGTTGTCGGAAATCACCGTCTTGCGGTAGCTCTCCTTGGTGACCACGTTGACGCTCGGATAGCGCGCGAAGTAGCGGCTTTCGATGTGCAGCAACACCTGCACCGTGGCGCCGGGCGGCAGCACGATGTCACCGCCGTAGTGCAGCATGTAGGGCGTGTCGGCGTGGTAGCCGGAGCTGAACGACTGCACCCGCGCGCCAGGGCCGAACACCTGCACCTCCACCCGCTCGATCAGGCTGCCGTTGGGGTCGACAACCCACTGCGAATCGGTGCCGTCGTTGCGAATGCTGGCGTGCAGCCAGTAGCTGCCGCCGAACAGGCTGATGCGCGGCACGCGCTGATGCTTCGCCAACCAGGCCGGCAGCGCGCCGGCGTTGGCCGGCGGCGCGGCGTCCGACGCCGCGTAGAGCTCGCCCTGGCGCATCAGGTCGACCGCGTGGCTCGCGTCCAGCGCCAACGGTGCCGGCTCGGCCGCGGCGGCACCGGCCAGCATCCCGAGTGCGAGCGGGGCGGCGCAGAGCAGGCGCCGGAGCAGCGTCGCGACGGCGACCAGCCGGGCCCTCATCGCCGTGCGCGGGACACGGCGGAGCGGGCGCGGCAGGACAACGGAGTGCAGCTCATGGTGGGCAGTTCGCGCAGGAGTGTTGCCGGCGAACTGTACCCATAAGCGGCGGATGGCGTCGTGCCATGGCCCCTATTGCGGCCGCAGTTCACGCATCCGTGTCGCCGACGATCACCGCCGGGTGGCCGCAAATGGCGCGTGCGGTTTGCATGCCCGCCATCGCCGCCGCTTCGACGCAGCCGGCGTTCAGGCCGGTGCGAATCCAGTCGCCGGTGACGTAGAGATTGCGAAAACCGGTGCCATCCGTGCGCAGCCGGTACTGGCTGCTGTCGACCAGCGACAGCACATAGCGCTCGGACGGGTCGACGTTGGCGCGCCAGTACTGGCTGTCGAAGCGCTGCTCGCCGTGGGCATCGCCGGTGTCGAACAGGCATGCCCAGTCAAAGCCCTGGGCCGTGACCGCGTCGGGCCACAAGGCACCGATGCGCTGGTTCAGCTGCGCCTTTGCCGCCTGCTTGACCTGCTCGGACATGCGCGCCGGGAAGCCGTGGTCCGTGACAGGCGGGTAGTCGGGAACCGGCAGCGAGCTGCAGAAGTACGACACGTTCTTCGGGGCCAGGTTCGGCGGCCACGCTTCGCGGCACAGCAACTGGTCCATCGGCGCCCAGGTGTCGAAGGGCTCGCTGAACCCGCTCAACACGGGTTCTTGCGCATCGCGCCCGAGCAGGGTCCAGCCGAGCTGGTGCAGGTCGGGAACCATCCAGGTCTGGTAGGCCTGCGTGGCCACGGCCTTCATGTTCGCCGTGCAGGCCCGCAGCGCCGGGCTGCGTGCGACGAGCTGCGGGCACAGCTGCTCGACCGCGGCCACCGAGATGCCGAA
>JBGQEX010000324.1:0-4404 GCA_041496605.1 Piscinibacter sp.
CCGCTACCGCGTCGACGTGCAGACGGTCACGATGCCGTGGGGCCAGCCGATGGAGGTGGCGATCGCGATCCCACTGGCCGAGTAGTGGAGCGACCGCACATCGATGCGGCCCGCCGCCGCTACGACGAGCGCGGGGAGCGCACTATGGCCCCCGTTCGCCTGTTGGGGCCAGCAGCGCACCAGCGGCATCCGCAGCCGCGTGTATCTCGTTGGTGCGGATGCTGGGCAAAGATGGCTGGCTCCGCCACACTGGAGCTGGCGAGGGAGAGAAGCTCGACGTCCGCACGCTTTGCCTGATCCGCGAGACGCTGGCGCGCCACAGCGGCCTGGCCGACTTCGCCTTCGCGATGCAGGGCTTGGGCTCGGGCGCGATCAGCCTCGCCGGCACACCCGAGCAGAAGTCCCGCTACCTGTCGCGCGTGGCGCGCGGCGAGGCGATCGCGGCCTTTGCGCTGTCGGAGCCCGATGCAGGCTCGGACGTGGCCGCGCTGGCTTGTGCGGCGCGCGCCGAGGGGGATCACTTCGTCCTCGACGGCGAGAAGACCTGGATCTCCAACGGCGGCATCGCCGACTTCTACGTCGTGTTCGCGCGCACCGGCGAAGCGCCGGGCTCGCGCGGCATCTCGGCCTTCATCGTCGACGCCGGCACGCCCGGCTTCGAGATTGCCGAGCGCATCGCCGTGATCGCGCCGCACCCGCTGGCGCGGCTGCGCTTCACCAACTGCCGTGTGCCGGCGAGCCAGCGCGTGGGCGACGCGGGCGATGGCTTCAAGGTGGCGATGCGCACGCTCGACGTGTTCCGCACCTCGGTGGCGGCGGCCGCGCTGGGTTTCGCGCGGCGTGCGCTCGACGAAGGCTTGCAGCGCGCGACCACGCGCAAGATGTTCAACGGCGTGCTTGCTGACTTCCAACTCACCCAGGCCAAGCTGGCCCAGATGGCCACCACCATCGACAGCGCGGCTCTGCTCACCTACCGCGCGGCCTGGCAACGCGACCAGGGTGCGAACGTGACGCGCGAGGCCGCGATGGCCAAGATGGTGGCCACCGAGGGCGCGCAGCAGGTCATCGACGCGGCCGTGCAGCTGTGGGGCGGCCTCGGCGTCGTCAGCGAGGTGCCGGTCGAGCGCCTGTACCGCGAGATCCGCGCGCTGCGCATCTACGAGGGGGCCACCGAGGTGCAGCAACTGATCATCGCGCGCGAACTGCTGCGCGACTTGAAGACGTCCAACCCGTCCTGAGCCGGCCCACTGCCTTGAGGTCCACCATGCCCAGCGCCCACATCGACACCTTTGCCCGCGACAACCTGCCGTCGCCCGAGTCGCAGCCCGAGTTCCTGTTCGAGTTGCCCGAACTGCACTTCCCGGCGCAACTCAACTGCGCCACCGAGCTGCTCGACCGGCATGTCGCCGAAGGCCGCGGCGACCGCGTGTGCATTCGTGCCCCCGGCCTGACCTGGACCTACCGCGACCTGCAGGACAAGGCCGACCGCATCGCCCACGTGCTGGTGTCCGAAATGGGCCTGGTGCCCGGCAACCGCGTGCTGCTGCGTGCCCCCAACAACCCGATGCTCGCGGCCTGCTGGTTCGCGGTGATGAAGGCCGGCGGCATCGCGGTGGCGACGATGCCGCTGCTGCGCGCGAAGGAACTCAAGGCGATCGTCGACCTCGGCCAGGTCAGCCATGCGCTGTGCGACGCCGCGCTGGCGGACGAACTGCTCGCGACGGCGCAGGCCTGCCCGACGCTGCGCCAGATCCTGCATTTCAACTACCCCGGTCCGGACAGCCTCGAGCGCGCGATGGAGCGCCATCCGTATCGCTTCAGCAACGTCGACACGGCCGCCGACGACACCTGCCTCCTCGGCTTCACCTCGGGAACCACCGGCGTGCCGAAGGGCACGATGCATTTCCACCGCGACGTGATGGCGATCTGTAAATGCTGGCCGCCGCATGTGCTCAAGCCCGAGCCCGATGATGTGTTCATCGGCAGCCCGCCGCTGGCCTTCACCTTCGGTCTGGGCGGGCTGCTGCTGTTCCCGATGGCCGTCGGCGCGTCCACCGTGCTGCTGGAGAAGTGCGGCCCGCCTCAGCTGCTCGACGGCATCAAGGAGTTCGGCGCCACCGTGCTCTTCACCGCGCCCACCTCGTACCGCACCCTGGCCGCGCGTGGTGCCGAGCTGCGCCGCACGCGGCTGTGCAAATGCGTCTCGGCCGGCGAGGCGCTGCCGGCCTCGACCCGCGCGCAGTGGAAAGAGGCCACCGGCATCGAGCTGATCGACGGCATCGGCGCCACCGAGATGCTGCACATCTTTATCTCGGCCGACGAGGCGCATGCGCGCCCCGGGGCCACCGGCCTGCCGGTGCCGGGCTATCGCGCCGAGGTGGTCGACGACAAAGGTCAACCGGTTGCGCCGGGCACGGTGGGCAGGCTGCGCGTCAAAGGCCCCACCGGTTGTCGCTACCTTGCCGACGCGCGCCAGAAGAGCTACGTGAGCGATGGCTGGAACTACACGGGCGACGCCTACCTCGTGGACGCCGACGGCTACTTCTACTACCACGCGCGCACCGACGACATGATCATCTCGGCCGGCTACAACATCGCCTCGCCCGAGGTGGAAGAGGCCCTGATGCACCACCCCGCCGTGGCCGAGTGCGGCGTCATCGGTGCGCCGGACGCCGAACGCGGGCAGATCGTCAAGGCCTACATCGTGCTTCGGCCCGGCACGCAGCCCGGCCCCGAGCTGGCCCGCGCAATCCAGGATTTCGTCAAGCACACCGTCGCGCCCTACAAGTACCCGCGCGCGGTCGCCTTCGTCGACAAGCTTCCCCGCACCCAGACCGGCAAGTTGCAGCGCTTCAAGCTGCATGAGATGGATTGAGGCCGGCGATGACAAAGGCCGGCCGCTTCGAACGATGCCAGCGCATTCGCTTTTCCGACTGCGACCCCGCCGGCATCGTCTTCTACCCCCAGTACTTTGTCATGCTCAACGGCCTGGTCGAGGACTGGGTGACCGACGCGCTGGGCATCCCCTATGCGGAGTTGCTCGGGCCGCGGCGCATCGGCATGCCCACGGTGAGTCTGCAGACCGAATTCCGCGCGATCAGCCGCATGGGTGACGAAGTGACATTCGGGCTCGGCGTCGAACACCTGGGGTCGCGCTCGCTGATCCTGGCGCTCGACGGTCGCTGCGGCGGTGAAGAGCGCGTTCGCACCCGTCAGGTGATCGTCACCACCAGCCTCGATACGCACCAGGCCGTCGCGCTGCCGCCAGACCTGCGCGCCGCGATCGAGCGTTTCTGCCGTCAGGAATGAACGGCGGCCCGTCACAATAACCATGAGGAAACCCATGCAAGCACTCAATCCTATCGGCTGGCCGCGTCCCAAGGGCTACGCCAACGGCGTGTCCGCCCACGGGCACCAGATCTTCGTCGCGGGCATGATCGGCTGGGACGCCGACGAGCGCTTCCACACCGACGACTTCGCGGGCCAGGTGCGCCAGACGCTGCAGAACATCGTGGCCGTGCTCGAGGCCGGCGGGGCCAAGCCGGCACACATCGCGCGCATGACCTGGTACGTGACCGACAAGCGCGAGTACCTGGCGGCGCTGCCCGAGATCGGCAAGGCCTTTCGCGAGCTGATCGGCTACTACGACATCGCGATGACGGCGGTGCAGGTGGCCGCCCTGATGGAAGATCGCGCCAAGGTCGAGATCGAAGTCACGGCCGTGGTCCCTGAATGAATACCAGCACCGGAGATCCCATCATGTCATCCACCACCAAGGCCAGCTTCCATTGGGACGATCCGCTGCTGCTCGACCAGCAGCTCAGCGACGATGAGCGCCAGGTGCGCGAAGCCGCGAATGCCTATTGCCAGGAGCGCCTGGCGCCGCGCGTGCTCGAAGCGTTCCGCAATGAGCAGACCGATGTCGCCATCTTTCGCGAGATGGGCGAGCTCGGCCTGCTCGGTGCCACCATCCCCGAGGCCTACGGCGGCGCGGGCCTCAACTACGTGTGCTACGGGCTGGTGGCGCGCGAGGTCGAGCGCGTGGACTCCGGCTATCGCTCGATGATGAGCGTGCAGAGTTCACTCGTGATGGTGCCGATCAACGAGTTCGGCACTGAGGCGCAGAAGCAGAAATACCTGCCCAAGCTCGCGAGCGGCGAATGGATCGGCTGCTTCGGCCTGACCGAACCGAACTACGGCTCGGACCCCGGCGGCATGATCACGCGGGCCAAGAAGGTGGCCGGCGGCTACTCGCTGTCGGGCAGCAAGATGTGGATCACCAACAGCCCGATCGCCGACGTCTTCGTGGTCTGGGCCAAGACCGAAGACGATCTGATTCGCGGTTTCATTCTCGAAAAAGGCTGGAAGGGGCTTTCCGCGCCGGCGATTCACGGCAAGGTCGGC
>JBGQEX010000325.1:0-4388 GCA_041496605.1 Piscinibacter sp.
GACGTACACGCGTACCAGCCAGGCGTTGCCGTCGAGTGGCTCGCCCAGCGAGACGTACAGGTCGCGCGTCGGGCTGGCGGTGATCGCCGCGTTGGTCATCGGGTTGCGCTGCACGCGGTAGACGCGCTTCTCGGGCCGCATGTCGACGACCTTGCGGCCGTCGCGCGTGACCTCGACGAGCCCCTGTGCCGCCTCGTAGTTGGGGCCCAGCAGGTCCCGAACGCCGCGGAACGTGAACGTGTAGCCGTTGATCTCGGTGGTGTCGCCGACGTCCATCTTCACGTCGCGTTCCACCTCGTAGGTTTTCACCATGGCCACGCCGAAGATGAAGGCCGCCACGCCCAGGTGCGCGATCATCATCGCCACCATGGTCCGCGGCAGCTGGCGCAGGCGCGCAAGCGCACTGCCGCCCATGCCGCCTGGCGGCCGCAGCCGTTCCACGAGGTCGGTGGCCACCGATGCGACGATCCAGAACGCCATCAGCAAGCCGAGGCTCGACACGAAGCCGATGCGCCCGGCCAGCCAGCCGGCGAGCAGCGCGGAGACGACCGCGACGGCCAGGGCCCAGCGCAAGCGCGTGCCGAGCTCGGGCAATTGGGCCTCCTTCCAGCGCGCGAGCGGGCCGATGCCCATCAGGAACACGAGCGGAGCCATCAACGGCATGAACACGGTGTCGAAGTAGGGCGGGCCGACCGAGATCTTGCCCAGCCCCAACGCGTCGAGCAGCAGGGGGTACAGCGTTCCGAGCAGCACCGCTGCCATGGCCACGAGCAGCAGCACGTTGTTGGCCAGCAGCATGGTCTCGCGCGAGACCAATGCGAAACGCGCTCCGAGGCCGACCTTGGGCGCTCGCCACGCGTACAGCGTCAGCGAGGCGCCGATGACGATGGCGAGGAAGCCGAGGATGAACAGGCCGCGCCGCGGGTCGGTGGCGAACGCATGGACCGACGACAGGACGCCCGAGCGCACGAGAAAGGTCCCCAGCAGCGACAGCGAGAACGCCATGATCGCCAGCAGCACGGTCCAGGCCTTGAAGCTGCCGCGTTTCTCGGTCACGGCCAGCGAATGAATCAGTGCGGTGCCGACCAGCCACGGCATGAAGGAAGCGTTCTCCACCGGGTCCCAGAACCACCAGCCGCCCCAGCCCAGCGTGTAGTACGCCCACCAGCTGCCCATCGCGATGCCGACGGTCAGGAAGAACCACGCGACGTTCGTCCATGGGCGGGTCCAGCGTGCCCAGGTGGCGTCGAGGTTGCCGCCGATGAGCGCGGCCACGGCGAACGAGAACGCCACCGAGAACCCCACGTAGCCCATGTAGAGCGTTGGCGGGTGGAACACCATGCCGGGGTCTTGCAGCAGCGGGTTCAGGTCGCGGCCGTCGGCGGGCACCGGGAACAGGCGTTCGAACGGGTTGGACGTGACGAGCATGAACAGCAGGAAGCCGAGGCTGATCAGACCCATCACCGACAGGATGCGCGACAGCAGCGCCGCCGGCAGGTGGCGGCTGAATTGCGCGACGGCCAGCATCCACACGCACAACATCATCACCCACAGCAGCAGCGATCCCTCGTGGCCGCCCCACACGCCGGCAATGCGGTACTGAAGCGGCAATGCGCTGTTGGAATTCGAGGCCACGTAAAGCACGGAGAAGTCGTTGCGCACGAACGAGGCGGCCAGGCAGACGAAGGCCAGGCCGACCAGCGCGAACAACAGCCGTGCAGCCGGGCGCGCCACGGCCATCCAGTCGGCGCGCCCGCGGGCGGCGCCGAGCATCGGCACCGTGCCCAGAACGATGGCCACGCCAAGCGCCAGCCAGAGGGCGAAATGCCCGAGTTCGGGAATCATTTGCTTGGCTCCTGCACCACCGAAGTGGCGAGCTTCTGATTGACCTGTTGCGCGCGCTTCAAGGCCTCGGCGGCTTCGGGCGGCATGTAGTTTTCGTCATGCTTGGCGAGCACCTCGCGCGCCATGAACACGCCGTCTCGCAACTGGCCCTGCGCCACCACGCCCTTTCCTTCCTTGAACAGGTCCGGCAGGATTCCCTCGAAGGTCACCGGAATGTTCTTCGCGGTGTCAGTGACGATGAAGCTCACCTTCACGCCGTCGCGCTTGACGCTGCCTTCGCGCACCAGGCCGCCGAGCCGGAATGTGCGGCTCACCGGCGCTTCGTTGGCCGCAATCTGCGACGGCGAATAGAAGAACACGATGTTGCTCTGGAACGCATTGAGCACCAAGGCCGCGGCCGTGCCCACGCTGGCGACAATGCCGATGGCGATGGCCATGCGCTTGTGGCGGGGTTTCATCTCAGGACTCCTGGTGATCTCGAACGGCTGCCGCGAGTTGCGGCCTGTCGGTGCCGATGCGGGGCATCGTGCTCTCAGTCGACGGCGATGTCTCGCGTGCGCTCAAAGACCACGCTGAGCGCGTCAGCGCGGGCTGTCGGCGTCATCGATGGCGCTGTGCAGATGCATCGCGCCGTCCCAGCGCGGTAAACGACAGGCTCGGCTTGAGCGCGATGCGCTTGCGCCTTCGCTCAATACGCGTGCACCGCGACCACGTGCGCGATTGCACTGACCAAGAGGACGTAGACAAACGGCACGTGGGCCAAGTGCCACATCGCGAACACGCGCTCGTAGGCCGTGAACTGGGCGACACGCACCACGCTCGACAGGTAACGTCGAACCAGCTTGCGGGATTGGCGCACGCGCTTGGCGTGGTCCTGGGGTGTCCATTCGCGATGTCGGGCAATGGCGCGGAGCGGTTCGTTCAGGTCTGCCGCACAGGCCCAGTACGTGAGCCAAAGCTGCGCCGGCAGCACGGCGACCTGCCGCAGGTAGGTCAGGCTGTTCGGCTTGCCGTGCAGTTCTCGCTGCTCGAATGCGAGCAGTCGGGCTTCGACGGTGGGTGCGAACTGCAGCCTCGACGCGGCCTCGCTCTGATCGAAGCCCGCATGCGCCTGCAGTGCGCGCAAGGTCGTGATTTCACCGTGCAGGCCGCGGTGGATGCGCGTGTAGAAGAAACGTCCGACCACGCCGCTGAGCGCGACGATGATCATGCTGTACAGCGCCACGGCCGCGTTGAGCGATCCGACCCGGAATGTCGAGTGCACGAGGATCAGCAGCGGCCCGGCAACGCCCAGCGTCACGTGAACCCAGAACCACCACTTCACCCGACCCCAGTTGCGCGTGAAGCTGAAGTACTTGCGCAGCGGGTAGGTCAACAGCATGAGCATCATCACGCCGCCGGCCACGCCGATCCAATAGCCGATGTCGTCGCCGGCCTTGAAGTACTCGAGGCGGCTGAACTGCCATGCACCGAGGGTGAGCAGGGTCAGCACAAGGTACATCAGCAAGTCCGCGGAAGTGCGCGTGCCCAGCTGGTGGACGGTACGGCTCATTGGCGCGATGGGAGGAGCGGTGATGGTACTCATCTTCTCGGTGACTGATGGAGGGATTGCATTCCAGTTTCGGCAAGCTTTGCTTTCGCTTGACCGTGTACCCGGGACTCGATGTTCGATACACTGCGGTGAATGGGAAATTCGCCCACTCAGATTCTAGGGGGGCTGTCTCGTACGGCGGGGACTGGTCGGGTTACGGGATGTAATGTCAGCCTTGCCGGAGCACTGAATCACGCAGCCGCTTCGAAGCGAGGGACGTGGCGGTGGGTTTCGCCGCAGGTTGCGTGCCGGGGACCGTTACGGGCGCAGATCGCGCCAATGCGGAAAAGCTGCGACGACATTTGTCGATGTGGTTTCAAGGTGTCACCGCGTGCGTCGCGATCCGGCAGTCGGCGGCGACAAAATCGGACCCACGTAGTGAGTGCGGGTATCGAGCGCGCAGTAACAAGTCCAGGGCGCGTCTGCTCGTGGTGCCCACGCGCTTGTCACCCAGCGTCCACAAGGCGTCGAAATCATCGCCTGTCGATGCAACATTTCGTGTGTTATTCGCGCCCAGGTACTACAACCATCCATAGACGCGAACGTCGTCGTTGAATGGCGGCGCCCCTTGCATTGCGGAGGTGACCTGCACCATGAATTGCGCAATCGATCTCGGTTCTTGCACTCGCAGTATTCGGTCGTGGCTCGGGCGTGGCATGGCGGCCTTCGCCATCTGCACTGCGCTGATCGGCAACGCGCAAGCGCAAGTGAGCGCGGCCTGGAATTCGATCGGCCCCGCCGGTGGCACGGTCAGCGCGCTGCTGAGCAGCCCGGCTTCGCCGTCGACGCTTTATGCCGGGACGCCGGAGAACGGCGTCTTCATCAGCACCGACGCGGGACAAACCTGGAGTGTCGCCAATACCGGGTTGACGGCGTCGACGGCGATGGGTCGTCAGACGCTCTACACGGTTTACGCGCTGGCAAGCGACGGGCTGTACGTGTACGCGGCGAC
>JBGQEX010000326.1:0-4329 GCA_041496605.1 Piscinibacter sp.
ATCGTCTATGGCTTCGTCAAGCAATCGGGCGGCGCGACCAGCGTGCGCAGCACGCTCGGCGAGGGCACGACGGTCTCGTTGTGGCTGCCGGCCAGCGAGGTCTGCATCGACCCCCCGTTGCCAACGGACCTGGCGCACGATGAAACGCATGGCGACCAGGGGCTGGCGCTGCTGGTCGAGGACGACGCGGAAGTGCGCAAGGTGGTTCGACGTCTGCTGCTAGAACTCGGCTTCGCGGTGATCGAGGCCGAGAACGGCAGCGAAGCGATGCAGATTCTCGACCAGACGCCGGGCATCGCGCTGTTGCTGTCGGACGTGGTGATGCCGGGCGGCATCGACGGCAGGATGCTCGCCGCACATGCACGCGATCGCCGCGGCGTGCCGCAGGTGGTGCTGATGAGCGGCTACGCGCCCGACCTGGGCCAGCCCAGCGACGTGCCGATGCTCGCCAAGCCGTTCACCCGGATGCAGCTCGCCGCGCTGCTCGACGAAGCTTCGGCATGAACGCTGCCGGGTCGCGCTCCGAGGCTGCGCAGACGCCGGCTGCGCTGATCTATGTCGTCGAAGACGACCCTGCGATCTCGAAGCTGGTGGTCGCCGCGCTGCACGAATTCGGCTTCGCCACCGAAGCGTTTCGCAACGGTGCGTCGGTGCTGCGGCGCCTGCAGACAGAGCGCCCCGAGCTGTGCATCGTCGACCTCGGGTTGCCCGACATGGACGGCATCGAGCTGGTGCGGCAGATCGCCGCGGTGTCGACGAGCGGTGTGCTGATCCTCACCGGCCGCGGCCACACGGTCGATCGCGTGATGGGCCTCGAGCTCGGTGCCGACGACTACATGGTCAAGCCCTTCGAGCCGCGCGAGCTGGTGGCTCGGGTGCGCAGTATCCTGCGCCGGCGTGCCGGTGGGGGCGGCAGCGCGCCCGGACAGCAGCGCCGCCACGCCAGGTTCCTGGGCTGGAGCCTCGATTGCGCCGCCAACATCCTGCGCGCCGCCGACGGCAGCGAACACCTGCTCGGCACGGCCGAGACGCAGGTGCTGCGCGCCTTCGTCGAGCGGCCCTTCCAGATCCTGACGCGCGAACAACTGGTCGGCCAGCGCGACCTGTCGCCGCTGGACCGCAGCATCGACGTGCGCATCTCGCGCCTGCGCCGCAAGCTCGAGAGCGATCCGCAGAACCCGAAGATCATCAAGACCGTCTACGGGGCCGGCTACATGTTCTCGGCCGCCGTGACCTGGTCGTGATCGGGATCGTCCGTATGTCGGCGCTCGCGGGCACTTCATCGGCCGTGCGGGGCCGCGTCCTCGAAAATGGAGCACCATCCGCAACGTCAAACAAGAGATCGCCCATGAACGAAGCCAAAGTCGCTCCCCCGCTGCCTGACCGCTTGTCAGTCGACCCGAGCAGCCCGAATCACCTTGCTGCCGTGTTCGAACACGACGTCGGAATTCGCTTCAATGACAAGGAGCGCTTCGACGTCGAGGAGTACTGCATCAGCGAGGGCTGGGTGAAGGTGCCGGCCGCCCGAGCGGTGGACCGAAAGGGCAAACCGCTGATGATCAAGTTGAAGGGCAAAGTGGAAGCGTTCTATCGGTAAGAACCTATCCGCGTTCAGCAGCGCTGAACGTCCCCTTGATGGCAATTCGGCTTGTTGGCAGCGGCTGCCGCCTCGGGCCGTGAGTGCCCGCCTGTTCGCCACGGCGATGCCTTGACAGGGCCGGCCCTCTGGCAACGCCCAACGTTCCCGGGTATCGTTTTGCACCCTCACGGCGGAGCCTCTGGCCATGATCTCTTTGTTGCCCGAGGTAGCCGAGCGCGACGACAGGGTGCTGCCGGTGACGCGCATCGTCGCGGCCTGCGTGGTGCCATTTCTGGTCCTGGCATTCGCGGTGCTGTACTTTCGGCCCGACCTGAGCGGCGAGCGCTTCGCCTGGAAGATCCAGCCCACCTTTACCGCGTTCTGGATCGGCACCGGCTATCTGGGTGGGGCGTGGTACTTTGCCAGCGTCGTGCGCGCCAAGCGCTGGCATGAGGTGAGCTTGGGCCTGCCGCCGGTTTGCGCCTTCGTCTGGGTGATGCTCGCCGCCACCGTGCTGCATTGGGAGCGCTTCGACGTCCACCACCTGCCGTTCCAGCTGTGGCTGATCCTGTACGTGGTCACGCCGCTGCTGATCCCGGGGCTGTGGTTCGCCAACCGGCGCCGCGATCCCATTCAGCCCGACGCCGGCGCCGCGATCGTGCCGTCGCGGGTGCGCACCGCGATGGCGTGGATCGGCGGCATGTTGGTGGCGGTGGCGCTGTGGATGTTCATGTTTCCGCAAGCGGCCATCGGCGTCTGGGCCTGGAAGCTCACGCCGCTGACCGCACGCGTCATGGCGGGCTGGTTCTCGCTGTCGGGTGTCGGTGGCCTGGTGCTCGCGAACGAACCGCGCTGGTCGGCCTGGCGCGTGCTGCTGCAAAGCATGATGGTGTGGCTTGCGTTGGTCACGCTGGGCATCTGGCGCGCCTGGGCTGAGTTCGACCTGACGAGGCCGGCCTTTGCGGCGGTGATCGCCGTGCCGCTGTCGCTGCTCGGCCTGGCACTGCTGTATCGCGAGCAGGAGCGCACGGCTGCCGCCGCACAGAAGCCGAGACCAACGACTGCGGCTGGCTGACCCAGGCCAGCGAGCTTGCGCAGCGCGAGGAGGGTCGGGGGACCCACCGGCGACCGGTCTCGATTCGCGTCGATCGTTGACGGCGCTCAATGCCGCCATGCTGCCGCCGAAGTAGTTTCTCCACATGCTGGGTATGGATGCCGATCGTCGGTGGTGCCTGCAGAGGTGGCTGATTCCTGCACGAGCGGGGGCGATGCAGCATCCGCTCCGCGTGTTGCAGAGGAGACCCTCGATGCGTACCCAAGCTCGCTCCGGCTCTGCGCTGGCCTTGTTGCCTGCGATCGTCGTGTTCGCCACGCTCTCGGCTTTCAGTGGGGCAGCCGATGCCCAGCGCAAGGAGCGACTGGGCAAGGAAGTGGTCGATGCCGTCTGCGGCGCATGCCACGTTCCGGGCAAGGACAAGGCGCCCAAGATCGGTGACGCCAAGGCCTGGGCCGGCCGGGCCTCGCAAGGCTTGACTGCACTAACCGACCATGCGCTCAAGGGCATCCGCAACATGCCCGCTCACGGCGGCAGCTCCGGGGTCAGCGACATCGAGATCGAGCGCGCCATCATCTACATGGTCAACCGGTCGGGTGGCCACTGGGTCGAGCCGGTGGGCGGGGCCACGCCGGCGGTTGTGCGCAGCAGCGAGATGATCGTCCAGAACCAGTGCGCCAAGTGCCACCAGTCCGGGCAGGACGGCGCGCCGAAGATCGGCGACCGCCCGGCGTGGATTCCGCGCCTGAAGAAGGGGCTGGATCCCTTGGTGGCTTCGGCCATCCACGGCCACGGGCCGATGCCGGCCCGCGGCGGAATGCCGGACCTCAGCGACCAGGAGATCCGGGGTGCCATCGTCTACATGTTCAACTACGGCCTGCCGGCCACTCCGCCCGCACCGGCCGCGCGGGCCATGCCGGCCGATCCACATCACAAGCTTGTCTCCGGGACCGATATCTACCTCGGCATGGTGCGGGCCGAGGCGATGCGGGCTGCGCAGGCCCAGGTGAAGAAGACCAGTGCGGCAAAGGTCGACATCCCCTCGGGCAAGGGCTACTACCATCTCAACATCTCACTGGCAGACAACAAGTCGCAGGTGCCGGTGACCGATGCCCAGGTGAAGGTGCGCGTCTCCGATGGGATGACCACCGAGAGCAAGGCGCTCGGCCTGGTGGCGGCCAACAACGCGGTGAGCTATGGCAACTTCTTCCGCTTCTCCAGTGGCAACGCCTACAACATCACCGCCGAGATCCGGCGCCCAGGCGTGGCCGGCGCCATCGAGGCCAAGTTTGACTTCAAGGCACCGTAGCGCGCACCGATGAAGCGCGTCCTGCTGCTCTGTTCATCGACCGACGGGCAGACGCGCAAGATCTGTGACCGGCTGCGCCAGGTCCTGCATGATGTGGGCGACACGGTCACGCTCACGATGATTCAGGATGCACGCGAGCTGTCGCCGGCTGACTTCCAGATGGCCGTGATCGGCGCCCGCATTCGGTATGGCAGGACCGACGCGCGGGTCATCGAGTACGCCAACCGCCACGCCGCGGCGCTCAACGCCATGCCCAGCGCGTTCTTCTCGGTGAACCTCGTGGCCCGCAGCCCCGGGAAGAACCGCCCCGAGACCAACCCCTACGTGCAGGCCTTTCTGCGGCGCGTGGCGTGGCGGCCGCAGCTGCTCGAGGTGTTTTCCGGGAAG
>JBGQEX010000327.1:0-4321 GCA_041496605.1 Piscinibacter sp.
CGCTGAAGATCGACGCTTCGGAAACAACGATTGCAGCGGGGCCGAAACCTACTATCGCGAAGCATTGAGCCTGTTCCGCCAGGACCACGACGACTGGAACACCGCGTGGACGCTGTACCACCTGGCAGACATGCTTTGCTCATACCAGCGCCACGAGGACGCGCGCCCGCTGTGCCTGGATTCGCTGCCGCTCGGGCATGCCGAGTCCGACCCGGAGGTCATCGCCAACCTGCACCGCGTGCTCGGCGACATCGAGGTCTCCGCCGGCAACATCGCGGAAGCGATGCACAACTACGAACTCGCGGTCGAGCACGCCTATCGCTTCCAGGTCGAGCCGCAACCGCCCGACGAGTACACGGTCCAGTTCTATGCCGACGTCACCCAGCAGGTGGCGAGCCGGCTGTTGCGCTCTGACCCCGCCAGGGTGGCGGAGGTCAAGACCATCGTCCGATCGCTGCGCAAGACCTGGGCGGACCGGGGTGCCGAGTTGGCAGGACTGTCCAGCGACGATGCGCTGTTGGACACCCAGAGCGTCGATGTCCTGGCCGCCCGGGTGTTCCCGCCGGCGCTGCCGCTGGAACGGCTCGCTGTCGATGGCCCGGCCTATGCCGACGGCGTGCGCAAGCTCATCGCGGCACAGCGCGTCGCCGGCGCATCCGGCGGCTGATGGTCCGACCGTTGCGTTACAGGAGGCCGCGGCGGCGCACGTCGGCCAGCGTCTTGTCGAGGCAGCGGCGGATCAGCGCCACCATCTCGTCGATCTGAGCGCGCGTGATCACGAGTGGCGGCGCGATGATCATGCGGTCACCGACGGCACGCATGATCACGCCTTCGGCAAAACAATGGCCGCGGCAGACCATGCCGACTTCGGCTGCGGCCGGAAACGCCTCGCCGCTCGCCTTGCCCTTGAGCAGCAGCAGCGCGCCCATCAACCCGCAGGTTTGCGCCTCACCCACGAGCGGGTGCTCGGCGAGCGCCGCGTAACACTCGGCAAGGTAGGGGCCGGTGTCGTCACGCACGCGTTCGACGAGCCGCTCGCGCTGGATCAATCGAATGTTGGCGAGCGCCACTGCGCAAGCGACCGGGTGACCCGAGTAGGTGTAGCCGTGGTTGAACTCGCCGCCTTGCCCGATCAAGACCTTGGCGATGCGCTCGCCGACCATCACGCCGCCCAGCGGGATGTAGCCCGACGTGACGCCCTTGGCGAAGGTCATCAGATCGGGCTTGAAACCGAAGGTCTCGCAGCCGAACCATCGACCCGTGCGCCCGAAGCCGGTGATGACCTCGTCGGACACGAGCAAGATGCCGTACTTGTCGCAGATGCGCTGGATCTCGGGCCAGTAAGTGGCAGGCGGAACGATCACGCCGCCGGCGCCTTGCACCGGCTCGCCGATGAATGCAGCCACCTTGTCGGCGCCCAGTTCCTGGATCTTGGCTTCGAGCCAGCCCGCGGCCACGAGGCCGAAGTCGTCTCGGCTCATGCCCTTGCCATGCTCGAACCAGTAGGGCTGCTCGATGTGCACGATGCCGGGAATGGGCAAGCCGCCCTGCGCGTGCATGCCGCTCATTCCGCCCAGCGACGCGCCGGCCATGGTCGAGCCGTGATAGGCGTTGTGGCGGCTGACGATGACCGAGCGCTCGGGTTGCCCCAGCAGATCCCAGTAGCGGCGCACCATGCGCACGACGGTGTCGTTGCCCTCCGAGCCCGAGTTGCAGAAGAACACATGCTCGAACTGCGGCGGGGCGACCTCGGCGAGCAGTTCGGCCAGCTCGATGGCCGGCGGGGTGGTGGTCTGGAAGAACGAGTTGTAGAAGGGCAGTTGCGCAAGCTGCGCGGTGGCCGCATCGATCAGGGCCTGCTGCCCGTAGCCCACGTTCACGCACCACAGCCCTGACATGGCGTCGAGGATCTTGTGGCCGTCGCTGTCCCACAGGTAGATGTTGTCGGCTCGGGTGATGATGCGCGAGCCCTTGCGCGCCAACGCTTGGAAGTCGGTGAAAGGGTGCAGGTAGTGCGCGGCATCCGCGGCTTGCCAGTCAGCGGTGGAACGCGACGCACTGGGCGGATTCTTGGGCACGGCACTCATGGTTTCTCCGGCATTCAAACGTGCAGCAGGAGGTGCTCACGCTCCCACGGCGAGATCACCTTCATGAATTCATCGTGCTCGATTTCCTTCACCTCCGAGTACACCGTGATGAACGACTTGCCCAGCACATCGTGCAAGTCCTTTTCGTCGGCCAGCCAGCCGAGCGCTTCACTCAGCGAACGCGGCAACTGGTACTCCGACAGATAGGCGTCGCCCTTGCATTCGGCCGAGGGTTCGATCCGGTTCTTCAGCCCCAGGTAGCCGCAGGCCAGCGTCGCGGCCAGCGCCACATAGGGGTTGGCGTCGGCCCCGATCACGCGATTCTCGATGCGCCGGGCCGCCGGCGTGGCCACCGGTGAACGAATGCCCACGGTGCGGTTGTCGGTGCCCCACTGGATGTTGATGGGCGCCGCGGTCGAACGCGCGAGCCGCCGATACGAATTCACGTAGGGTGCGAACAAGGCCATTGCCGCGGGCGTGTATTTCTGCAGGCCACCGATGTACCAGTAGAACTCCTTGCTCGGCGAACCGTCTTCGTTGCTGAAGATGTTCTTGCCGGTCTGCTTGTCGAGGATGCTCTGGTGCACATGCATGGCGCTGCCGGGTTCGTTGGCCATCGGCTTGGCCATGAAGGTGGCATACATCTCGTGCCGCAGTGCGGCTTCGCGAATCGTGCGCTTGAAGAAGAACACCTCGTCGGCCAGGCCCAGCGGATGGGCGTGAAAGAAGTTGATCTCCATCTGCCCGGCGCCGACTTCGTGGATCAGGGTGTCCACGTTCAGCTCCATCTTTTCGCAGTAGTCGTAGATGTCTTCGAACAGCGGGTCGAACTCGTTCACCGCATCGATCGAGTAGGCCTGGCGCGACGTTTCCGCGCGGCCGCTGCGCCCGCGCGGTGGACGCAGCGGTGTGTTCGGGTCTGAATTGCGCTCGACCAGGTAGAACTCGAGTTCGGGCGCGACCACCGGCGACCAGCCTTCCGCGTCGTACAGGTCGCAGATGCGGCGCAGCACCGACCTCGGGGCGTAGGGAATCATCACGCCGTCGCGGTCGAAACAATCGTGGATGACCTGCGCCGTGGGGTCCACCGCCCAGGGCACGATGCGTACCGTCGACGGGTCGGGCCGCAGGTGCATGTCGCGATCGGTGGCGTGGATCACGTCGTAGTACGGGCCTTCTTCCGGAAACTCGCCGGTCACGCCGATCGCGACGATCGCCTCGGGCAAGCGCATTCCGCGGTCTTCGGTGAACTTCTCCCGCGGCAGGATCTTGCCGCGTGCCACGCCGGTGAGGTCGGGGACCAGGCATTCGATCTCGGTCACGCGGCGCTCGTTGAGCCACTGTTCGAGTTCGCTGAATGTGAAGTTTTCTCGGGCCACCATAGATCACCTGTGAGTCTGGGCACCGGCTGTGGCGCGGTGCGCGTGGGCGGTGTTGCCGCCGGGGCGGGGACGGTGAAGGGGCTGCGCGCAGACACCCCGGGAATCGCCCCTATCGGTCAGGCTCGTGCTCGGGTTGCCGGTGACGGTCGCGATACGCTTGGGCAGCGGCGCCGAAGGCTTTCAGCAAGCGCATCGACACCGGGTTGCTTGCCGCTCTCCACTCGGGGTGCCACTGCACGCACAGGTTGAACGATGCGGCGTCGATCATCGAGAAGGCCTCGACCAGGCCGTCGGGGGCGCGAGCCTCCACGCGCAGGCCCGGCGCGAGGCGATTGACGCCTTGGCCGTGGACCGAATTCACCTCGATGGGCGCGGCGCCAAGGATGGCTTCGAGCGTGCCGCCGGGCACGATGTTGACGGTGTGGGCCGGGCCGTAGGTCTGCTCGGCCGGCGCATCCTTCGCGCCCTTGGCGCCACGGTGGTCGTGCTGCCCAGGAACCTCGTGAACCGCTTGATGCAGGCTGCCGCCCAGCGCCACGTTGGTTTCCTGGAAGCCGCGGCAAATGGCGAACAACGGCACACCACGCTGCAGTACGCGCCGGATCAGCGGCAGGGTCCAGTCGTCACGCTCGGGGTCGAGCGGCAACTGGACATCGCGCACAGTCTCGCCGAAGTGGCGGGGGTGGACATTCGACGGCGAGCCGGTAAGCAGCACGCCGTCGGCCAAGCCCAACAGCACATCGATTCCGTCGACGTCGACCGACGGCACCACCAGCGGCAGGCAGCCGGCCAGGCGCACTGCGTCGACATACTTCTTGCCGGCCACGTAGTGCGCATGTTCGCCGAGCATGC
>JBGQEX010000328.1:0-4298 GCA_041496605.1 Piscinibacter sp.
ATGCGGCCCGAGAAGCGCGTCTACCGCGTGCAGCGCAACCCGATGACCAACGCGGCGATCACCGCCAGCCCGACGCGCGACCTGTACGTCTCGCTGGGCGAGCCACTCGACGGCAACGCCTGGCTGGTACGCGTGTACGTCAAGCCGTTCGTCGACTGGATCTGGGGTGGCTGCCTGATGATGGCCTTCGGTGGGCTGCTGGCCGCCACCGACCGCCGCTACCGTGTGCCACGAGAAGCGACACAGACTCGAATCGAACCGCTGCTGCGGCAAGTCCATGGCTAAGTGGATCACCCTGTGTTGCTTGCTGTGCATGGCGGCCTTGGCCGGCGCGAAGCAAGCCGCACCGGCATCCGAAGACCCCGTGCTCGAGGCGCGCATGGTGCGCATTGCATCCGAGTTGCGTTGCCTGGTGTGCCAGAACCAGACCATCGCCGACTCGCAAGCGGCACTGGCGGTCGATCTGCGCGAACAGGTGCGCGAGATGCTCAAGCACGGCGACAGCGATGCGCAGATCATCGAGTACATGACCGCCCGCTACGGCGACTTCGTTCTCTATCGCCCGCCGCTGAAGGCAAGCACGGCCTTGCTGTGGTTCGGCCCCGGGGTGTTGCTCGTTGCCGGTCTCGGCGTGTTGCTGCTGGTGCTGCGGCGGCGCAGCCGGCTCGGCGCTGACCAGTTCGAATCCGACGAGCCGGACGCACCGGCGGCCGCGCGCGAAACTTGAGCCAGGGCCAGCGGCCCCGCTCGCGATCCGACCCTCGAAAGACTCCCGATGCAAGATGAGATCCAAACCCTGCGGCGCCAGCTGCAGCAGCTCAAGGAACTGCACGCCGACGCCGTGCTGGGCGACGCGCAGTACGAAGAAAGCAGACGCGCGCTCGAGCGCAAGCTGGTCGACCTGGTCATGAGCAGTGATTCGGTGCCTGCCACCGTCGCTCACGCTGCATCGGCGCCGCGTCCGTCGCGTGCGCTGCTGGTCGCGCTCGGCACCGTCGTTGTCTTGATCGCCGCGGCGGGGTACTGGTGGACAGGTTCACCCGGTCAGACCGGCGTCGCACCGGCGCAGTCGGTCGCCGGGGAGTCCACCGCCGAGGGCGGCGGCGCGCCGCAGGGGCAGCCCCATGCGATGAGTTTCGAGCAGATCGCCAACATGGCCGAAAAGCTTGCCGAGCGACTCAAGGAGCACCCCGATGATGCGGTGGGCTGGGCCATGCTGGCGCGCTCATATGCGGTGCTCGGGCGCAACGACGATGCCGTGCCGGCCTATGCCAAGGCGGTGGCGCTGCGCGGCGACGACGCCACGCTGCTGGCCGACTATGCCGATGTGCTGGCGGTGAAGAACAACCGCAAGCTCGACGGCGAGCCGATGAAGCTGATCACGCGTGCACTCGAGCTCGACCCGAGCAACGTCAAAGCGCTGTCGCTGGCGGGCACCGCTGCATTCGACCGCAAGGACTACGCCACGGCGGTGAAGCATTGGGAAAAGATCGTCAAGGCGGGACCGGCGGACAGCCCGGAGGTTCAGCAAATGCAGTCGAACATCGCCGAAGCGCGCGACCTTGGCAAGTTACCCCCTTCGACGACCGCGCCCGCGGCACTGCCGGCCAGCGCCGCGCCGGCGGCCACCGTCACGGCCAGTGTGAGCGGCTCGGTCACCCTCGCGCCGTCGCTCGCCAAACGGGTCAGCCCGAACGACACGGTGTTCGTGTTCGCCCGCCCGGCCGACGGTCCCCGCATGCCCTTGGCCGCGCTGCGCAAGCAGGTCAAGGACCTGCCGCTCGACTTCAAGCTCGATGACAGCATGGCCATGTCGCCCGCTGCCAAGCTGTCGAGCTCACCCAAGGTCGTCGTCGGCGCACGCGTGAGCAAGAGCGGCGCGGCAACGCCGGCAGCCGGCGATTTGTCCGGTCAATCGGCGGCGGTGCCATTGGGGACCACTGGCATGAAAATAGAAATCAGCGAGGTCGTCAAGAAGTAGGTGTCGCGCGCAGCGCCGTCCGCGCGCAGCCCCGATGGGTCCATATGAACTACTTTTACCTTTACGCTGCCGGCATCGTCGTCATCCTCGCGTTGTACCTTCGCCGCCATCGACGAATCCACCGCGAGCACGCCGCCGAACTTCAGCAGTCCATCGAAACCGGCATGGCCGAGCCACCTTCGCTGCACCCGGTGGTCAATGCATCGCGCTGCATCGGGTCCGGTTCGTGTGCCGTGGCGTGCCCGGAAGACGCCCTCGGCATCGTCAACGGCAAGGCGGTACTGAAGAACGCCGCCGCCTGCATCGGCCACGGCGCGTGCCTGTCGGCCTGCCCCGTGGAGGCCATCACCCTGGTGTTCGGTACCGAAAAGCGCGGCATCGACATCCCCACCATCAGTCAGGAATTCGAGACCAACGTTCCCGGCATCTTCATTGCTGGCGAACTCGGTGGCATGGGGCTGATCCGCAAGGCCGCCGAGCAGGGGCGCCAAGCCATGGATTCCATTCGCAAGCGTGCCGCCGCGGGCTTCGATCTCGACGTGTTGATCGTCGGATGCGGCCCGGCGGGCCTGTCGGCGGGACTCTCGGCGATCCACCACAAACTGCGCTACCGGATCATCGAGCAGGAAGAGTCGCTCGGCGGCTCGGTGTTTCACTATCCGCGCAACAAGATCGCGATGACCGCACCAGTGCACCTGGCCTTGATCGGAAAGGTCAAGTTCGGCGAAGTGCAGAAGGAAAAGCTGCTCGAATTTTGGAACGGCGTGGTCGAGAAGACCGGCTTGCAGATTTCGTTCCGCGAGAGCATGGAAGGGATTGAAAGACACAACGCCGGTTTCGTTGTACAGACCAGCCGCGGCAAATACACCGCCGGGTCGGTGCTGCTCGCGATGGGCCGGCGCGGCACGCCGCGCAAGCTCGATGTGCCCGGCGAAGAGACGTCGAAAGTCGTCTATCGCCTGGTCGACGCCGAGCAGTACAAGGGCCAGTCGGTGCTCGTCGTGGGGGGCGGCGACAGCGCACTGGAAGCGGCCATCGCCGTGGCGGATCAGCCCGACACCGAGGTCATCCTGTCGTACCGCAGCGGTGCGTTCGCGCGCGTCAAGCAGAAGAACCGCGACTTGCTTGCCGAGCGTCAGAAGACCGGTCACCTGAAGGTGCTGCTGAACTCGAACGTCAAGTCGATCGACGTAGAGTCCGTCGACATCGAACACGACGGCAAGGTGCACAGTTACCGCAACAACGCGATCATCGTCTGCGCCGGCGGGCTGTTGCCCACACCACTGCTGCAGAAGCTGGGCATCAAGTTCGATACGAAGTTCGGGTCGGCATGAACGACCACGATCGAACCGGATTCGGCAGATGACGGCGTCGGGTTCACCCCTGCGGCGGGGCCGGGGCCATCAGGCGTGCTGTGTCTGCACGGCGAACTGGTAGCCCACGCCGCGCACGGTTTGGATCAAGCCGCTCTCGAACTTGCGCCGCAGGTAGTGGATGTAGACCTCGACCGCGTTGCTGCCGACCTCTTCGCCCCAGCCGTACAGGGCTTCCTCCAACTGCGCTCGCGTCAGGACCTGGTTGCGCCGGCGCACGAAGGTCTCGAGAAGCCCGTACTCCTTGTTCGTCAGTGGCACCGGCTTGCCGTACCACGTGGCAGCGTGGCGCGACGGAAGCAGCCTCAACGGGCCGTACTCGGTGTCGCACTCCTCGCCCTGCGAGCTTCTCGCGCGCCGCGACACGGCGCGCAAGCGGGCGCACAGTTCGTCGAGGTCGATGGGCTTGACCATGTAGTCATCGGCCCCGATATCGAGCAGGCCGATACGGTCTTGGATGCCACCGCGCGCCGTCATGACGACGACCGGAACATCGGAATGTCGATCGCGCATCTTCTTGAGCACGCTCTCGCCACTGACATCGGGCAGCCCGAGGTCGAGCAGCACGCCATCGTAGTGATGCGTGAGCATGGCGACAGCCACCTCGCGCCCCTTGCGGATCCAGTCGACAGCGTATCCTGCGCGCACGAGCCCCTTGTGTGCGGCCTGACCGAAGAGTTCATCGTCCTCGACAAATAGCAATCGCATAGTGCTCACGCTGTTTGATACAGCTCAACCAAATGTAGATGATTGCGATGTCGATTGCAAAATGGCGGGGCCTTTCTACCCTCACTCGGGGGGCGGTCTTAAGCGACGCTAAATCTCGACGATCGATACTGAGTGCCTTGGAGAGCGAGGGCGAGGACGCGCATGTCGTCATACATTGCCAGCGCCGCTGACCTGACTGGCGGCGCAAACACGGAATCGTTGCACAACGAGCCATC
>JBGQEX010000329.1:0-4298 GCA_041496605.1 Piscinibacter sp.
CGCGGCTCGCGAACAGCGCGATCTGCTGGCCGACGAAGTGGTTCTGCGCCACATTGCCGAAGTCGCCGGCGCCGGTGGCGGCGGCCGCGATCGCGCCGACGAGCACGCCGATCGGCCCTCGGGTGACCGCGCCCTTGCGCGTGCTCTCGAAGCGGTTGCCGGTCACTTCGTTGTGCTGCCCGGTGACGCGGATGCCGCCATACGGCTGCGCTGCCAGGTTGATGCGGTTGCCGGTGATGCGGCAACGGTCGGCCTGGGACTCGATGGCGAACACCATGCCGTCGGGCGGCTGCGGCGTATCGAGCGCCGAGGGCAAGGGCCCTCGGCGGATGTCGTTGTCGGCGATGACCACCTGCGCGGCGCCGGCCAGCGCCGCCACGCCGACCATGAAGTCTTCGATGTCGTTCTGGCGGCATTGAACCGATGCGCCCTGCGCGATCTTCACGGCCCACAGCGAGTACGGGACCTGGTTGTCGCCGACGCTGCGCAGGAGACCGCGAAACACGTTGCGCTCGACGACGAGGCCGCTGACCAGATCGCCGGTGTCGACGCCGTGGAAGCACTCCTCGATGAAGTTGCCGGACAGCTCGATGTCGCTGGCGTTGAGCAGCGACACGCCGACCACCGCCTTCGCCGCGTCGCCGCCGTAGCGCATGCCGCACTGGACCACGCGCACGCGTTCGCAGGCCTGCAGCAGCGCGATGATGAAGCCTTTGGCCACGTCGGCCACCTCGAAGCGGATCATCGCGACCTCGACGTCGCGCACCGTCGTCTCGGCGCCGCCCACCACCAGCATCTGCTGCAGTCCTGCCGTGGTCGCCGCGTTGGCCGTCACGCGAACGCCGGGCGATTCGCCATGCAGCGTGACGCCCGAGCGGTTGACGTGTATCGGCGCCGTGATCGCGTGGTTGCCGCTCTTCAGGCAGACGCAGCCGCCCTCGTCGGGCAGCGAATCGATGGCCGCCTGGATGCTCTCGCCCGGGTGCACGATCACCGTGCAGCAGCCCTCGCCGCCCTCGGGCGGCCACGGGTTGCGGCAGTCGCTGACGGTGCCGGCGGCCACGTCCCAGAAGCCGAGCCGCGCGTAGTGATGGTGGATGCCGCGCGGCGGCGCATCGCTGAGCAGCTCCACCGACGCGTCGGCGGTGCGCGCGGCGAACACCCAGTAATCGCCGGCCTTGAAGCCCTTCGTCCCGGTCGACGCAAAGTTCACCGTGACGCCGTTCTCCAGCAGCAAGGTGGTGCCCGCCGACGGCACATGAATGACACCCGCGTTGGTGGCATCGAGGTCCTGGAACAGCGAGGTGGTGCCGCCGGCGCCGGTGGCCAGCACCTGGTGCTTCTGGTCCCAGCGCCGCACGCGCAGGTTGCGCTGGTCGGGGAACACCGAGTCGGGGAACGCCGCCGGAATCATCTCGGCCGGCAGCGCCGGTGTGAAGGTGATGCGGCGTGCCGCTTCGTTGACCGTGATTTTGCGCACCTCGCCGCAGCGCTGCGAGAACTCGCGTACGTCGTCGGTGATCTCGACCCAGTCGCCGCTGTTGAAGCGCAGCACGTCGTCGCGGCCCAGGCTCTGAAGTTCCAGTTCGGAGGCCGACACCATGCTCGCGACGCGGCTGCCGACGCTGGCGTTTTCGCGCGACCACTTGAACGTGGCGCTGCCGCCGGGCTGGCCGGGATCGTGGATCTCGACGCGGTAGGTCTGGTTCTCCAGGCCGCGGTAGCCGCCGGTCGGCGGCAGCTCGCAGGGGTCGGTCTCCGGCGCGACGTCGAAGGTGCCGGTGGTCAGGCGGCCGGTCGACGCATCGGTGAGCGCCGTCCAGCCGTTCACCGACGCGTCGGGCGAGCCGCAGTCGGCGCCGCCCGCATCGGGGTCGAGCACGCGCACCTGCCACACGGTCTGTACTCGCGAGCTGGTCTCCACGCCGACCGCCACTTCCACGAGGTCGGGCCGTTCGAGATGGGTGACTTCGCGCTGCCACACGTCGAGGTACACGAGGTGCCGCCCCGTGGTCGGCAAGGTGGGCGGGCTGGGCAGGTAGGGCTGCGTCGCATAGGCGAGCTTGTCGGCGTAGCTCAGCTCGGCGAGCAGCGGGTCGAACAGTTTCTTGCTCGGCGCGGTGGAGACCGCGCCATGGTTCTCGGCCAGTAGCCCGTCGACGTAGAGGCGGCCCTTGTCGATCTCCAGCCCGCCGGCCACCGCAGTGATCTTGAACGCGTCGGGCGTCGTCGACGACACCGTGCTGCGGCCGAGGATGTCGCTGGTGGCGGCGCGAAAACGCCGGTCCACGACCGCGCCGAACTCGTTGAAGTCGGCGTCGAGCACGACTCCACCCTGCTTGAGTTCGACACCGGCGAAGTCGAGCAAGGGGTTGCTGCGGATTCTTGAAAGGTCGGCACCCATGGTGGTTCCCCTGTGATCAGTTCAGGTCGCGTAGAAGATGCCTGCGTGCAATCCGAAGCGCAGGTATTCGTCGAGCCGGATGCGCAGATTGGTTTCGCGTTGCGGCTGGTGCAGCGGGTGCATCACGCCGATCTCGCCGCCGTCGTCGGCGCCTTCGCGAATCACCTTGTCGGTGGCGCTGCGCAGCTGCGCGTAGCCCGGGTCGCCGTAGCGCAATGAGGTGAAGTGCGGCAGCGCGTCCGGGTGTTGTTCATCGGGCACGCAGCGGAAGCGCTTCGGTACCAACGAGCCTTGCGGCACGACACAGAAACGCACACAACCTTCCTGCTTGCGCTCGACCCACAACGGTGCCTTCCAGGTGTCGGCCGCCGCGAGCTGCGCAACGAAGATCGTGTTCGACGCCAGGCGCATCAGCCGCCCATGCAGCTTGCCGATCACCGTGCTGTCTCGAATCGTCATTTCGGCGCCGGCGTCGCCGGCCGTGACGTCTTCGAACGCGACGGCCTCGGGTGCGCCCGCGTCGACGATGCAGTCGAGCAGGTTCAGCGTCGCGTCGCCGGCCACGCGCAACGCGCCGACGATGCACTGCTCCAGCGTCACGCTGGCGAACGGGTGCGCGACGCTGAGGCTCAGCGCGCCCGGCGATGTGGCGCTGCCATCGGTGTTCAGGCTCAGGCCTGGCACGAGCGTGCAGTGGCGCAGCACCAGCTCGCGCGGTTCGTCGTCGGCGGCTGCGGCGAGTTGCAGCGCGCCGCCGCTGATCACCAGGCCCTCGAGCACCAGCCGACCGCGTGCGCCGATGGAAAGCGTGATCGCGCCGCCGGCGGCGATCAACGGGCGCGCACCGTTGCGCGCGGTGACCACCACTTCGAGGCCGGGCGCGCCGGCAGCGGTCACGCCGTCGACCTTGAACACCGGCGTCTGCGCATACGTGAGGCTGTCGGCGATGACGAGCCGCCCGCCCGACGCGATGGCGTCCAGATGCGGCTGCAAGGCCTCGCCGCCGCTCGCACTGCGCTGCGTGGCGAGCGCGTCGCCGCTGAGGCTGCGCTCGTACTCGCCGCCGGCTATGGGCCGCGAGAAGCCGCTGTGGAAAGTGCCGAGGATGGGCCTGCCGACACCGCTGCCGAGCAGCACCCGGCCGAGCCGCGGGTCGATAGCAATCTTGGTCGCGGCGAGCGTCGCTTCATGCGCCCAGCCACCGGCGACGTCGCGCAGGTCGCAGACGCAGACGTCGGTCACGGGGATCGGCAGCGGCCGCAGCGCCGGATTGGCGTTCGGGCGCGCCAGCACGACGCTCTCGCCGCTGCCGTAGTCGTCGGCCACCGTCGGGTCGGTGGCCGCGGCATTCACCGCGCGCGCCATCAGCCGCAGGTTGATCGGGTCGGGCACGTTGGCCGGCTCGGCGATGTGCGAGATCAGCGTTTCGGTCAGCGGCCAGCGGAACAGCGGCTGGTCGGCGCCCAGCGGGTTAAAGCGGAACTTGCGTCCCGTCACGTCGGCGGGGTCGGGCGTCAGCGGCACGTCGCTCAAGCGGAACGGCTGCAGCCGCCACAGGAAGATGCCAACGTTGGGGATGTTGTAGCGCCCGGAGCCGGCTTCGGGCCGGCGCATCTCGGCGCAGTGGGCGATGGCGTTGAAGGGCCCGCCCTGCTGGATGAGCTTCGGCGTCGAGCGCAGATCGGCGGTGGCCGGCGCGTACAGCCGCACATGGTTCATGTACTGCGTGGTCGCGAGTTGCTCGAAGAACTCGACCGCGCGCGCCGGCCAGTCGGTCACGTCGCGCGCCAGTTGCTCGAGCATCGCGGCCGTGCCCTTGCGGCGGCGGTAGGCGATCGTGTTGGCCACCTCGGCGCGCGGCGACGCAATCGCCGCAGCCACGCCGTGCAGCGGC
>JBGQEX010000330.1:0-4254 GCA_041496605.1 Piscinibacter sp.
AGAGCGTTTGGTGCGGGCGCACATGCGCGAGCGCCGCCCGCGCGATGGCACGCTTGGCGGGCGCGAGCACGCCGGCGCGCTCGGCAGCCGGTATGACCGCCGCATGCAATGCGACGGCGCCGCCGTGGGTCTTCTGCACCATCCCGCGTGCGGCGAGCAGCCGCAGGTCGCGCCGGATCGTGTCTTCGGAAACGTCGTAGTGCGTGGCCAGCGCCGCCACCTCGACGCGACCGCTCTCGCGCAGCGCCTGGGCGATCTCACGCTGGCGCTCCTGCGCAAAACGCGGTGCCGCCTGCGTTGCGCTCACGTGGGCCAGTATCGTCATGAATTCTCCGAAAGTTGCACGGATGTGCCGATTCAAGCACAATTGCGCTGATTCGACCACCCGGGCGGACCCGCTGCCCCGCTTGCCATGAAGCTCGATCACGCTGCCCTCTGGACCCCCGATCTGGAACGCTCGCGCATTTTTTATCAGCGCTACTTCGGAGGGCGCGCCGGGGCGCGCTACGAAAATCTTCGCACTGGTTTTGCGTCGTACTTCATGTCGTTCGACTGCGGGAGCCGCCTCGAGCTGATGCAGATGCCCGGCATCGCGCCGCGCACGCACGAGCCGGCGGTGCAGCAACTGGGTTTGGTGCATCTGGCGTTCGACGCCGGCACGTCGGCGCAGGTCGGCGCGCTCACCCAGCGGCTGCGCGCCGACGGTCATGCCGTGATCGGCGAGCCGCGCCGCACGGGGGATGGCTACTACGAGAGCACCGTGCTCGACCCCGACGGCAACCGCATCGAGATCGCGGCGCTGCCGGCGGCGCTGCACGCATGACTGTGCTGCTGGTCGTGGGCAGCCACGCCGCCGCGCGACTGCGCGCGGCGCGCTGGGCGACACGCGCGCAGTTTTCGGCGCTGGGCTTTGTCGCCGGCATCTGGGGCGTGCACATCCCGACGGCCAAGGCGCACTACGGGCTCGACGCGAGCGGGCTGTCGATGGCATTGCTGGCCGCGGCGGTGGGTGCCGTCATGTGCCTGACCTTGGCGGGCAAGGTCGTGTCCGTTCTCGGTGCCCGGGTCGTCGCGCTGCTCGCCGGGTTGGTGATGTGCGCGGCACTCGCCCTGGTCGTCAGCGCGAGTGCCTTTCCGGCGCTGATCATGTTGATGCTGGCGTTTGGCGGCGCGGGCGCGCTGTTCGACGTCGCGATCAACGCCGAGGGCACCGTGCTGGAGGCGCACAGCGGCAAGAAGGTCATGAGCGGTTTCCACGGCATGTTCAGCCTGGGCGGCATGGGCGGTGCCGGCGCGGGGGCCCTGCTGATCGGTGCCGACGTGCCGGCCGGGCTGCAACTGGCCGGCGTGGGCGCAGCGGTGGCGGCGCTGGTGGCCAGCGCGAGCGCCTTCATGCTGCCGGTGCACCCGCAGGACCCCGAGCAGCATGCGGGCTACCGCGTGCCGCGCGGCGCCCTGGCGGTGCTGGGCGCGCTGGCCGCGGTGGGCTTGCTGGCCGAGGGCGCCATGTACGACTGGAGCGTGCTCTACCTGCAGACTGAAACCGCCGCGCCGCCGGCGTTGGCCGCGCTCGGCTACGCGAGCTTTTCCGCGGCGATGGCGGTCACGCGCTTCGCCGGCGACACCTTGCGCACGCATGTGAGCCCGCCTCGGCTCATGGCCGCGAGTGCCACGCTGGCCGCCACCGCGATGGCCACCGTGCTGCTGGTTCGCGACCCCATCGTCGCGTTGTGCGGGTTCGCGCTCGTCGGCGTCGGCTTCGCCAATGTGGTGCCTATCCTCTTCATGGCCGCCACGAGGACGCCCGGCGTGGCGCCCGCCACCGCGATTGCCGCCGTGTCGTCGCTGGGCTACCTCGGCTTTGTCGCGGGCCCGCCGCTGGTGGGCGGCCTCGCGCACTCGATCTCGCTCACCTGGGGACTCGGCGTGGTGGTTCTCGGCGCGCTGTTGCTCGCCTGGGGTGCACGCCGCATCCCCGCGTGAAGCGCCATTGCGGCGCGCGACCGGCCGGCGCAGCCGTCATGCGTCGGGAATGCGCTCCAGGTCGGCCAGCCACACCGTCGCCTCCGAATCGCTGGGCGCACGCCAGTCGCCGCGCGGCGACAAGGAGCCGCCCGAGCCGACCTTGGGTGCATTGGGCACGCAAGAACGCTTGAACTGGCTGGTCTTGAAGAAGCGGGTGACGAAGGTGCGCAAATGGCGCTTGATCTCCGCGAGCCCGTAGGCATGACGCTGCACGTGCGGCCCTTCGGGCCAGCCACCGGCTGCTGCGTCGTGCCAGGCACTGTGGGCCAGGAACGCGACCTTCGACGGCGCAAAGCCGAAGCGCAGCGTGTAGTAGAGGCTGAAGTCGTGCAGGTCGTAGGGGCCGAGCGTGCTTTCGGTGCTTTGCCCCGGCTGTCCCGACGCATCGCCGGGAACCAGTTCCGGGCTGATCTCGGTGGCCAGCACGTCGAGCAGCACGGCGCCGCACGGCGTGCCGGCCTGGTCGGTCTCGGCCACCCAGCGCACCAGGTGCTTGATCAGGGTCTTGGGCACGCTCGCATTCACGTTGTAGTGCGACATGTGGTCGCCCACGCCGTAGGTGCACCAGCCCAGCGCCAGCTCGCTCAGGTCGCCGGTGCCGACCACGATGGCATCGTGGAAGTTGGCCAGGCGGAACAGGTGGCTGGTGCGCTCGCCGGCCTGCACGTTCTCGAAGGTCACGTCGTACTGCGGCGCGCCGTCGGCGTGAGGGTGGCCCAGGTCCTCGAGCATCTGCTCGCAGCTGGGTCGGATGTCGATCTGTCGCGCTTCGCAGCCCACCGCCTGCATCAGCCGCAGCGCCTGCCCGAGCGTGCGATCGCTGGTCGCGAAGCCGGGCATCGTGACGCCAAGGATGTTCGTACGAGGCAGGCCGAGCCGGTCCATCGCCTTCGCGCACACCAGCAGCGCATGCGTCGAATCGAGCCCGCCCGAGACGCCGATCACGAGCTTGGCGATGCCGCTCGCCGACAGCCGCTGCACCAGCGCCTGCACCTGGATGTTGTAGACCTCGCGGCAGCGCTCGTCGCGCTGCTCGATGTTCGCGGGCACGTACGGAAAGCGCTCGATCGCGCGCTGCAGCGGCATGGCTTGCGCCGTCGGCAGCGCCAGCGTGAAGCGCACCGTGCGGAACTGCTGAAGGCGGTCTTTGTGCCGCGCCGCCGACTGGCCGAAGCTGGTTTGCCGCATGCGTTCGCGCGAGACGCGCTCCAGGTCCACGTCGGCCGTGATCAGGTGCGACTCGTCGCTGAAGCGCTGCGACTCGGCCAGCAACTGCCCGTTCTCGAAGATCAGTGCCTGGCCATCCCAGGCCATGTCCGTCGTCGATTCGCCGCGACCCGCCGATGAATACAGGTAGGCTGCCAGGCAGCGTGCCGACTGCGAGCTGACCAGCGCGTGCCGGTAGCCCGACTTGCCGACCGTGATGTTGGAGGCCGACAGGTTGACGAGCAGTGTGGCCCCGGCCAGCGCCGCATACGACGACGGCGGGATCGGCACCCACACGTCCTCGCAGATCTCGACGTGGAACTTGAACTGCGGCAGGTTCTCGGCTTCGAACAGCAACTGAGGCCCGAAGGGTACCGCCTGGCCCAGCAGGCGGATCTCGGTGGAGACGGCGTGGTCGGCCGGGTTGAACTGCCGCGCCTCGTAGAACTCGCCGTAGTTGGGCAGGTAGGTCTTGGGCACGACGCCCAGCAGCCGCCCACCGTGCACGACCGCCGCGCAGTTGAACAGCAGGTGGTCGGCGCGCAGCGGCAGGCCGACCACGGCCACCGCCGCGCAGGTTTCGGAGGCGGCGACGATGCGCGCCAGCGCCGCCTCGCAGGCGTCGAGCAACGCCCGCTGGTGGAACAGGTCGTCGCAGGTGTAGGCCGACAGCCCGAGCTCGGGGAACACGACCAGCCTGGCGCCTTGGCGCGACGCGTCGTGCAGCATGGCGGCTGTTTCGTCGGCGTTGAACAGCGGGTCGGCCACGCGGCAGCGCGGCACGGCGACCGCCACACGAGCGAAGCCGTGGCGGTAGAGATTGAAGAAGGGGGCGTGGTCGTTCAAACGGGTTGACTCCTGGACGGTGCGGCGCTGCCGGATGGGCAATGCGCCGCGGCGAGTGATCGGCTGCCGCGATTGTGTGCCACGCCGCCGTCCGGTGGCGCTGCGGCCGGCGCTCGTCCCGGATTGCGATTCCTCAAGCGAGCGGCCCGAAACGCGGCGCAGGATCGCATCAAGGTG
>JBGQEX010000331.1:0-4233 GCA_041496605.1 Piscinibacter sp.
ACGCGTACATCGACGAGATCGTTCGCCACATCCTGCCCGCCGTGGCGCGTGACGGATTGGCCGACGCGGCCGACGCGTTTTGCGAACGCATCGGATTCAGCCTCGCGCAGACGCGCCGCGTCTTCGAGATGGCACGCGCCCACGGCCTGCCGGTGAAACTGCACGCCGACCAGCTGTCGAACCAGCATGGCGCGGCGCTCGCCGCCGAGTTCGGCGCGCTGTCGGCGGACCACCTGGAGCATGTTGACGAAGCCGGCGTCGCCGCGCTGGCGCGCTCCGGCACGGTGGCGGTGATGTTGCCGGGCGCGAGCTATTTCCTGCGCGACCCGCAGGCGCCGCCCATCGACCTGTTCCGCAAGCACCATGTGCCGATGGCGGTGGCCACTGATTGCAACCCCGGCACCAGCCCGACCACGCACCTGCCGCTGATGCTGAACATGGCTTGCACGCTGTACCGCATGACGCCCGCCGAGGCGCTGCTCGGCGTCACGCGCCATGCGGCGCAGGCGCTGGGCCTGGCGGCCACCCACGGTACGCTGCAAGTCGGCAAGTGCGCCGACCTGTGCCTGTGGGACGTGGAGCAGCCGGCCGAGCTGGCCTACGCGGTCGCTGCCAGCCCGCTACGCGCACGCTTTCATCACGGCCTCGAGCATGCGCTGTAGCAGCGGCTGAACCCGCGTCGCCAGCTCGCTCCGGTAGGCAAACGGCGGCGCTTCGTCCATGTAGGTGCCGTGGCACATCTCCATCTGCAGCGCGTGGAGGCCCTGCGCAGGGCGACCGTATTCGCGCGTGTTGTAGCCGCCCTTGAAACGGCCGTTGCTGACGTGCGTGAACAGTGTCTGCGAGCGCAGCACCGCCTCGGCGGCGGCCTGCAGCGGCGGCGCGCAGGAGCGGCCGTCGGCGGTGCCCAGGTTCAGGTCGGGCAGCTTGCCTTCGAAGAAGCGTGGCAGCACGCTGGCGATCGAGTGCGCCTCCCACAGCACCGCCACGCCATGGGCGGCGCGCAGGCGGTCGAGTTCGCTGCGCAGCGCGTCGTGGTAGGGCTGCCAATAGGTCGCGCGGCGCTCGTCGGTTTCGCTCGCGTCGGGCGCCTGGCCCGCTTGGTACAAGGCTTCCCGGCGAAAGCTGTCCAGCGGCACCAGGCCGGTACTGTCCTGCCCCGGGTAGAGGTTGCTGTCCTCGGGCGGCCGGTTCAGGTCGATCACGTAACGCGAATAGCGCGGCACCAGCGTGCTGGCGCCGAGGATGCGGACGAACGCGTAGAGTTCGGGCAAATGCCAATCGGTGTCGGCGACCGCCAGTGCGGCTGGCGTCATGCGGCGCGCCATCGCGGGAGGAATGTCGGTGCCGGCGTGGGGAAACGAGACCAACAGCGGAATGCTGCCGCGGGTCAGGGTGCAGACGTCGAGGGCCATGGGCGAAAGTGGTCTAGACCGGTCGAATGCGCAGTGTAGACCGCCGCTGCCCGTGGCGCATCGCGGCCTGCCGGACAGCGCCAACGGAATGCCGGCGCCGAACCGAGCGTATTCAGCGCAGCTGCCGTGCCGGCAGCGATGCAATTTCTTGAACAGTCACATCAAGCCCGCTGAAACCGAATGAAGCAACCGATCTCTACAGTGCGTCCGTCGCCGGCTTGTGTCCGTATGTCTGGCATCTCCACACTCCACCGGTCGACATGAAAACCGATTCGTCTGCGTGCTACACCGGCATCGCCATCGCGCTGCACTGGCTGCTCGCCATTGCCATCGTCGGGTCGTTCCTGGTGGGTCTGTACATGTCCGATCTGCCGCTGTCGCCGCAGCGCCTGAAGCTTTTCAATTGGCACAAGTGGGCGGGCATGACCATCATGGCCATGTCGGCGTTGCGGCTACTGTGGCGCCTGGCTCACCGGCCGCCCGCCGATCTGCCGATGCCCGACTGGCAGCGCCGCACCGCCCACCTCACGCACCAGCTGCTGTACCTGCTGTTCTTTGCGGTGCCGCTGGTCGGCTGGGCCTACACGTCGGCGGCCGGGTTTCCGGTGGTGCTGTTCGGCGTGCTGCCGCTGCCCGATTTCGTGCCGGTGGACAAGGCGCTGGCCGAAGTCCTCAAGGCCTGGCACAAAGGCCTCGCCTATGCCATGGCCTTGCTGGTGCTTGCGCACGTCGCGGCCGCCCTCAAACATCATTTCATCGACCGTGACACGCTGCTGTCGCGCATGTGGCCCAGCCATGCCTGAAGGAATCACCATGAAGACATTCACCGGGGCCGCCCTCGCTGCCGTCCTTCTGGGACTGAGCGCGCTGCCCGCCGCCGCGCAGCAGAAGCTCGTGCCGGCGCAGAGCGAAATCGCCTTCACCAGCAAACAGATGGGCGTGCCGGTGGACGGCAAGTTCCGCAAGTTCGAGGCCCAGATCGCGTTCGACCCGAAGAAGCCCGAGGCGGCGAAGATCGGCTTCACCATCGACCTCGCGAGCGTCGATCTCGGCGCTGTCGAGAGCGACGTCGAGATCGCCAAACCCGATTGGTTCAACACCAAGCAGTTTCCGCAGGCCACCTTCCAGAGCACGTCGGTGAAGTCCAGCGGTGCCGGCAAGTTCGACGTTGTCGGCAAGCTCGTCATCAAGGGCGCCAGCCACGACGTGGTGGTGCCGGTGGCATTGACCCAATCCAGCAGCGCCACGACCGCCACCGGCGCCTTCGTCATCAAGCGGCTCGACTTCCGAATCGGCGACGGCGAGTGGAAGGACACGTCGATGGTCGCCAACGACGTGCACGTCAAGTTCAAGCTCACCTTGAGCGGCGTGCCCGCGCTGTGAACCCGATCTCTCGTCAACGCTGTCCAAATTTCGAAGTCAAAAGGAACCGACCCATGAAGAAACTCCTGATCGCCGCCGTCGCCCTCGCCGCCACCGGCGCCGCGCTGGCGCAAAGCGCGAGTTATGCCGCGGACCCGAC
The DNA here is from genome assembly GCA_041496605.1 of Piscinibacter sp. Taxonomy (GTDB): domain Bacteria; phylum Pseudomonadota; class Gammaproteobacteria; order Burkholderiales; family Burkholderiaceae_C; genus Albitalea. The sequence goes on from JBGQEX010000331.1 coordinate 2,938, forward strand.
GCATACGTTCGTGATCTACGAGATCGGCCACTTCGGCACCACCACCAATCGCGGCCGTTTCAGCGTCAAGGAAGGCCTGGTGCAGTTCGACCGCACGGCCAAGACCGGCAAGGCCGACATCACGATCGACGTGACGTCGGTGAACACCGGCGTCGAGTCCTTGAACGAGCATGTCCGCAGCAAGGACTTCTTCAACGCCGGCGAATTCCCCACCGGCCGGTTCACCGCCGACAAGTTCAGCTTCAACGGCGACAAGGTCAGCGAAGTCAGCGGCACGCTGACGCTGCTCGGCAAGTCACGCCCGGTAACGCTGAAGGCGAGCAACTTCAACTGCTACAACAACCCGATGCTCAAGCGCGAGGTCTGCGGCGGCGACTTCGAGACCACGATCGCACGCAGCCAATGGGGCGTGAACTGGGGGCTGAACTTCGGCTTCCCCGACACCACCCATCTGCTGGTGCAGATCGAAGCGATCAAGCAGTAAGGCCGCACCATGCGACCGAGCTTTGCCGCCGCCGTGACCCTGCTGGTGGCGGTGCTCACCGGCGCTGCCGCGCCGGCGGTCGTCGCGCAGCCGAGCGAACCGGCGAACTACAGCCTCGACGCCGGCCACACCTTCATCCACTGGGAGGTGCTGCACAACGGCACCTCGACGACGCGCGGCCGCTTCGACCATGCCGCCGGCGCGGTGTGGTTCGACGCCCGCGCGCAACAGATCGATTTGAGCATCACGGTCGACACCGCGTCGGTCAGCACCGGTCAAGCGCCGTTCGATGCCGTCATTCGCGGCGCGCAGATGCTCGCCAGCGCCGAGCACCCGCAAGCCTACTTCACGGCCCGCCGCGCGCGCTGGGACGGCGAGGTCCCGCGCGAAGTGCAGGGCGAGATCACGCTGCACGGCGTGAGCCAGCCCGTCACCTTGCGCGCACTGCGCTGGCGTTGCGGGATGAACCTGCTGGTGCGGCGCGAGGTGTGCGGCGGCGACTTCGAAGCCGAACTCAAGCGCAGCGACTTCGGCGTCACCTACGCTCTGCCGTTCGCGGCCGACACGGTGCGGCTGCTCATTCAGGTCGAAGGCGTCCGTCAGTGAGGGCCGTCGCGCGCGCACCGCGCGCGTTGCCTCAGGGCATCAGGCTGATGATCTTCTGGATCTCGGTCGAAGAGTAGGCGCGCAGCGTTTGTGAACGCACGTTGCCCAGCGAACCGGTGGTGAGCAGCGCGGCCATCGCCGCTTCGTCGCTGCCTTCGGTCACGACCACCAGGTCGTAGTTGCCGGTGGTCCACAGGATGCTCTTG
>JBGQEX010000332.1:0-4181 GCA_041496605.1 Piscinibacter sp.
CGGTTGCCACGGCGGGCTTGGCTCGGGTAAGATAGTGTTCTTGATACGAACGAACGTTCTTATATAGAACTTCTGGAGCCCGTCCAGTGATCAACAAGATCTTCGACTCGGTCGAAGCCGCGTTGCGAGGCCTGCCCGACGGCGCCACGGTGATGATCGGCGGCTTCGGCGGCGCCGGCCAGCCGGCCGAGCTCATCGACGCGCTGATTGCGCAAGGCGCCCGCGAGCTCACGATCGTCAACAACAATGCCGGCAACGGCGAGACCGGCCTGGCGGCACTGCTGAAAACCGGGCGCGTGCGCAAGATCATCTGCAGTTTCCCGCGCCAAGTGGATTCGCAGGTGTTCGACGCGCTCTACCGTGCCGGCAGGATCGAACTGGAACTGGTGCCGCAAGGCAACCTGGCCGAGCGCATCCGCGCCGCGGGTGCCGGCATCGGCGGCTTCTTCACACCCACCGGCTACGGCACCGAGCTCGCCCGTGGCAAGGAAACGCGCGAAATCAACGGGCGCATGTACGTGCTGGAGTCGCCGATTGCCGCCGATGTGGCGCTGATCAAGGCCGAAGCCGGCGACCGCTGGGGCAACCTGGTGTACCGCAAGACGGCGCGCAACTTCGGGCCGATCATGGCGACGGCGGCAAAGCTGACGGTGGCGTCGGTGCACGACATCGTCGAACTCGGCCAGCTCGACCCGGAGCACATCGTGACCCCGGGCATCTTCGTGCACCGGGTCGTGAAGGTGCCGCGCACGGCCACCGGGCCGGCCGGTTTCAGGCAGGCGGCGTGACGCGATGAGCCTGCAACGACTCAACCGTGACCAGATGGCCGCCCGCGTGGCCCGCGACATTCCCGAAGGCGCCTACGTCAACCTCGGAATCGGTTTGCCGACGCTGGTGGCCAACCACCTGCCGAAGGATCGGGAGATCTTCCTGCACAGCGAGAACGGCCTGCTCGGCATGGGCCCGGCGCCGGCCGCCGGCGAAGAGGACTACGACCTCATCAATGCCGGCAAGCAACCGGTGACGCTGCTCAAGGGCGGGGCGTACTTCCACCATGCCGACAGCTTCGCGATGATGCGCGGCGGGCATCTCGACATCTGCGTGCTGGGCGCGTTCCAGGTGTCGGTGCGTGGCGACTTGGCGAACTGGCACACCGGCGCGCCGGACGCCATTCCCGCGGTCGGCGGCGCGATGGACCTGGCCATCGGCGCGAAGAAGACCTGCGTGATGATGGAGCACCTGACCAAGAGCGGCGAGAGCAAGCTCGTCGAGCACTGCAGCTACCCGCTCACCGGCATCGGCTGCGTGAGCCGCGTCTACACGGATCTGGCGGTGATCGACGTGACGCCTGCCGGCCTGAAGGTCGTGGAAATCTTCAACGGCCTCGCGCTCGAAGACCTGCGCCGACTCAGCGGCGTGCCCTTGATCGCCTGACTCCTGCCGAACACACAAACACCATGACCGACGCCTTCATCTGCGACGCCATCCGCACCCCCTTCGGCCGCTATGCCGGCGCGTTGGCGAGCGTGCGCCCCGACGACCTCGCGGCGATCCCGCTCAAGGCCCTGATGGCGCGCAACCCGGCGGTCGACTGGCAAGCCGTCACCGACGTGATCTTCGGCTGCGCCAACCAGGCTGGTGAAGACAACCGCAACGTCGCGCGCATGGCGTCGCTGCTGGCGGGCCTGCCGATCGAGGTGCCCGGCGCCACCGTCAACCGACTGTGCGGCTCGGGCATGGACGCGGTGGGCAGCGCGGCGCGCGCGATCAAGAGCGGCGAAGCGCAATTGATGATTGCCGGCGGCGTGGAGAGCATGAGCCGCGCGCCGTTCGTCATGCCCAAGGCCGAGAGCGCCTACAGCCGCAGCCATGCGGTCTATGACACGACCATCGGCTGGCGCTTCGTCAACAAGCTGATGAAGGAACGGTACGGCGTCGACTCGATGCCGGAGACCGCCGAGAACGTCGCGACCGAATTCCGCATCGAGCGCGAGGCGCAGGACCGCATGGCGCTCGCCTCGCAGCTGAAAGCGGTGGCGGCGCAGGCGGCGGGCGTGTTCGACAGCGAGATCACGCCGGTCACGATCGCGCAGAAGAAGGGCGACCCGATCGTGGTGGCCCGCGACGAGCACCCGCGCGAAACCTCGATCGAAGCGCTGGCCAAGCTCAAGGGCGTGGTGCGGCCGGACGGCACCGTGACGGCGGGCAATGCCTCGGGTGTCAACGACGGCGCCTGCGCGCTGTTGCTGGCCAACGAAGCAAGCGCCGCCAGGCACGGCCTGACGCCGCGCGCCCGCGTGATCGGCATGGCCACGGCCGGTGTGCCACCGCGCATCATGGGCATGGGCCCGGCCCCGGCAACACGCCGCGTGCTCGCTCTGACCGGCCTGACGCTGGCGCAGCTCGACGTCATCGAACTCAACGAAGCCTTCGCCGCACAAGGCCTTGCGGTGCTGCGCGACCTGGGGCTGCGCGACGACGACCCGCGCGTCAACCCGAACGGCGGCGCGATTGCCTTGGGGCACCCCTTGGGCGCCAGCGGCGCGCGGCTCGTCACCACGGCCGTCAACCAGCTCCACCGAAGCGGCGGCCGCTACGCGCTGTGCACGATGTGCATCGGGGTCGGGCAAGGCATCGCGCTGATCGTCGAGCGGGTCTGAGCTCGACGCCATCGCGCGGCGCGTTGGCATCCGACGCGTCGACCGGGTTCAGGCGACCGCGGCTTCTCTGTGCATGGCCGGCTGCTTCGCCGACAGCGCCTGCAAGACCCGCCGCAGCGCATTCACTGCAAAGTCGATCTGCGCCCGGTCGATGACCAGCGGCGGCGCCAGGCGCACCACGGTGTGGTGAGTGTCCTTGCTCAATACGCCTTCGGCCATCAGGGCTTCGCACACCGCTCGCGCGCTGGCAAACGCCGGATCAATCTCGACCCCGATCAGCAGCCCCTTGCCGCGGATGTCGGCGATGGCGGGATGGTTCAGCTGGCACAGCTGTGCCATCAGGTACTCGCCGTGGTCGTGCGCGCGGCGCGCGAGCTGTTCGCGCTCGAGCAGCTGCAGCGCGGCCATGCCCACCGCAGCCGCCAGCGGGTTGCCGCCGAAGGTGCTGCCGTGGTCGCCGGGCGTGAATTGCGCCATCACGTCGTCGCGCGCCAGGAAGGCGCTCACCGGCAGCAGCCCACCGCCCAGCGCCTTGCCGAGCATCAGGCCGTCGGGCTTGATGCCGTCGTGGTCGCAGGCCAGCATGCGGCCGGTGCGGCCGAGGCCGGTTTGCACCTCGTCGCAGACCATCAGCACCTTGTGGCGCGTGCAGATCTCGCGCACGGCCGCCAGGTATCCGGCCGGCGGCACGATGATGCCGGCCTCGCCCTGGATCGGCTCGACGAAGAAGGCAGCGGTGTCCGGCGTGATGGCCGCTTCCAGCGCGGCAGCGTCACCGAAGGGCACGCTCACGAAACCGGGCGCAAACGGCCCGAAGCCGTCGCGGTACTGCGCTTCGCTGGAGAAGCCGACGATCGTCGTCGTGCGCCCGGCGAAGTTGCCTTTGGCGACGATGATCTGCGCGCGGCCCTCGGGCACCCGCTTGACCTTGTAGGCCCACTTGCGCGCGGCCTTGATGCCGGTTTCCACCGCCTCGGCGCCGCTGTTCATCGGCAAAGCGCGCGCCATGCCGGTCATGCGGCACAGCAATTCGAGGAACGGCCCCAGCCGATCGGTGTGGAACGCGCGGCTGGTGACGGCGAGGCGCGACGCCTGCTCGGTGAGCGCGCGCACCAGATCCGGGTGGCTGTGGCCGAAGCTGACGGCCGAGTATGCCGACATCATGTCGAGGTAGCGCCGACCCTGGTCGTCGAACAGGTAGACCCCTTCGCCGCGGACGAGCACTACCGGTAAGGGGTGGTAGTTGTGTGCCCCATGGCGGTTTTCGAGCTCGATCGGCGACGACGCCTGGGTGACTCTGGCGTGTAGCGTCGCAGCTCGGGCGGCGGTGGTCATGACGGCTCCTTGGCTTTCGGCAATTCGACAGCGCAAGTCTAGGCTCGGTCGTACGAAATTTGCTTTCCAAATGTTGCATCAATATCGTGATTGGCACATGATCCGTTCTTTCGTCAGGCGAATCTCATGACACAAGCGACACTGGACGCGCTGGATCGCAAGATTCTTGATGCCCTTCAGGCCGAC
>JBGQEX010000333.1:0-4158 GCA_041496605.1 Piscinibacter sp.
CGGCTTCGGCGGTCGGCCGCTACTGGCGCCAGGCCACGCCTGAACAGCAAAAGCGTCTGGAGGACGAGTTCAAGATCCTGCTGGTGCGCACCTACTCGGGTGCATTGGCTCAGGTCAGCGACCAGACCGTGCAGCTCAAGCCGATGCGAGGCAGCGCGGCCGATCCCGAAGTGGTGGTCAAGACCGAAGTGCGCGGCCGTGGCGACCCGATCCAGCTCGACTATCGGCTCGAGAAGACGGCCGACGGTTGGAAGATCTACGACGTGAACGTGCTCGGCGTGTGGCTGGTCGAGAACTACCGCAACAGCTTTGCGCAGGAGATCGGCCAGAATGGCATTGACGGCCTGATCGCCAAATTGGCCGAGCGCAACAAGGCGGCCGCAAGCCGCAGCTAACCCGCATTGCTACGGCGACCATCCCCATGCTGCTGCTCCCGGCCACCCTCACGATGCCTGTGGCGCGCGATACCTTGCGCATGCTGTCGCAGGCCTTCAAGCAAGAGCCCGACACCGGCATCGTCGTCGACGCGTCGGGCTTGCAGCAGTTCGATACAGCCGCGTTGGCCGTGCTGTTGGAATGCCAGCGCGTTGCGCAGGCCTGGGGCAAGGGTTTTGCGGTGCGCCATGCGCCGCCCAAACTGCTGGCACTGGCCCGCCTGTACGGCGTGGACGCTGTGCTGTCGTTCGAAGGCGCCGCCGCGGCACCGTGAGCCACGTTCAGGGCTGCGGCGCGTAGCGCTTGGCGCGCAGGTTCTTCTTGATCTCTTGCAGCATCGGGCGCAGCTCGCCGGGCAGGCGCAATGCGACGGCGGTGGTCAGGATGTCGATGACCATCAAATGCAGCAGCCGCGACACCATCGGGCTGTAGCGGTCATAGTCTTCCGGATGATCGACCGCGAGAAGGATCTGGTTCGTGCCCTGGGCGGTGTGCGCGAGCGGTGACCCGCTGGCGGTGATCAGGATCGTCGTCGCACCCTTCTTGCGCGCGATTTCTGCCACGTCCATGGAATCGCGGCTGCGCCCGGAGTTGCTGATGATCACCGCGCAATCGCCCGGCTGCAGCATCGTCGCGCTCATCACCTGCACGTGGCCGTCGCTGATGGCGGACGTGTGGACGCCGAGGCGGAAGAACTTGTGCTGCGCGTCCTGCGCCACGATGCCCGAGTTGCCCACGCCATAGAAGTCGATGCGCCGGCCCGATTTGCCAGCCGCAACGAGTGCCGTGATGGCGCGCTCGAAGGCGTGGTTGGTCGCGTCATTGCGGTACTTCAGCAGCGCGGAGACGGCGTTGTCGATCACCTTGACGATCACGTCCGACGGCTTGTCGTCTTCGTCGACCGAACGGTGTACGAACGGCACGCCTTCGTTCACATTGCCGGCCAGCTTGAGCTTGAAGTCGGCCAAGCCGTTGTAGCCCACGCTGCGGCAGAAACGAACGACCGTCGGCTTGCTGACGTGGGACCGCTCGGCCAGTTCAGTCACCGGCAAGCTGGCGAAGCTGCGCGGGTCGACCAGCACCAGCTTGGCGACACGCTGCTCGGCAGGCGGCAGTGCAGGAATGGAAGCCCGAATGCGGTCCAGCATGATCAGTGCCCGCCGGTCATCATTGTTCTTCAGACCAGGCAAAGCCGTCACGCGCCACCAGCGCGCTTGCGGCCGCCGGGCCCCAGGTGCCTGCCGCGTAGGGGCGCGGGCCGCCCGATGCATGGTCGTCGCGGCTCCAGGCGTCCAGGATCGGCTCGACCCAGCGCCAGGCTTGTTCCTGCTCGTCGCTGCGCACGAACAGGTTCAGGCGGCCGGCAATGGCCTCGAGCAGCAATCGTTCATAGCCACCCACGCGGTTCTCGGCGAAGGCCTTGTCGAAGTCGAGGTCGAGGAACACCGGTGCCAGCGTGTCTTGCTGGCTGGTGCCTTTGGCGGCCAGCAGGTGCAGCTCGAGCCCGTCTTCGGGCTGCAGCTTGATGACCAACTTGTTGGGCTGGTTCGTGCCCGGAAAGATGTTGTGCGGCGTCGGCCGGAAGTTGACGACGATCTGCGCGTCGCGCGCGGCCAGGCGCTTGCCGGTGCGCAGGTAGAACGGTACGCCGGCCCAGCGCCAGTTCTGCACCTCGGTGCGCAGCGCCACGAAGGTCTCGCAGTGGCTGCCCGGCGGCACCTTCACCTCGTCGAGGTAGCCGGGCACCGGCTTGCCGTCGGCAGTGCCCTTGCGGTACTGGCCACGCACCACGTCGCGCTGCACGCTCTCCTCGGTGAAGGGGCGCAGCGAGCGCAGCACCTTCAGCTTCTCGTCGCGGATCGCGTCGGCGTCGTTGCGCGACGGCGGCTCCATGGCCACCATCGTCAGCAGCTGCAGTGCGTGGTTCTGGATCATGTCGCGCAGCGCACCGGTGCGGTCGTAGAAGTCCCCGCGGGTGCCTACACCCAGGCTCTCGGCCAAGGTGATCTGGATGTTGGCGATGCTCTCGCGGCGCCACAGCGGCTCGAACAAGGCGTTGCCGAAGCGCAGTGCCATCAGGTTCTGCACCGAGGCCTTGCCCAGGTAGTGGTCGATGCGGAAGGCGTGCGTTTCGCTGAACACCGAGCGCACGACGCGGTTGATCTCCTGTGCGCTGGCAAGATCGTGGCCGAGCGGTTTTTCGAGTACCACGCGAATGTGCGGCCCGTTCAGCCCCATGGCACCCAACTGCTCGCAGATCTGCGGGAACAGGTGCGGACTGGTCGCAAGGTAGAGCACCACCGTGTCGGCGCCGCGCTCGTCGAGCCACTGTTTCAAGCCGGCGTAGTGCTCGGGCTTGGACAAGTCCATGCGCCGGTAATTGACCATTTCGGCGAAACGGGCGAACTCCTCGTCAGACGGCCGTTTGTGGCCTTCGACGTCCTGAAAGCGCTCCTTCAGCCAGGCCCGGTACTTGTCGTCGCTTTGATCATCGCGCGCCACCGCCAGGATGCGCCCGCCGGCCGGTAGCTTGCCGTGCCGGAAAGCCTGGAATAGTGCGGGCATCAGCTTGCGCCAGGTGAGGTCGCCCGTGCCACCGAAAAAGACGAGGTCGAATGACATGTTCCGTGGTGTGATGTAATTAAGTTTCATCCGAATCATGCCGAAGTTTCTCGAACCGGTCAACGCCACGCCCCTCCGCAGGGGTGTGGGGCACCGGTGCGGCGGGCTCGGTTCTAATGGGGGATAGCGGAGCGAATGGGCGCTCTTGAGGTCTCGACATGAACCAGCTCGACCAGCTCAAACAATTCACCACCGTGGTGGCCGACACCGGGAACTTCAGGCAACTCGGCGCGTTCGCGCCACGCGACGCGACCACCAATCCGTCGCTGATTGTCAAGGCGGTGCAGCAGAACGAATACGCGCCGCTGCTGGCCGAAACGGTGGCGGCCTACAAAGACTGGCCGCTCGACGAAATCGTCGACCAGGTGCTGGTGCGCTTCGGGCTGGAAATACTGCAAATCGTGCCGGGCCGGGTGTCCACTGAGGTCGATGCACGGCTCAGTTTCGACTGCGCCGCGACGGTGGCGCGGGCGCATCGCATCACGGCGCTGTACGAAGCTGCCGGTGTCGGCCGCGATCGTGTGCTGATCAAGGTGGCGTCGACCTGGGAAGGCATCCAGGCGGCGCGCATCCTCGGGCATGAAGGCATTCACTGCAACCTGACGCTGCTGTTCAGCCTGTGCCAGGCGGTGGCCTGCGGCGAGGCGGGCGTGCGCCTGATCTCGCCGTTCGTCGGCCGCATCTACGACTGGCACAAGAAGGCCGGCGGTGCGCAATGGAACGAAGCCGCCAACGCCGGCGCGAACGACCCCGGGGTGAAGTCGGTGGCGCAGATCTATACCTACTACAAGAAGTTTGGCATCAGCACCGAGATCATGGGGGCGAGTTTTCGCAATGTCGGCCAGATCGCCGCACTGGCCGGTTGCGACCTGCTGACGATCAGCCCCGAACTGCTGGCCACGCTGCAGGCGAGCGACGCGCCGTTGCCGCGCGCGCTCGATCCGGCCGCGGCCCAGACGGCGCCGATTCACGCCATCACCTGCAACGAACCGAGCTTTCGCTACGCGCTCAACGACGACGCAATGGCGACCGAGAAGCTGGCCGAGGGCATACGCGCCTTCGCCGCCGATTCGGCCAAACTGGACCAACTGATTCAGGCAC
>JBGQEX010000334.1:0-4132 GCA_041496605.1 Piscinibacter sp.
ACTCAGGAACGTGGGTGCCTGTGCGATCGCGTTGCGGGCCCACCAGTAGGCGTCGTTCAAGCGCCCCTGGGCGAGGTGCTCCGCAGCCCGGTTGTTCATGTACATCGCGACGATGGTGTTCTCCGCGATGGACTGCGCGCGCTGGCCGCGCAGCTCTTCAGGAGGAAGGAAGTCGATGGTTAGCGACGGGCGGGCGTCGTATCCGAATCCGAATCGGGAATCCGTCATCCGCGGCCCGAGCGTCAGGTTGACGTGCCCACTCGAGAAGTAGATGCCGCCGCTGCGGCTCCAGGTCTCGTCGACGAACACAGTCTGATACTGCACCGGCACGCCCAGCTCCTTGGCCAGCGCGGCGGTCATGATGACCAGCGACAGGCAATTGCCCGAGCGTGCATCGAACGCCTGCGTCGCGTTGCGCGTCATCGTCGAGTCGTACTCGAGCCGCAGCTTGCCCTTGTGCTGCAGCGCATCAACCAGTCCTTGATGGCGACCCTTGGTGCGCAACTCATTGGCGATGTCGTTGTTGAGGAAGCGCCGCATCGCGTCGCTCAACGCGAACACATCCTCGGCAGCAATGCGCTCGGACGCAGCGTCGAACATCGCGTCGTTGAAGAGGCTCTCGGGCGCGTGCGCCGGCGGTGCGCTCGCGCAGGCAGCGAGTGCCATGCTCAGCAGCAGGACGGCCCAGTTCATCATTTGGTAGCACCTGTCCAGGTGGACCCAACAGCTCATCCTATGCCCAAATCGGCCATCGCGCCGCAGCCGCGGCGGGCCTGCGTCTGCAGGAAAACCCGCACCGGCGAGGGCCGTCCGTAGCCGTCTTGTTCTCGACGCCGTTCGGGTGTACATATCAGCCATCTCATCCGATCGGTTCATCCCGCCGTCGCATCACGGGATGCAAGGAGGCACTATGCGCAGACGAATCTACTGGTTGTTGCCTGATGTGGGGAGTGCGAGGCGCACGATGGACGATTTGCTGCTGGCGCGCATCGGCGCCGAGCACATGCATTTCGTCGGACCCGAGGCCGCCGACATGTCCGGGCTGCACGCGGCCAATATCCTGCAGACCTCGGACGTGATCCGCGCGGCCCAGGCGGGCCTCGTCATCGGCGGCGCGCTCGGTGCCGTGCTGGGCGCGGTCGCGGCGGTGTTCTTTCCCATCGTCGGCGATTCGCCGCAATGGGGCATGGTTGCGGTGCTGGCCGGGGTCGGTGCGATGTTCGGCGCGTGGTCGTCGAGCATGATCGGCAGCTCCACGCCGAGCAGCCGGCTCAAGCGCTTCACGGCCGCCATCGAGAAGGGGCAGATCCTGCTGATGGTCGATGTGCCGCGTTCGCGCATCGACGAAATCGAAGCGCGCTTGCAGGCGCTGCACCCCGAGGCTCACCTCGAGGGTGTCGAGCCGGACATCCCGGCGTTCCCCTGAGATTGCGCGGTGGCGGGCGCACGGCGCCCGCGCCCCCTGCGTGCGGAGGCTGCCATGGAAGTCGGAATCCATTCGCTACATTGGGAGCGCCGCATGCCGGACTGGCCGGCGGCGGCAGTGGCCGGGTTTGCCGCCGGCGCCGTGTTGATGGTGCTCGAACTGCTGTGGTCGCTGGTCGGCGGTGAAAGCCCGTGGCGGGCCTCGCACCAGGTCGCCGCCATCGTGCTCGGGCCCGACGCGCAGCAGTCGTCCGGCTTTGCGCTCGGCCTGGTGACGCTGGCGCTGGCCACGCACTACGCGCTCGGCGCCGCGTTCGGCATCGTGCTGGCCGTGCTGATCGCGCCGCTGCGCCTCGAAGCCAACGTCGCCGCGTCGCTCGCCGCAGGCGCGCTGTTCGGCGCGGTGCTGTATGGCGTCAACTTCTTCGCCATGGTGCGCTGGTTCCCATGGTTTGCCGACCTGCGCGGCGCGCCGACGCTGGTTGCGCACCTCGTGTTCGGCATGTCTGCCGCGTTGCTGTACTGGGAGTTCGAACGCGGCGATGCCGATCGATAACGCGCAAGCATGACGGCCCGAGTCGGCGCGAAGGAAACTCGAGATGCTGATCGCTGTCACGCTCGTCGTCCTGGTCATCGGCTCGCTGTGGTTCCACTTCGCGAGCCCGTGGTGGACAACGCCGCTGGCGTCGAACTGGCAGCGCATGGACGACACGCTGACGATCACCTTCGCGATCACCGGCATCTTCTTCGTCGTCATCAACCTGTTCCTTGCCTACATGGTGTGGCGCTTCCGCCATCGCGAAGGCCCGCACGTCGGCCACCGCGCGGCCTACCAGCCGCACAACAAGAAGCTGGAATGGTGGCTGATCGGCGTCACCTCGGTGGGCATCGTCGCCTTGCTCGCGCCCGGGTTGCTGGTCTATGCCGACTACGTGAGGCCGCCGCACGACGCCCTGGTGCTGGAAGTGATCGGCCAGCAGTGGCAATGGCGCTTCCGCTTTGCCGGCGCTTCGGCCAAGTTCGGCGGCAGCGACCCGCGCTTCGTCACGGCGGCCAACCCGCTGGGGCTGGATCCCGCTGACGCGACCGGACAAGACAACATCGTCATCGACGGCAACGAGGTGCACCTGCCGCTGAACCGGGCGGTGCGGGTCGTCGCGCGCTCGAACGACGTGCTGCACGATTTCTTCGTGCCGCCGTTTCGCGCCCGCATGAACATCGTGCCGGGCATGGTGAGCAGCTTCTGGTTCACGCCGACGCTGGCCGGCCGGTTCGAGGCCATGTGCGCGCAACTGTGCGGCGTGGGCCACCCCAATATGCACGGCTACGTGGTGGTGGAGAGCGAGGCGGCCTTCGATGCCTGGCTGAAGACGCAGCCGACCTTCGCGATGACGATGCGCGCTCCTGCCACCGCCGGTGGCGCCTCGCCGGCGGCGCAAGGGGAGGCGCTGGCCCAGTCCAAGGGCTGCCTCGCGTGCCACAGCGTGGACGGCAGTGTGCGCGTCGGGCCGAGCTGGAAGGGGCTCTTCGGCAAGAACGAAACCATGGCCGACGGCTCGACCGCGCTGGTCGACGACGCCTACCTGAAGAGTTTTATCCGCGAACCGTCGGCGCGGGTCGTGAAAGGCTTTGCGCCGATCATGCCGAAGATCGAACTGGCCGACGCCGAGGTCGACGCGCTGGTGGCTTACATCCGCAGCCAGGGCAAGGGGCCGGCGAACTGAGCCGGCGAACATCGAGGAGCGACATGTCCTACGCCGAGCATGCCCCGCAAAGCTTCTGGACGAAGTACGTCTGGAGCCAGGACCACAAGGTGATCGCGGTCCAGTACGCCAGCACCGCCATCGCGGTCGGGCTGGTCGGCCTGGTGCTGTCCAACCTGATGCGGCTGCAGATCGGCTTCCCCGGCCACTTCGCCTTCATCGACGCGACGCACTACTACCAGTTCGTCACGATGCACGGGATGATCATGGTGATCTACCTGCTCACCGCGCTGTTCCTCGGCGGCTTCGGCAACTACCTGATCCCGCTGATGGTCGGTGCGCGCGACATGGTGTTCCCGTACATGAACATGCTGAGCTTCTGGGTCTACCTGCTGTCGGTGCTGGTGCTGATGGCCAGCTTCTTCGTGCCTGGCGGGCCCACCGGCGCCGGCTGGACGTTGTACCCGCCGCAGGCGATTCTGCAGGGCACGCCGGGCTACGACTGGGGCATCATCCTGATGCTGGTGTCGCTGGTGATCTTCATCGTCGCCACGACGATGGGCGGCCTCAACTACGTCACCACGGTGCTGCAGGCGCGCTGCGAGGGCATGACGCTGCTGCGCATGCCGCTGTCGGTGTGGGGCATCCTCGTCGCCACCATCCTCGCGCTGCTCGCGTTCCCGGCGCTCTTCGTCAGCGGCATCATGATGCTGCTCGACCGCACGCTCCACACCAGCTTCTTCATGCCGGCGCTGGTGTCGATGGGTCAGGTCACGAACTACCGCGGCGGCAGCCCGCTGCTGTTCCAGCACCTGTTCTGGTTCTTCGGCCACCCCGAGGTCTACATCGTCGCGCTGCCGGCCTTCGGCATCGTGTCCGACCTGATCAGCGTGCATTCGCGCAAGGCCATCTTCGGTTACCGGATGATGGTGTGGGCGATCCTCGCGATCGGCGTGCTGAGCTTCATCGTCTGGGCCCACCACATGTTCGTCAGCGGCATGAAC
>JBGQEX010000335.1:0-4091 GCA_041496605.1 Piscinibacter sp.
GCCGTCCAACACGAGGTCGTCGACCAGCGTGGAACTCGCGCCGCCGACGGCGAGGATGGCGGCCGTGCGGGACCGCGCCGCCAACGCCAGGTGCTGTATCGCTTCCTGCAACTGGGCCGACGGCCGGCTCATTGGCCACGCAGGCCCGATCCTGCGGTCGATGGCAGCGTCGATGATCGCGCTCATGGCCTGCCTTCTGCTCAGGGGAACGTGAACGTGACCGGCGGTACTAGCGCGTTGACGTCGATGTTCAGGCTCTGGGTGGCCACACCGGACGCCGCTTCGAGCCTGTACTTGCCGGCCGCTGTCGCATCCGGCGCGAAGCTGAGCGACATGGGATTCGGAGCAAACGCCGTCTTGCCGGGCGCTTCGACGGGCAAGGTGAACTGGAACGCGCCGGTGAGGGCGTCGACGGGAGCCCACTGGACTTCGACGGTCGGCCCCCCGGCAAAGGTTTGCAGTGCCCGCACGGTCGCGGTCGCCGGAGCGAGCGTTCCCGTGACGACGCCCGGGGCCGACGCCGCTGCGGCCGGCGCGATGGGAACCGTCGCGCTATTGACGTAGGTGTAGGCGGTGGAGATCACCGGCACGCCGGTCATCACGGCGGTCACGTGGCCGGGCGAGGTCACGACGAGGTCGTAGGTGCCGACAGGGACCGGGTAGAGGACGAACTTGCCGGTCGGGTCCGGCGGCGTCGCCTTCACCGGCACGCCACTGGCCTGGGCCGACACGGCCGTCGCGCGGGTCGCGATCGCCGGGTCGACATAGCCCACGATCCGCAGACCGGCGTCGAACAGGACCGGTATCACGGCGATCACCGGCTTGAGGTTGTACTGGCCGGAATTGCCGCGCTTGACCACCGACTTGCAGGCATCGAAGTCGAGCACCACGTCGAGCACCTTGTCGGCGGGCACAGTGATGTCGGCGTTCAGCTTGAGGCCGCTTTGTTGGCCGCTGGGTGTGTCCAGCGCGGTCTCGCTGCCGCCGCTGGGCAGCACCGAATTCGCGAACGGCGGCATGCTGCCGTTGGGCGCCAGCACCAATCGCAGTTGCGTGTACTTTCCTGCCGGCAGCGATGTCTGCCCCAGATCCGCGAGGAACCCGTTGGTCAAGGACAGCAGATCGACGCGCATGGGCGGCGACAGCACGATCTCCGACCACCCGGCATCGCTGTCGGTCGCAGTGGCGCTCTGGTGAACGCGCACCTTCTCGATGCTCACGTTGACGGCGTCGTACCCGCAGGACGGCGCGTCGGTGATCGCCACGCGCAGCGTTCCCATCGGCGACCCGGTGCCTCCGATGCCGCCACCACCGCCGCAGGATGCCAGCGAAAAAGCCAGGGCAAGCAAGCTCGCGCAAGTGAGGTGTCTGGGATTCATGTCGGACCTCTTTCAGGATCAGCCGAGTCGAGTGGTTGCTCGAAGTAGTAGATGCCCATGCCGACGCGGGAGCGCGCCGGCCCCGACGCGACGGATGCATCGTCGACGTCGTGCGCCGCAAGCCAGGCGTCGAGTCGCTCCAGCAGCGACTGCGCCTGCGCGGCGCTGAGCTTGCGGAACGCCGGCAGGGCGTCCGCCGGAATGCTGTGGTACATGACCTTGCGCTGGAACCGCGGATCGGCAGCGCCGTGCTGGACGTTGTGATCGATCGTGTCGATCAGGTCGGACACGTCGGTACCGAGGATGCCCAGCTTGTCGATGGCGCTCTGCTGGGGCACGTAGGCGCGCTGCAAGGGCTCGATCCGGCCGTCGTCGCGACGCCGGATGGCGCCCACCCGCAACAGCTCATCAAGCACCGCGCGCACGGGCATGTCGCCGCTGTGCCGCTTCACCAGCGTGGCAAAGCTCAGGTCGCCATCGACATTGAGCGCACGCGGTTCGCCCTCGGCATTGTGAAAGTCCGCATCGCGGATCCAACCCGTCAGCACGCGGGATGCCCGGTTGTACTGCTCTGCGGTGCTGGCGCTGTCGGTCGCCGGCTCCTCCAGCAGGCGCTGCACTTCCTTGCGGGTGAGCCCGGTCAGGATCGACGCACGGGAGCTCGAAGGGCTCTTGCCCGGGATCGCGAATTCAGTCAGCGCGACGTCGACATAGACCCGCTTGGCGAGCTCTTCGAACGCGGCAAACGGCATCGAGTGGCGAAGCAGCATGCGCACCAACGGCCGCAGCAGCCTCGTCACAGCGACTGCGAGCGCGTTCTGCAGGGGTCGATTGGTGTCCATTATTTGGGATATTTGTCCCAATTCTTTGTCTTGTCAACCCGGTGAGCCGACGCCGGCCCAGTCGAGGAAGGTCGTCTCCGAGCGGCCAGGTCCTCTGGACTTGGGGCCCCCGAGACCCAGTGCGGAAAGGCGCGCCCCCCCTAGGCTGCCATCGACCGCGATCGCAAGCGCCATCCACGCACGTTCACCAAGTACAGTTGCCGATCGACGCTCGATCAGGCTCACGCGAGCACGGACAAGCTCGCGGTCCACGGCGCTTCTTGCGCCGCGCCTGAATCGGCGCAACGCGGGCGTGCCGAATGCGCCGCTCTCAGGGAGGGCCTGCTTATGCGCTACAAGAATTCAGACGAACAAAGCAGCCGCAGCGCGTGGCCCGCCCTGGTGGGGCAACCGGTGCTGCTTCGGGTCCTGCGTTCGTCGCTGTGGGCTTTGCTGCTGTGTTGCGCGGCAACCACGGCTGGCGCCCAGGAGACGCAGTCCGGCGCGCCGCCGAAGTCGATCACCGTCGTGATGGACGACAACTACCCGCCGTTCATCTTTCGCGATTCGTCCGGCCAGTTGCAGGGCATCCTCAAGGACACCTGGGGGCTGTGGGAGGCACGCACCGGCATTGCGGTGAAGCTGCAGGCCATGGACTGGGCGAAGGCTCAGCAGGCGATCCAAGCCGGCCAGGCCGATGTCATCGACACCATCTTCGTGACCGAAGCGCGCAAGGGCATCTACGAGTTCACCGCGCCCTATGCCAAGCTCGAGGTGCCGATCTTCTTCCACCACAGCGTCAGCGGGATCGTCGATGCCGATTCGCTGAAGGGGTTCACGGTCGGCGTCAAGGACGGCGATGCCTGCATCGACGTGCTGCGTGAGCACGGCGTCGACAGCATGAAGAAGTACCCCAGTTACTCCGCGGTGATTTCGGCGGCGGCGGCCGGCGATGTTCGGGTCTTTTGCGTCGACCAGCCGCCGGCCATCTACTTGCTGAACCAGCTCGGCGTCGAGAAGGACTTCCGCCGTTCCGTGCCTTTGTATTCCGGCGAATTCCATCGTGCGGTGCGCAAGGGCGATACGGCCCTGCTGCGAGTGGTCGAAGACGGATTCGAGCGAATCACCGCGTCCGAACACCGCAAGATCGAACAGAAATGGTACGGATCGGAGCTCACCGGGCGCCGTGTTCTGCCTTATGTGCGCTACGGCGCCTACGCATTGCTCGGCGTGCTGCTGGTGGCGACGACGCTCGCGTTCTGGAACCTCACGCTGCGCCGCCGTGTGAAGGCGAAGACCGCAGAGCTGTCGCGCTCGCTCGAAGCGCTCAACGACGCCAAGCGGGTGGCCGAACGCACGCTGGCGCGTCTGAACGCCACGCTGGAAGCGATCCCCGACTTGCTGTTCGAGGTCGATGTCGAAGGCCGATACCTCGACTATCGCGCGGCGCGCGCCGAATTGCTGCTCGTCCCGCCCGATCAGTTTCTTGGCCGCACCATTCGCGATGTGATGCCCACGGCGGAGGCTGAAACCGTCATCGCCGCGCTGCGCGAAGCGTCGTTCCGCGGAACCTCTAGCGGAGCGCAGTTGCGTCTGAACCTGCCCCACGGCGAGCATTGGTTCGAGCTGTCGGTTTCGCGCAAACGCAGCGCGACGGCGGAGGACGACCGCTTCATCGTGCTGTCGCGCGACATCACCGATCGAAAGCGCGCCGAGCAGGAGCTGGCGCGCCACCGCGACGAGCTCGAGTTGCTGGTCCAGGAGCGCTCGCACGAACTGGTCGTCGCGCGCGATGCCGCCGAGGAAGCCAGCCGCGCCAAGAGCGAATTCCTGTCGCGCATGAGCCACGAGCTGCGTACGCCGATGAACGCAATCCTCGGTTTCTCGCAGC
>JBGQEX010000336.1:0-4033 GCA_041496605.1 Piscinibacter sp.
TGATTGGTCCGCCCGTCGCCCTGGTGCCAGGTTGCGATGGCGTTGCCGGCGGCGTCGACTGCGACGCTCGGCACATAAGCGCTGTCGGCAGCACTCGGCGACGACACACGCGCCGGCGTGCTCCAGGTCTGGGATGCCGCGCTGTAGCGGCTGGACCAGATGTCGTTGCGCAGGTTCTCCCACTGCGCCCACACCAGCAGGGCGTTGCCGGCGTGGTCGAAGCCGAGCCGCGGCAGGCTGGCGTCGCCGGCGTTGCTCACCGGCACCGCGGCAGCGCCCTCGCCGAGCAGGAAGCGGGCGCGAATGACGGAGTGCGACGCCACCACCTCGGACCACGCGACGAGACCGTTGCCGTTGCTGTCGACGGCAACGTCGGGGTCGCTGGCGAGCGCCGCGTCGTGCGCGCTCCAGTCGGGCATGGCCAAGGCGTGCGAGAGCTTGGCCACCGGGGCATCGAGCAGCGTGGCGCCGCTGGCCTTGTCCGCCACCGTCACGCTGCCGGCGGCGTAGCTGACCGTCACGCTGTCGAGCAGCGCGTCCATGCCGGTGTGATCGGCGGCGAAGTCGCCGCCGATCGGGTCGAGGTCGGCCGCCGCGTAGTGCGCCAGCAGCGGCCGCAGCGACTTGCGCAGGTCCGCGACGGCCGCGGGCAACGCGCTCGAGATGGTGGCGAACACGCCGGCGTTCGCGGCGGCGTAGATCGGGTCGAGTGCATCCACGCCTGCCGCGGCGGCGACCGCCATCTGCGTCAGCGGCGTGATGTTGGCGGTGCCGTCGGCCGACGCGAAGGAATACAGCGTCTGCGTCGCGCCGCCGGCGGTCCACTGCGCCTTCAACATGAATGGCGGCGTCAGGCCGCCCAGTGCAAATGCAAAGCGTCCATCGGTCGTGTCGACGTGCTGCTCATGTGCGGCGGCATCCTTGAGGTAGATGCGGCCGGCAATCGCCGAGCCGGTGGCGGCGACGCCGGACAAGGTGTTGGCGCTGGCGGGAGCGGGGGTCGAAGACGGAGATCCACCACAGGCGGCCAGCGCCAAACACACAAAGAACGCCGACCAGCATCGCATCGCAGACCTCCGGGAACACACATTGGCCATCGGCGCCGGGCGGGCCGTCTTGACCGCAGCGAGGGTTGCGACCGAAAAAAGGTGTGAACGAGTCGACAGCTGTGGGCAGGCGCCGCCGGCTGCGGCGACCGTCGTCGCGGCGCGCGCTACCAGTCGCGCAAGCGCAGCTTGAGCTTGGCGACGATCTCGGCGCTCATGCGCGACACGCGCGACTCGCTGACGCCCAGCGTTTCGCCGACGTCACGCATCGTCGCGCCGTGCTTGTAGATCGCCTCCAGCACGAAGCGCTCGGCCTCTTCGAGCGCGTCGAAGGCCGCGTTGAGCGCGGCGTGGCGCTGGCGCATCTGCAGGGCGCGCAGCGGGTCGGCATGTTCGTCGATGGTGGCGTCTTCATCGCTGAGCGAGGCCCAGATCGAGGAGTTGTCTTCCATGTTCTCGAGTTCGACCTCGCCGGTGCGCACCCCGCCGGCGCCCGCGTCGACCATGCACTGGTGAAACTTCTCGAGCGGCCAGCCCAGCTCGTTGGCCACCTCCTTGGCGCGCGGCGTGCGCCCGAGCCGGTGTTCGAGGCGCTGCACGGCGACGCTCACCTCGCGCAGCCGCGAGCGGGCATCGCGCGACAAGGTGTCCATGGCGCGCAAGGCGTCGAGCATCGAGCCTTCGATGCGCCGCGCGGCGTAGGTCTCGAAGCTCGAACCGCGGCCCTCTTCGAAGCGCGTCAGCGCCTCGTTCAGCCCCATCAACCCGGCCTGCTCCAACTCGTCCATTCCCACGCTGGCCGGCAGGCGCGCGCGGATGCGGTGCGCGATCTGCCGGACCAGCGGTTTGTGGGCGAGCAGGTCGGCGCTGCGTTTGCAGCGCTCATAGGGGGCGCCGGGATTGCTCATGGGGAGGGCCAGCATACGCGCGCGACCCGGGGGCCGGTCAAGCTGTAAGGTCTGACACCTTGGCACCCGCGTGAATGAATGCCGCCCCCGAGCCCGACCTACGAGCGCTCGAACTTGAACACCGCGACGCTGGCCATCAGGTTCGGCCAGCGTCGCACCGCCTGGCCGTTCTGGATGCCGAACGAATCGAGCACGCGCAGGCCGTCCTTGCGCGCCAGCACCTCGAAGTCGGCATAGGTGCCGACGCGGATGTTCGGGGTGTTGTACCACTCGTAGGGCAGGGCCTTGGTCACCGGCATGCGCCCGCTCGCGACGCGCAGGCGGTTCGCCCAGTGCGCGAAATTGGGGAAACTGACGATGCCGATGCGGCCCACGCGCGCCGTTTCGCGCAGCATGCGTTCGGTGTTGCGCAGGTGCTGCATCGTGTCGAGCTGCAGCACCACGTCGAAGCTCTGGTCCTCGAACATCGCGAGGCCCTCTTCGAGATTGAGCTGGATCACGTTGACGCCGCGCCGGGTGCACGCCAGCACGTTGTCGTCGGCGATCTCGATGCCGTAGCCGCTGCAGCGGCGCGTGTCGCGCAGGTAGGCCAGCAACTCGCCGTTGCCGCAGCCGAGGTCGAGCACGCGCGAGCCGGGTGGCACCATCTCGGCGATGATTTCCATGTCCTTGCGTTCAGACATGGCCGGCCTCCCGCGCGATGTTGTCGAAGCAGGCCCGCAACAAATGGTGGTAGCGCGCGTCGTCGAGCAGGAAGGCGTCGTGCCCGTGCGGCGCCTCGATCTCGGCATAGCTCACGTCGCGGCGGTTGTCGAGCAGCGCCTTGACGATCTCGCGCGAGCGCGCCGGCGAGAAGCGCCAGTCGGTGGTGAAGCTCACCAGCTGGAACTGGCAGCGTGCCGCTGCGCCCGCGGCGGTCAGGTCGCCCTCGTAGGCGCGCGCCGGGTCGAAGTAGTCGAGCGCGCGGGTGATCAACAGGTAGGTATTGGCGTCGAAGTACTCGCTGAACTTGTCGCCCTGGTAGCGCAGGTAGCTCTCGATCTCGAACTCGATGTCCTGCGTGCTGTAGCCCGGCGCGCCGCCCTTCATGCCGCGGCCGAACTTGGCTTCCATCGCGTCGTCGCTCAGGTAGGTGATGTGGCCGATCATGCGGGCCACGCGCAGGCCGCGCTTGGGCACCACGCCGTGCGCCTGGTAGTGGCCGCCATGGAAGTCGGGGTCGGTGATGATGGCGCGGCGCGCGACCTCGTTGAAGGCGATGTTCTGCGCCGACAGGTTGGGCGCCGTCGCCACCGCGATGCAGTGGCGCAGCCGCTCGGGGTAGCGCAGCGACCAGCTCAGCGCCTGCATGCCGCCCAGGCTGCCGCCGAGCACGGCAGCGAGCTGTGTGATGCCCAGGCGGTCGAGCAGGCGCGCCTGCGCGTCGACCCAGTCTTCCACCGTCACCACCGGGAAGTCGGCGCCGTAGGGCCGGCCGGTGTCGGGGTTGGTGTGCATCGGCCCGGTCGAGCCGAAGCACGAGCCCGGGTTGTTGACGCCGATGACGAAGAAACGGTTCGTGTCCAGCGGCTTGCCCGGGCCGACCAGGTTGTCCCACCAGCCTTCGCTCTTGTCCTGTCCGGCGTAGGTGCCCGCAACATGGTGCGACGCATTGAGCGCGTGACACACCAGCACCGCGTTGCTCTTGTCGGCATTGAGCGTGCCGTAGGTTTCGTAGACGAGTGTGTAGTCGCGCAGCGCCGCGCCGCTTTGCAGCGGCAGCGCTGCGGCGAAATGCAGAGACTGCGGTGTGACCTGACCCACTGAATGCATGGCGCACCAAGAAAAGAAAAACCCGGCGCCGCCAAAGCGGGACCGGGTTTCGGGGTCCTGTCTTTAGCTGGATTTATAGAGCGCCCGCAAGCCGGAACAAATCAGCGCTGGGGGCGGAGTTTAGCAGCGCTAGTCGAGCGTCTTGCGGAAGCGCTTCAACCCGATCGCCAGCACCACTGCGGTGAACAGCAGCAGCGGCCAGATGTGCGGCCAAGCGCCGGCCACGTCGTTGCCCTTCAACATCACGCCGCGAATGAGGCGCAGGAA
>JBGQEX010000337.1:0-4025 GCA_041496605.1 Piscinibacter sp.
CCATGGCCGAGCACGCCATCGTCGAGGTTGTCAGCGAGAAGAACCTGCGCGTGCGCGTATCGCCGGAACGCTTGGCGTTACTGGGCGCCTGAGGCGCCCAGGTCCGCGCCGGCTCGGCCCTGCGCGATGGCCTGCAGCGCGTCGCCGGTGACGCGGCAGACGCGCCAGTCTGGCAACACCGTGGCGCCCATCTTTTCGTAGAAGCGGATCGCGGTCTCGTTCCAGTCCAGCACACTCCACTCGAAGCGGCCGTAGCCGCGGTCGACCGCCAGCTTGCCCAGGCGCGTCAGCAGTGCCTCGCCGATGCCGCTGCCGCGCTGGCTCGGCTTGACATAGAGGTCTTCGAGGTACAGCCCCGGCTGGGCCAGGAAGGTCGAGAAGTTGGTGAAGAAAAGCGCGAAGCCGACGACCGTGCTCTCCCCCGGCGCCACCGCCTCGGCGGGCACCTCGGCCACCAGCGCTTCGACCACCGGCTTCTCACCGAACAGGTGCGGGCGCAGCTTCTCGGGCGTGACCTGCAACAAGTGGCTGAGCTTTTCGAACTCGGCCAGTTCGCGGATCAGCTGAACGATGGGCGCCACGTCGCGCAGCTCGGCGGGGCGCAGTGTGAATGGGGCAGACGAATTCATGCGCCGATTCTCGGGCACTTTGCACCGGTCCGTGTCCCTAGACTGTCACGCGTCCGACAGCAGGATTTGCCGCGCTCTCCTATAGTGCGCGCATGAGTTTTTCACCCTACGTTGCGCGGCGCATCGGCCGCAGCCGCTTCGTCAATGTGCGCGGTCTGCGCTACCACGTGCTCGAATGGGGCGCCACCGACCTGATCACGCCCGAGCGCCCGCCGCTGGTGATGGTGCACGGCTGGATGGATGTGGCGGCATCGTTCCAGTTCGTCGTCGACGCGATGGCGGGCGAGCGCTGCGTGCTGGCGCTCGACTGGCGCGGCTTCGGTCTGAGCGAGTCGTCGGGCTCCGACGCCTATTGGTTCCCCGACTACCTGGGCGACCTGGAAGGCGTGATCGACGCGCTGCTGCCCGAGCAGGCGGTCGACCTGCTGGGTCACAGCATGGGCGGCAACGTGGTGATGATCTACGCCGGCGTGCGCCCGGAGCGTGTGCGCCGCGTCGTCAACCTCGAAGGCTTCGGCCTGCCCGAAACCAAGCCGCAGCAGGCGCCCAAGCGCTACGCCCAATGGCTCGACGAATTGAAGCAGCCGGCGCAGCTGCGCCACTACGACAGCGTCGAGGCGGTGGCACAGCGCCTGCGCAAGACCAACCCGCTGCTCACCGAGCAGCGCGCCGCCTGGCTGGCGCCGCACTGGTCGCGCCGCCGTGAGGACGGCCAATGGGAGATCCTCGGTGACCCGGCGCACAAGCGCGCCAACCCGGTGCTGTACCAGAAGGCCGAGGTGCTGGAATGCTGGAAGCGCATCACCGCGCCGGTCATGTGGGTCGAAGGCGACCAGACCGACGTCAGCAAGTGGTGGGGCAACCGCTACCCGCGCGAGGACTTCGAAGCGCGCCTGGCCGTGCTGCCTCGGCTCGAGCGGCACGTGTTGTCGCCGGCCGGGCACATGCTGCACCACGATCAGCCGGAGGCGCTGGCAGCGCATCTCGAGCGGTTCCTGACCTATTGAGAATTACCAAATGCGCGACAGTCACCACGCTCCGTTCGCCCTGAGGTATCGAAGGGCTCGTGCAGGCCAAACGGGGGCTTCCTTCGATACCTCAGGACGATCGGGAAACCACCTCAGCCCGAACGGTTTCTGTTGTCGCGCGTTTGGTAAGCATCAATAGGGCCTGTTCACACCAAGTGCGTGCCCACGCCGGTGCCTGGCAGGCCCTAGCGCTGATAGTCGAGCTCCATACGCTGCTGCAGGCGCCGCGCGATGCGCAGGCTCTCTTTCAGCATGCGCCGCTCGATGTCGTTGAGCGCGTCCAGTTCGATCAGGTTGGGGTTGCCCGGTGCCGCGGGGTCGCGCGCCATCTGCGCCTGCAGGCGCAGCGTCTGCAGGTATTCGAACCCGCCGACCCACGCCTGGCTCTCGTGCGGCGGCACCTCCAGCAACTGTGCCAGCGCCTCGAAGCGTTCGCGCGTTCCGGTGTGCGCGATGCCCCGCGCCAACGCGTACAGCCGCGCCGCATCCACGAAGATCGTCGCGCCGTGGAACTTGAGGTCGAGCATCGCTCGCCCGCCGAGCGCCTGAGTCTCGATGGCGCCGCGCCAGTTCAGCGGCGCGCGATTGCGCAGCGCGTTGTCGGCCATCTGCTTGGTGAAGCGCGGCTGGCTCGCCGCCTGCCGGGTGACCAGCTCGCGCATGCCGCGCGCCAGCTCGTGGCGCCCCGCGACCGCACGAAAATCGAAGTAGATGCTGGCTTGCAGCAGGTCGTCCGGCGCGCCGTGGTCGATCCAGCCGGTGAAGCGTTCGCACCACTCGGCCGCCGTCAGGCAGCAGGTCGGGTTGCCGGCCATTACGTGGCCCTTGCACAGCGGGTAGCCGCAGACGTGCAGCACCTCGTTGACACGCTGCCCGAGCGCGAGCCACCGCGCGCGGTCCCGCGGCGGGTCGTCGCTGTCGAACACCAGTCCGTTGTCCTGGTCGGTCGCGATCGTCTGCTCGGAGCGGCCTTCGGAGCCGAAGGCGAGCCAGCAGGCACGTTCCAGGTCCAGCCCCTGTTCAGCGGCCAGCATCTGGACCAGGTGTTCGGTCAGCACGTCGTTGAGATGGCTGATCAGCTGCGTCAGCTGGCGCGCGCCGACGCCCTGCTCGAGCAGGCTGCAGGCGAAGCGGCGGATGTCGTGTGCCGCGGCGCCGAGCGCGCCGACATCGCTCGCCGCGCGGATCGTCGTGCTGACGTGTTGCAGCGTCGTGCGCTGCATCGCGGCGACGTCGTGCTCCGACAGCAGGCCGACCACGCGGCCCTCGTCGGTCACCGGCACGTGGCGAATGCCCTGGCGCGCCATCAGCAGGGCCGCGTCGTGCAGCGTGTGATGCACGGTCAGGGTGCTGACCGGCGAGCTCATCACCTGCGAGATCGGCGTGCTGAGCGGGAGCTGCGGCACCGTCACGCGGGCGACGATGTCCTCGCGCGTCAGGATGCCGAGCGCGGCGCCGGCGTCGTCGAGCACCAGCAGCGAGCCGATGTGCCGCTCCTGCATCGTCGCCAGCGCCTGCGCGAGCGGCGTGTGCGCCGGCACCCCGATCGGCGCGGCGCGCGCAATCCACCCGAGCGGGCTCTCGAACGCCTGCTCGGCGAGCGACTGCGCCGAATCGGCCAGGTTGGCGGCCCGGGTCGGCATCTCAGTTGCCCCACCGCGCTTCGCCCGACCCGCGACGCATGAAACGTGCTGGTGCACTGAACTCTCGGCACTCCACCATGTCCGATCGCCCTGAGGTATCGAAGGGCCCGCCCCGACCGACCCTTCGATACCTCAGGGCGATCGGAAGGGGCTTCGATACCTCAGCCCGAACGGGTGGAGTGGCGTGCGCGGGACGAGTGAGTTTCATTTCAGTAGTCCACCTTGGCGTACATGGTCTTGCGCGACGCCTCGCGCGCCTGTTTCAGCGTGCGGATGCCGCGCTCGGCGAGCAGGGGAACAAGCTTGAGGAACACCTCGCCGGTGACGATCGCATCGCCCAGGGCCGTGTGGCGGCCGATGACGTTGACGCCCAGGCGCGCCGCGATGCGTTCCAGCTGATGCTCGGCGTCGGGGTGGCCGGGGTGCGCCAGTGCCGACAGCAGCAAGGTGTCGAGCACCGGCTGGACGAAGCGCACGCCGGTCTGCGCCTCCTTCAGTTGCAGGAATCGCATGTCGAATGCGGCGTTGTGTGCGACGAGCACGGTGTCTTCGGCGAAGCGGTGAAACACCGGCAGCACCTGCTCGATGCCGGGCTGGTCGGCCAGCATCTGCGCCGAGATGCCATGCACCTGCTGCGCCTCCTTGCGCACCGCCCGCCGCGGGTTGACAAGCTGGTCGAAGCATTCCTGCTTGAGCAGCCGCCCGTTGACGATGCGCACCGCGCC
>JBGQEX010000338.1:0-3999 GCA_041496605.1 Piscinibacter sp.
ACCACTGCGGCGTCGCCCCGCGTTTCAGGCGCCAGTTCTTCTTCGGGTGCCGGTATTCGGGCGGCGGGCGCAGGTCGTCGTGCTGGCCGCTGTTCGGCGCCGTGCGCGGATTGGCGTCGGCCCAGCTCTTGTCGAGTTCGGCCGTCGTCTGATGGATCTCGTTCGACACGGTCTGCTCGACATCGCGCGCCGCGTCCTCGAACTGGGTCTTCATCTTCTTGAGCTCTTCCAGCTCGATGGAGCGATTGACTTCCGCCTTCACGTCGGCAACATAACGCTGCGCCTTGCCCAGCAGGTGCCCGACCGTGCGCGCCACCTTGGGCAAGCGCTCGGGCCCGATGACGATCAACGCCACCGCACCGATCAGCGCGAGCTTGTCGAAGCCGAAGTCAATCATGCAGCGATGCGCTCACGGCGCGGCCCTCATGACTTGGTCTTCGCTTCCACGTCGACCGTGTTGGCGTCGGTGGTCTTTTGCGCCGTGACCTGCTGCGCCGGCGGCGTGGGCTCGGCACTCGCAGCGCCGTCCTTCATGCCGTCCTTGAAGCCCTTGACGGCGCCGCCCAGATCTTGCCCGATGTTCTTCAGCTTCTTGGTGCCGAACACCAGCACGACGATCAGCAGCACGATGAGCCAGTGCCAAATGCTGAATGAACCCATGATGTTTCTCCAAACGACGAATATTGAATTTTAGGCCAGCGCTCAGCTGCCGCCGAGCCGCCTCAAGGCGGCTGAGAACCCCGCGGGGGCAGGAGCGAAGCGACGTGGGGCCAACATGTCAACCGCGGGCCCAGGGGCGCGGCCCGCCGAACACATGCATGTGCAGATGCTGCACTTCCTGCATGCCATCCGCACCGGTATTGATCAGCGTGCGGAATCCATTGGTCACCCCCTGCTCCAGCGCGAGCTGCGGGGCCAACGCCAGCATGCGCCCGAGCAGCGCCTGGTGCTGCTCGGGCGAGGTGTCGTACAGCGTGGCGATGTGCCGCTTCGGGATGATCAGCAAGTGCACCGGTGCCCACGGATGAATGTCGTGGAAGACGAGCAGTTCCTCGTCCTCGAACACCTTGCGGCTCGGGATCTGCCCGGCAACGATCTTGCAGAAGATGCAGTGGGGGTCGTGGCTCATCGCTTCGAGTTCCGTTAACAGGTCTATGCCGGCATCACCGGCTTGCCCTCATTGAGTTTGAGCCAGCCCTTGACCACACGATAGATCATCCACACCCAGGCGGCGAACCAGACGAAGAAGCCGATCACGAACCAGAACGTCAGCAGCCCCACGATGCCCCACAGCAGCCCCCACCAGAAGCTGCGAATCTGCCAGTTGAAGTGGCTCTCGTAGATCGTACCGACGGCGTCGTCGCGCTTCACGTAGTCGACGATGACGCCGATGATCGCCGTCACGCCCCACAGGAAGCTGAGCGCCTGCAGCGCGTAGACCACCATCACGATGTTCTTCAGGCCGGCGAGCTCTTCGGCCGTCTTGTCCGCCGCGGCGCCGGGCGAAATGATGTCGTTCATGGCTTGTTGTCCTCCGTGTCGCGCAACTGCGCCTTCCTCGACGCAAATTCCTCCAGCCCCGAGAGCCCTTCGCGGCGTTCCAGTTCCGCCAGCACGTCGGCGGGTTTCAGCCCGAAGGCGCTGAGCGCGATCATCGAGTGGAACCACAGGTCGGCCACCTCGTAAACGATCTTGCGCGCGTCGCCGTCCTTGGCGGCCATCACCGTTTCGGTGGCTTCTTCGCCGATCTTCTTCAGGATCGCGTCGGTGCCCTTCTGAAACAGGCGCGCGACGTAGCTCTTGTCGGGGTCGCCGGCGCGCCGCGACTCGATCACTTCAGCCAGTCGGGCCAGCGTGTCATTGCTGGTCATGACAACCCCCACGGGCGCGTTGCGCCCTGCCCCCCGAGGGGGCGTTCGCCAGTCTTGAGGCGGCTCGGCGACTGGCTCATTTGTAGATCCGCTCCGGGTCTTTCAACACCGGCTCCACCGTGTGCCAGGCGCCGCCTTTGTAGAGCTGGAAGAAACAGCTGTGGCGCCCGGTGTGGCAGGCGATGCCGGGGCTGTGACCCAGTTGCTCGACCTTCAACAGCACCACGTCGTTGTCGCAGTCCAGGCGCATCTCATGCACCTTCTGGATGTGCCCCGACTCCTCGCCCTTGTGCCACAGCCGGTTGCGCGATCGGCTGAAATACACCGCCTCGCCCAGTTCAGCCGTTCTGGCCAGCGCCTCTCGATTCATGAAGGCGAACATCAGCACATCGTTGCTGCCGACCTCCTGTGCGATCACCGGCACCAGGCCTTGCGCGTCCCACTTGATGTCGTCGAGCCAGCTCAAAGAAAGTGCCCCCAAGTCGCCTCCGGCTCCTGCCCCCCGAGGGGGCGCCGCCTGTCTAGAGGCGGCTCGTCGACAGGCGAAGACAGTGTAGCAATCACGCGGCATGCGTCGCGCCGGCAAATCCTCGTTCGGCGGCGAACCATTGCAGCACGGGAATGGTGCCCGGCAGCACCGGCCGCACCGTCACCGGCAGCGTCTGCCACGCCATCGCCTGCCGCTCGCGCATCTCGAACTCGCCGCTCCAGTCGAACACCTTGCAGAAATGCAGGCGGACGCGGGCATGCGGGTAGTCCATCAGCTCGGTCTTCCACGGCTGCACGGCACCGATCGTGATGCCCAGCTCCTCGTGCAGCTCGCGGCGCAAGGCCTGCTCGACCGTCTCGCCGGCCTCGAGCTTGCCGCCCGGGAACTCCCAGTGGCCGGCGTACACCTTGCCTTCGGGGCGCGAGGTCAGCAAGAAGCGGCCGCTGCCGTCGATCAGCACGCCCACCGCGACGTCCACCGGACGGCGCGTTCCCGATTCTTCCACGTCGACCGCCGTGCGCTCGGTAGCCGCCTTCAAGCGTGGTGCCTTCCGGCGTAGTCCTTGGCGAACTGGAACGCCACACGGCCCGAGCGTGACCCGCGCTCCAAGGCCCACACAAGTGACTCCTGCCGCGCCGCGACAATGGCTTCCTCACCGACACCAAAGCCGCGCAGCCACTGCGCCGCGATGGCCAGGTATTCGTCCTGGCTGAACGGGTAGAAGCTGACCCACAGCCCGAAGCGCTCGGACAGCGAAATCTTCTCTTCGACTACCTCGCCCGGGTGCACCTCGCCGTCGGCCATGTGCTGGTAGCTCAGGTTCTCCTTCATGTACTCGGGCAGCAGGTGGCGGCGGTTGCTGGTGGCGTAGATCAGCACGTTGTCGGTGGCCTGCGACACCGAGCCGTCGAGGATGGACTTGAGCGCCTTGTAGCCCGGCTCGCCCTCGTCGAAGCTCAGGTCGTCGCAAAAGACGATAAAGCGCTCGGGCCGTTCGGCCACCAGGTCGACGATGTCGGGCAGGTCAACGAGGTCGGACTTGTCGACCTCGATCAGCCGCAGGCCCTGCGGCGCAAACTCGTTCAGGCAGGCCTTGATCAGTGAACTTTTTCCGGTGCCGCGTGCGCCGGTCAGCAACACGTTGTTGGCCGCGTGGCCGGCCACGAACTGCACGGTATTGCGCACAAGGCGCTCCTTTTGCGGCTCGACTTCGCGCAGGTTGGCGAGGCGAATCGTGGCGACGTGTCGTACCGGGTCGAGCAGGCCGCTGCCGCCTCGCTTGCGATAGCGAAATGCCACCGACGCGGCCCAGTCGGGCGCGGCCAACGGGTGCGGCAACACGGCCTCCAGGCGCTGGACCAGCACTTCGGCACGCGAAATCAGGGAGTCGAAATCAGCCATGCGCCGAGTTTATGGGAGCCGCGGCGACGGCTGCGTCGGATGACGCGCGTTGCGCAGCCTCAAACCACGATCAGGCGCAGCGCGGCATCGAGGTGCTCGGTCGGGTTGCGTTTGAAGCCCGAGCGCGCATAGCGCTGCAAGCGCCCGACCGCGAACGCCGTCAACACCGACGCCTGTACATTCGCGTCGACGGTCGGCGTCACCGAGCCGGCCGCCTCGGCGGCGCTGCGCAGGCTC
>JBGQEX010000339.1:0-3983 GCA_041496605.1 Piscinibacter sp.
ACAACAACAGGCGAACGTCGGTCCCGTGTCCGGACGCGAACGTCCGGTTTCGAGCGCATTGGCCAGCGTCCGGACGTGGCCGACCTGAACCGGTCGCGCGACCGGCTCGATGCGACTCAAAACGGCACTTCGCACCGTTCATTTCGACGCGTGGGAGCGGACACTCAGTCGTCACCCGGCCCCTAAAGTTGTCTGGGACAGTTCGTCGTGTTCTTGAGGCGTTCCACTGCGTCGCCACTAGACTGCCCCCCGTGCCCCACCATCCCACCACGGCAACCGACGATGAATTCCGCCGCACCCGACCGCAGGCAACTGCTCAAGCTCGCCGCAGCCTTGCCGCTCATGAGCGGCGCCTGGCCGCAGGCCTCTGCTGCCGCGACGGTGGCTTCGTCGGCGCTCTCGGCCATGCCGCCGTTCTCCCGCGTGCGCCCCACCGATCCCGGCTGGCCAACCGATGCCCAATGGGCGGCGCTGCGGCAGCAGGTGGGCGAGGCGCTCGTCGCTGTGCGGTCGCCCTGGGCTGATTGCCGCGCGCACGCCGACAGCGCGGCCTGCGCGCAGCTCTTCAAGTCCCCGCAGAACCCGTACTCCCTCGGCGACGACCTCGCGCTCACACAGACCTACGGCTGGGTCGATGCTTGGACGTCTTCGCCCAGCGTGTGGGCGGTCGCTGCGCGCAACACTGCCGATGTCGCGGCGGCGGTGAACTTCGCGCGCACGCACCGGTTGCGCCTCGTTGTGAAAGGCGGCGGACACAGCTATCAAGGCACCTCGAACGCGCCCGACTCTCTGCTGATGTGGACGCGCCATCTGAACGACGTGGCGCTGCACGAAGCGTTCGTCGCGCGCGGCTGCGAGGGCCAGACCGCACCGGTGCGGGCGGTGACAGTCGGTGCCGGCGCGATCTGGACGCAGGTGTACGACGCAGTGACCACGCGCGGCGGCGGGTACGTGCAAGGCGGCGGCTGCATGACCGTGGGCGTCGGAGGCCTCGTGCAGAGCGGCGGCTTCGGCAGCTTCTCGAAGGCGTACGGCCTGGCCGCGGGCAGCCTGCTCGAAGCCGAGGTCGTTACGGCAGACGGTCAGGTGCGCATCGCCAACGCATGCACGCATCCCGATCTGTTCTGGGCGCTGAAGGGCGGCGGCGGTGGCAGCTTCGGCATCGTCACGCGACTGACCTTGCGTGTGCATCCGCTGCCCGAGCGTTTCGGCGCAGTGAACTTCACGGTGCGCGCGTCATCGGACGCGGCCTATCGGCGGCTCATCGGCCTCATGGTCGACTTCTGCGCCCGCAGCCTCATCAATCCGCATTGGGGCGAGCAGCTACGCTTGCGCGGCGACAACCTGCTCAGGGTGTCGATGGTGTTCCAGGGCCTGGACCGCAGCCAGGCACAGACGTTGTGGCAGCCGTTTCTCGATGCGGTGGCGGCCGCGCCGCACGACTACTCCATCGACTTTGCGCCGCTGAAGATCGTGTCGACCTCGGCGCGTGACTTCTGGGCACCCACGCTCATCAAGCGTGTGCTCGGCTTCATCGAGCACGATGACCGACCCGGCGCGCCGGAGGGTAACGTCTTCTGGCCCGGCGACCAGGCCCAGGCCGGCCAGGTGCTGCACGGCTTTCAGTCGGGCTGGCTGTCGGCGACGCTGCTGCGCGACGACCAGCGCGCGACGCTCGCCGACGCGCTGTTCGAAGCCTCACGTCACAACGGCCTGGCGCTGCACCTCAACAAGGGCCTGGCCGGCGCGCCGCCCGAGGTGCTGGCCGCCGCGAAGGACACCGCAACAAACCCGGCCGTTCTCGACGCCTTCGCGCTCGTCATCTGCGCCGCCGAAGGCCCGCCAGCCTATCCCGGCGTGCCCGGCCACGAGCCCGACGTCGCGGGAGCGCGCCGCCGCGCTCAGGCCTTGCGAGCGACGATGGACGCGCTGCGCCGGCGTGTGCCGGTGGTCGGCGCCTACGTGTCGGAAAGCGACTTCTTCGAATCGCAGTGGCAACAGGCCTTCTGGGGCGCGAACTACCAGCGCCTGCTGGCGGTCAAGGACCGCTACGACCCGGACGGCCTGTTCGTCGTGCACCACGGCGTGGGCAGCGAACGCTGGTCGCCCGATGGGTTCACGCGGCAGGCTTGAGCGTCGGCAAGCGAAGCGAACCACGAGCGCTCGCTGTTCGAGCGGCGCCACGCAGTTGATCCAGGCAGAAGCGGGTCCGCCGTTGTGCACCGCTGCGGGCGTTCGCCGAAGTCAGCTCATGGTCGGGAACACCTATCGCCAACGGCCGCTGTCGTCATCATCAACTTTGATGACTGCTTGCTGGCTCACCGTCGGTCGGCTCGACCGACATGGCGCGACCCACAACAGCCATACGACGGTCGAGATTCAGCGCCGAAAAGCCGCCATTCCAGCACGTGTCGCACGCGGCTGGGCAGTCGCCATTGCTATCAGGCATGCCGCCGTCACGGATCCGCCAGAAAATATGAAAGGCACTTGCGTGCACGCCTTCGCGGCGAAGATCAAACCCATGATCACCGGTATGACGTCCAGTCCTGAGCAGGCCACGCGGCAAGCGCTCGATGCCTTGATCGCCGACGGCGACACGCCGGGACTTCAGTACGTCTTCGCATCAGCCGACGAAGCGCTCCTTGCTCACCACGGCGGGCTCGCAAATCCGGGCGCGCATCTTCCGATCAACGATTGCACGACCTTCAACGCCTACTCGGTGACCAAGACCTTCACGGCCGCGGCGGTGCTGCAACTCGTAGAGCAGGGGCGTATCGAGCTTGATCGCCCGATCGCGCAGTATTGCGACCGATGGCCCCAGAGCGGTGCGGCCACCGTCCGGCAAACGTTGCTTCACACCGCTGGTTTCGCCAACCCCAACCCATTGCCCTGGGTGCATCTCATCGACGAGCGCGCGGCATTCGACCGCGTCCGATTCGTCGAGGACTTGATGCGGACCGAGGGACGGCCAATCTCGAAGCCGGGCGAGCGCTATGCCTACTCGAACATCGGCTACCTGCTGCTTGGCGAGCTGATTGAGAGGGCGTCGGGGCAGCCATTCGTGCAGTACGTTCTGCAGCACCTGATCGCGCCGCTGCATCTTTGCGACGGCGAGACCCTCGCATTTGATATCCCGAGGCCGCAGGCGCACGCCCGCGGCGCGCTCAAGCGTTTTGGGTGGCTGAATCTAGTGCTCGGTTTCGTTGTCGACCGAGATCGCCTCGTCGACGACAAGGCGGGGCGGTGGGTCCAGTTCCGCAACCACCATGTCAACGGTGACGCCTATGGCGGCCTGATCGCAAACGCGCACGGTTTGGCGCGATACCTTCAGGCACTGTTGGCGCACGATGACTTCCTGTCTCCGGTCAGTCGCGCCTTGCTATTCACGACGGAACCAGGACCCGGGCCAGCCAGGAGCCTCGGATGGTTCATGGGCAGGCTCGACGACGAGCCGTGGTACGCGCATGCCGGCGGCGGCGCCGGCTACTACAGCGAAGTACGCGTCTATCCGCGCCTTGGCCGCGCAAGCGTCGTGATGTTCAATCGTGCCGGTATCCGCGACGAACATATCCTCGACCGCCTTGACCGTTTTCTCATTGCAGGCAAACGCTGACGGTGCACCCTTGGCCTTGTACTCAACTCGAGCGCCGGCTTTCGGCGCCGTAGATCTGCGCGCTACCTGCCTCCAGTCGACCCATTGCTGACCAACACCCGACCAAATCGAGTGGCGCACAGCGGTCAGTGGGTGCCGAGGCCAGAAGGCATCCGATGGCACGCCTGCCGAACGCGCGCCGATTAAGTTGACCGATGCCGAAGCGGTAGGCCCAGCGAACTGCCACTGTACGTTGAGCGCGGAGCGGCCATCAGCTTCCGACAGGCCCGGTGCAACTGGCGGTAGATGGCCCGGCGCGCGGCGGCCTACTACTTGGTTGTGCGCCTGAGTTCTCCGCTGTGGCGTCTGTGATCGAGCGCGCCCTCGGCCG
>JBGQEX010000340.1:0-3973 GCA_041496605.1 Piscinibacter sp.
AGTGCCTCGATCTTCGGGCCGAAGGCGGGCGACGCGTCGCGCAGCAGGTCGTCGCCGATGGTGCTCATGTTGATCGTGCGCGGCCGGCGCGCGCCGAGCAGGTCGGGCCGTTGCAGCGCCGCCCGGTTCACCGGGAACCAGCCCGATGCCGAGAGCAGCAGCCCACCGGCGCGATGCCGCCAGGCGCCAACGAGGCACGGCAGGATCGCGATCAGCCGCACCGCGTTGCCGCCGCCGCGCACGCGCTGCATGCCGTAGTTCAAACGGATCGCCGCGGGCCGGGTGGTGCCGTAGTCGCGCGCCAGAGCACGCACCTCGTCGGCCGTGATGCCGCAGACCTGCGCAGAGCGCTCGGGCGGCCATTGCAGTGCGCGCTCGCGCAGCGCCGGCCAGCCGTCGGTATGGCGTTCAATGTAGTCGTGGTCCAGCCAGTCGTGGCCGATCAACTCGTGCATCACGCCGAGCGCCAGCGCCCCGTCGGTACCCGGCAGCAGTGCGATGTGCTGATGGCATTTGTCGGCTGTCTCGGTCTTGCGCGGGTCGATGCAGACGAGCTTCGCGCCGTTGCGCTTCGCCGCCTGCGCGAAGGTCCAGAAATGCAGGTTCGACGCAATCGAGTTGCTGCCCCAGATGACGATCAAGCGGCTCCCGGCGTAGTGCTCCAGGTGCATGCCGATCTTGCCGCCGTAGGTGGCGGCCAGCGCCTCGCCGCCGGCGCTCGAACAGATGGTGCGATCCAGCAGCGACGCGCCCAGCCTGTGGAAGAAGCGCCGGTCCATGCTTTCGCCCTGCACGAGGCCCATGGTGCCGGCGTAGCTGTACGGAACGATGGCCTGCGGGTCGCGTGCGGCAATGGCCTGCAGCCGCACGCTGATGTCCCCCAGCGCCTCGTCCCAGCTCACGCGCTCGAACTGCCCGCTGCCCTTGGCCCCAACGCGGCGCAGCGGATGCAACACGCGCTCGGCGTGGTAGGTGCGTTCGGGGTAGCGTGATACCTTCGTGCACAGCGCGCCGTGTGTCGGCGGATGGTCCGGGTCGCCCTGCACCTTGACGGCGCGGCCATCCTGCACCGTCACGCGAATGGCGCAGGTGTCGGGGCAATCGTGCGGGCATGCGGCGCGCACGGTAGTCGAGTCTTGCATGCAGCAACTATTGCACAGACAGGTTGCGCGTTCCGCACAACCCATCGGCGCGACGCTGGAACAAGCCCCGCGCACCCCGTATGCTTCGCCCTCATGCGGCAGCCCGAGAAACGGCCGCCACCCCTGCGTGGATTGGAGGGATCCCGATGAAACGTCGTGACGCAATCACGCAGATGGCCGCCGCAAGCGCGGCGCTGGCGCTCCCGGCATGGGGCGCGCCGAGCCGCATCGTGCTCGGCCAATCGGCCGCCTTCTCCGGCCCGGCCCGCGCGCTGGGCGAGGAGTTCAGGAAAGGCGCCCAACTGCTGTTCGACCGCGTCAACGCACACGGCGGCGTCGGCGGCCGCAGCATCGAACTGCAAAGCCTGGACGACGGCTACGAGCCCGACCGCTGTGTTGCGAACACGAAGAAGCTGATCGACAGCGGCGTCTTCGCGCTGTTCGGCTACATCGGCACGCCCACCGGCGTGGTGGCTTTGCCGCTGGCCACCGCTGCGAAGGTGCCCTTCATCGCACCGTTCACCGGTGCCGAGGCCTTGCGCACGCCCTTCAATCGCTACGCCATCCACGTACGCGCCTCGTACTACGACGAGACCGCCGAAATCGTCAAGCAGCTCACCGCCGTGGGCATCAAGCGCATCGGCGTTTTCTACCAGAACGACGCCTACGGCAAGGCCGGGCTGGCGGGCGTGACGCGGGCGCTCACGCCCCTGGGGCTCGAGCCCGCCGGCCTGGGCACGGTGGAGCGCAACACGGTGGACGTCGATGCCGCGGTGAAATCGATCCTCGCCGGCAACGCCGACGCCATCGTGCAGATCAGCGCCTACAAGTCTTGCGCCGCGTTCATCCGCGCGGCCCGCAAGGCAGGTTTCGGCGGCACGTTCTACAACGTCTCGTTCGTCGGCACGCTCGCGCTGGCCAAGGAACTGGGGGCCGACGCCCGCGGCGTCGTCGTGAGCCAGGTGATGCCATACCCGTTCACCCCGGCCACCTTGCTGGCGGGCGAGTACCTGGCCGCCGGCAAGGCGGCCGAGGGCGACAAGTTCGAGCCGAACTACAGCAGCATCGAGGGCTACACGGCGGCCAAGACCGTGGTCGAAGGGCTGCGCCGCGCTGGCAGCAACCCCACGCCCGAAAGCCTGATCGCCGGCTTGGAGTCGCTTCACGATTTCAACCTTGGTGGGTTCTTCGTCGATTTCGGGCCGCAAAAACACACCGGTTCGAAATACGTCGACCTGGTGATCCTGACGGCCGACGGGCACGTTCGCCGCTGAGACGTTGGCCCCCAGTCGCTTCGCTCTCGCCTTGCAGGCCGCGCTGGGCCAGTGGCCCAGCTCCTCGTCAGGCATGAGCCGTCCACCGGACGGTTCGTGTCCGGACTCGGCCCCCAAGGGGCGCCTCCCATCGGCCCGGGAGACCCGGGCTTTGGGAGTGGCTTGATGGGTCGCGCTTGCTTCGCTTTGCGCTCGCTGCGAAAGGCCACGGCGCGCTCTCGGCCGCTGCCTGCGCGGGTCGCCGGGCGCCGCAGCCGCGCGTAAACTGGGCTGCTCCTCGCCGGCAGCACGCCGCGCCTCGGAGTACCACCATGCGCCTGATCGAATCCATCCTGGCCGACGCGGCTGCCATCGCCACCGTTCGCCGCGACATCCACGCCCACCCGGAGCTGTGCTTCGAGGAGCACCGCACTGCCGATGTGATCGCCCGCCAGCTCACCGACTGGGGCATCGAGATCCACCGAGGGCTGGGCGGCACCGGCGTCGTCGGCATCATCAAGAACGGCAGCAGCACGCGCGCCGTGGGCTTGCGCGCCGACATCGACGCGCTGCCGATGACCGAGCACAACCGCTTCGCCCACGCGAGCCAGCACGCCGGCAAGATGCACGCCTGCGGCCACGACGGCCACACCGCGATGCTGCTCGCCGCCGCCAAGCACCTGTCGCGGCACCGCAATTTCGACGGCACCGTCTACCTCGTGTTCCAGCCGGCCGAAGAAGGCGGCGGCGGCGCGCGCGAGATGATGAAGGACGGGCTGTTCGAGAAGTTCCCGATGGAAGCGATGTTCGGCGCGCACAACTGGCCGGGCATGCGGGTCGGTCAGTTCGCGATCAGGAGCGGCCCGTGCTTCGCGTCGAGCAACGAGTTCAAGATCACGATCCGCGGCAAGGGCGCGCACGCGGCGATGCCGCACAACGGCATCGACCCGGTGCCGGTGGCGTGCCAGATGGTGCAGGCGTTCCAGACAATCATCAGTCGCAACAAGCGCCCGATCGACGCCGGCGTGATCTCGGTGACGATGATCCACACCGGAGAGGCCACCAACGTCGTTCCCGACACCTGCGTGATCGAAGGCACCGTGCGCAGCTTCACGATCGAGGTGCTCGACCTGATCGAGCGGCGCATGAAGCATGTCGCCGAACACACCTGCGCCGCCTTCGATGCGACCTGCGAGTTCGCGTTCGTGCGCAACTACCCGCCGACCATCAACCACCCGGCGGAAACCGAGTTCGCGCGCCGGGTCATGGCCGAACTTGTCGGGCCCGACAACGTGCTCGAGTTCGAGCCCACCATGGGCGCCGAAGACTTCAGCTACTTCCTGCTCGCCAAGCCGGGCGCGTACTTCCTGATCGGCAACGGCGACGGCAGCCACCGCGAGGGCGGCCACGGCATGGGGCCGTGCATGCTGCACAACCCGAGCTACGACTTCAACGACGAGCTGATCCCGCTCGGTGCGACGCTGTGGGTGCGCCTGGCCGAGGCGTGGCTGGCCGACAAGCGCTGAGCGGGCATGGACTGCAGCGTCCATTTTTCGCAGAGCTACGCCGAGGCGCGAG
>JBGQEX010000341.1:0-3956 GCA_041496605.1 Piscinibacter sp.
CCGGCGTGGCCTGGCCCGCATGCGTGCACAGCACGGTGGCGCCGAGGTGGAGGATGGGGGCGGGCATGGCGTCGTCCTAGATGACGGTCAGCGCGCCGAGGTTGACGTCGGTGGTCGGGCCGGTCATGTTGATGACCGCGCCCTTGCCGTTGGAGATGATGATGCCGACGTCGCTCACCGAGACCATCGCGCCGGTGGTGGTCTGGATCAGGATGCCGCCGGTGGGCCCCGGCGTGTCGCTGATGACGATGCCGTTCTTCAGCGTCGTCTGCAGCGTGATGCCCGCGAGCCCTGGCGGCACCGCGTGCGCGAGCACCGGCGTCTCGGCCGCGCTGCCCCAGTAGCCGCCGACCCAGATCGGATAGTCGGGGTCGCCGCGCTCGAACTCCATCCACACGCCGGCGCCGATCGGCGGCACGGTGAACACGCCCATGTTGATGCCGGCCACCGGCACGCAGGGCATGGCCCAGCTCGACGGGATGAAGCCGGCGACATCGGGCACCATCGCCTGGATGCGGCCGATCTGCATCGGGTCCACGTTGTTGATCACCGTGCCGCGGTACTTGCCGTAGAAGGGGCCTGCGCTCATGTGGCGCCCTCCCCGCCATGCGCCGTCATCCCGCCACACATCGTCATCCCGGCGAACGCCGGGATCCACTGCCGCCCGGTCACCGCGGTTCGACGTTGACGTTGTGGATCCCGGCGTTCGCCGGGATGACGGGCGTTGAGGGCGTCGTAGCTCATGTGGGCACCGTCGGAAACGTGGACACCAAGCCGTTGCGCGCCAACGTGAAGCTCTGCTTGTATTCGCCGCGCTTGATGTCGTGGGTGACGCTCTTGACGAAGTACAGGCCGTCGAACGGCAGCCCCGCGCCGCGCACGCCGACGAGCTGGCGCGACTTCAGCAGCCGCCCGTAGCGGACCACGTCGAGCCGGCCGTTGCCGAACACCGAGTCGCTGTGCTGCCCGGCATACGCGAGGCCGCTCATCAGTGCCGACAGCGGCGACATCTGCGCGGTGTTGTCCAGGCTCTTGAGCTGCGGCGGCAGTGGCGGCACCAGCCCGAGCGGCGGGTTCAGCGGCGAGATGTCGGGGATCGGGATGCCGATCGGCACCTTGCTGATCGGCTCTTGAAAGAACACGATCGGCATCGTCTTGCTCTCCTTGTCGAAGTTGAAGTTCAACTGCTCGACATTGGTCAGCGCATCCATGTTGACCGACAGCGCCGGCTGCGGCTCGCCGACACGGATCTCCGGCCCCCAGTAGGCTTTCGACGTGGCCGGCACGGGCCCCGGCTCCAGGTAAAACACGTAGCCGCATTGCTGCGCGAGCGACTTCACGTAGGCGTAGTCGGAGCCGCGCTGCTGCGGAATGCGCTGCACCGGAATCGGCAGGTCTTCGACGATGCTCGGGATCACCATCGGGATCACGCCGAAGGCCGCGTATTTGGCCAGCACCAGCAGCACGCGCACGGCCGGCGGCATCGCCGGATACGGCAGGCCGGTCAGCTCGATGATGTCCATCAGCGCGCTCAAGTCCTTGCCCTTGACGACGAGCTTGCTGACGCCGCCCTCGCCCGGCTGTGTCTCGACATTCGTCGTGACGCCGTCGATCACCGATTCGGCGTGGCCGCCGATCTGCACCACCAGCACCACCCGCATCAGCGGCAGGCTGCCGCCGCCGGTGAGCAGGAACAGCGTACGCAGCGGCGAGCGCGCCGGCAGATCGAAGGTCAACTCGAATCCGGCCTGCGTCTCGCCGGCACCGGCCTCGACCTTCACCGACGACAAGGCCTCCACCACCTCCTGCGGCGCAGGAATCGGCACCGGGCCGATCAGCAGTTGGAGCTTGATGCCGCCCGGCATGGCTCACATCCCCGGCGGCAGCGGAATCGCCACGCGCCGGCCCAGCGTGTCGGTGAGTTCGTTCGGGTCGACCACCGCATTGGCGTCGGCGATGCGCCAGTACAGCAGCGGGTCGCCGAGGTACTTGGCGCCCAACAGGTCGGGCCGCTCTTGCGCCGCCACCACATGTCGCGCCGCAATGGCGATGCTGTTCGGCGCCGGAATGAAGCGCCGCTTCACATGCACCTGGCCGGGCTGATCGGGGCGGCGCTGCAGCAGCGCCAGCGGCACGCCGTTGTAGCGGCTCGATGGGCCGAACGGCGTGCTCGGAATCGCGCCGGCGTCGATGAGAAGCTGGACCGGATCAGTCATGACAACACCCCCGTGATGCCCAGCGACTGCAGCGACGCCGCGCCGGTCTTGTCGGCCAGCGCCTCGCGCGTACGCAGGTGGTTGATGAAGATGTTGCCGCCGCGGTGGTCGAAGCCGAGGTCGTCGGTGCTCATCACGCGCAGGCCGAGGTTCACCTTCGCGCGCATCGGGTTCAGCGCGGCGTCGAAGGCTTCTTCGGTGATCGAGAACTCGGTCACGCGCACCGGCACCACGTGGTTCGCACTCCAGACGAACAACAGCAGCGGCGCTTCGGGCGGCAGGATTTCCAGCGTGCCGGAGTGCGCCTGCGCCTTCAGCGCCATCAGCTCGGCCACGCTCGGGTTGACCAGCGACTCGAGCACCGCAAGCTGCGGCGCAATGCCGTGGCTCACGACGTTGGCGTTCTGCTCGGGGTGCTCGAGCGCATCGGTCGCGTCGATCTCGGCTTCGAGCTTGATGGTCTCGATCGCCGGCCCCTTCAGGCGGAACGGCTGCGCGCGATCGCCGCCGCCCTCTCCGCCGGCCCCTTGCACCTGGTAGCTGCGGGTCAGCGTATCGGGGTTGTATTGCAGAGCGATGCTGCGCTTCACGGTGCCGCTGGCGGCGTCGAGCACGACCAGCCCGCCCTTGATCAGACGCGGCGATCTCGGGTATCCGCTCATGGCTTGACCTTCTTCGGTGCCGGCATGGGCCGGGGCTTCGGATTGCGCCGCAGGTCGCGCTGATAGGCCTCCAGCGACACCGGAGCGAAACCGATCAGCCGCAGCGCCAGTCCCTGCGGCGAGACGACCACCGCCACGCCGCGCTCGGGGTAGACCCACTCGCCTTCTGGCAGCGATGCCATGCCCCAGTTCACGTCGAGCCGCGCGGCGGGTGCGCCCAACGGGCCCAGCACGTCGAGGTCGTCGAACGGGCCCTCGAAATCGAGCAGCACCAGCTCCTTCGCGCGATGCCACAGCACCAGCGGCTGCTCATCGAGCGACTGCCACTGCGCCTCATGCCGCGCACTGCCGACACTGCCGCGGCCCTCGTCGTCGGCGCCGAGGCCGAGCACGCGCCGTGCCTCGTCGATTCGCGCATTCGGCGGAAGGCCGGCGAAGTCGGCCAGTCGGCGCTGCATGAACGCCGTCAGCGCGGCTTGCAAGTCGGTGGAGTGCGCGGTGCCCATGTCACTTCTTCCCGATCAGGTCAACGCGACCCTGGAAGTACGCGGCATACAGGTTGCGAATGCCGACCACCTTCACGAGCTTCAGTGCCTGCGAGTAGGTGTCGTAGCGGCGGTGCGGCATGGTGGGCAGCAGGTTGGCGTCGAACGGGTCGCCGGCCTTCACCGCATCGGGTTCGACCTTTTCGCGCACCTCCTTCAGCGACGCGCGTTTCACGGCGTTGGTCCAGGCGATCTCGGTGAACAACGAATCGACCCCTTCGATCAGCGTATTGCCCTCGGTGCTGTGCTCGCCGCCGAGCTTGTCGGCGTAGTCGGAATAGGCCTTGTTCGACAGCGAATGCAGGTACTCGTGCATCAGCGTGAAGAACATGTCCCAGAGGAATACGCGGTCCTGCGTGGGATCGGGGTTCTTGAACAGTTGAATCGAGACCTCGTGTTCGGACTGCACGGC
Organism: Piscinibacter sp.; assembly: GCA_041496605.1. Lineage (GTDB taxonomy): Bacteria > Pseudomonadota > Gammaproteobacteria > Burkholderiales > Burkholderiaceae_C > Albitalea. The sequence goes on from JBGQEX010000341.1 coordinate 3,836, forward strand.
ATCCCAGCCGCGGCCGATCTCGAACAGGCGCTTCGAGTCCGAGGTGACGAAGGGGTCGCCGACCTTGCGGATCAGCTTGGCTTCGTCGTTCAGCGCCTTGCTGTCGTCACCGAACGACGGC
>JBGQEX010000342.1:0-3941 GCA_041496605.1 Piscinibacter sp.
GTCACGAGCGCTCGTTCATGGGCGCCCGGCTGTCCCCAGTCGGGCAACTGACGGGCGACAAGATCGATCGTTTCCTTGATGTGCCGGGTGGTGACGCGGCGCACTTCGGGCGTCTGGCGCGCCGTCTCCGAGCCCAATGCGGCCAGGGGACAGCCGAGCTCCATTTGCGCCAGGTGCTCCGGGGAGAGATAGGCGCGAAGCATGGACGCCAAAGCCTCTCCGGCTGGCGCGTTGGCCACAACGCCGGAGGCGGCGGCGGCCGACTCGACGCAAGCCCGATTCACGGCCTCCGCCAACATGGCTTCGCGCGATGGGAAGTGGGCGTAGAACGCGCCATGGGTCAGGCCCGCCTCCTGCATGATGTCGGCGACGCCGGTGCCGTCGAACCCGCTGCGGCGGATGGCCCGCGCAGCGGCTGACACGATCCGCTCGTGCGAGGCTTCTTTGGCCAGTGCTCTGGCGTTGTGCTTTCGTAGTGGCATGATGAGCATCATACATGAACTGGCGCATCGCGTGATGTGACGTCTCGCACGCAGGCGGAAGGTTGATCGAGACTGGGTGGGCCGAGGCCCGTGCTGCGAACTGGCCGACGAACGCCTCGGCCCGCCGTCATGTCTCACGACATGCGCGCGATCACGACCCGTGGCCGAGTTACTTCTTGGCTCCGCCGGCTTCGTTGAACACCGGAATCTCGCCCTTCTTGTTGGCGTCGGCGATCGCGGCGCGGTTCTTCTTGCGCTCGGCCGAACGCGTTGCATGCGTGCCCGACGCCACAGTGTCGACCGGGGCCGCCGAATCCTCAGCGGCCTGGGATTGGAAAGCGATCATGCCGGGCAGGATCGCGGCGATCGACAGGCAAAGCGTACGAATCGCTCGACGTGCTCACCCGCGCGATTTGCGCGCTCTAGGGAGCGTTGGACTCGCTTCGATCATCTCGCGCGCCTCTCGCAAGATTTCCGCCGACAGCTCCGGATCGTCGACGGCTCTGGATAGCGTCAGTGCGCCCACCATCGTGGAAAGCATCCGAATTGATTCGCTCCGCGGGTTCTTCTTGACGCGCCACGGGATAAGCCGCTGCAGCTTGTCAATCATCGCGGCGACGTGATGCGTCAAGACAGAGCGGACATCCTGCTCACGCGCAACCTCGGACGCCAGCGCGGCCAGCATGCAGCCCTGCCCGGGCGCATCGCGATGGGCCTCGCTCAGGTAACCATGCAGGTACGCCAATCGATCTTCCGGTGTGCCAGACGCCGCGTCCATGTCGGCGAGCGCCTTTTCCGAGGCATCTTGGAGGCTCTCGGAGATCAGCGCTTCCTTGGATTCGAAGTGGTTATAGAACGGCCCATGGGTCAGACCGGTGGCCTGCATGATTTTCCCGACGCTGACGCCCGCGAACCCGTGCTCGCGGAACAGCGCAGATGCTGCGCTGAGGATTCGCGCATGTTTTTCCGCTGTTTCGGCTGCCGGGTAGCGCATCGGAATTTCCTTCTGGCTTCGAAATGAACGCTTGACAGCTTACATGATAAGCATCATGCTTAGTCAAACGTGATGATCATCATGTTTGAATCAAAGCCCGTGCAACACCCGCACACCCCTGTTGGAGTCCTAAATGTCTGATAGCACGAACACCCTCGGCACCGCCGTCATCACCGGCGCCTCCGCCGGCATTGGCCGCGTGTTTGCAGACCGCCTCGCCAAGCGCGGGTACGACCTTTTGCTCATCGCCCGCCGCGGCGATCTGCTGGACGAGGTCGCCAAGAAGCTCAGCAACTCATACGGTGTCACCGTCAAGACGCTGGCCGTCGATTTGTCCAAGCCTTCCGAGCTTCAGGCCACGGCCGACAAGCTTTCGGCGGACTCGAGCATCACCATGCTCGTGAACAACTCCGGTGTCTCGACCCTGGCTCCGATTGGTGGCACCAAGGCAGCCGATGCCGCCAGCATGATTTCGGTCAACATCAGTGCGCTCACGGCACTGACCATCGCCGTTCTGCCTGGGTTCAAGGCACGGGACAAGGGCACTATCGTGAACATCGGCTCGGTTCTGGGTTTCGCGAGCCTGCCCATCAGCAGCATCTACAGCGGCACCAAGGGCTACGTGTTCCTCTTCACGCGAGGCCTGCAAGAGGAAGTCGCGGGCACCCAGGTGCGCGTGCAACTGGTCGCGCCTGCGGCGACCGCCACCGACATCTGGGAGCTGTCGGGCCTGCCACTTTCGAACCTCGACGCCGCGACCGTGATGACTGCCGAGAACTGCGTCGACGCCGCGCTGCGTGGTATGGACCTCGGCGAAGCCGTGACGATGCCGTCTTCCAACGAACCTGAGCTACTGCCCCGGTTCGATGAGTTGCGCGTCAAGCTCCTCATTGCGGCACAACACGGGAAGCCCGCTGACCGCTACGCCGTGGCCTAGGTACTCCGGAGTGCACAACGACGGCCAGGCTGCCGCACCTGCACCGATGCATCGCACCGGAACGACGCGAACAACCAGCACCACGATGAACTTCGAGAACACGGCACTGGTCCTGGTGGACCCCTACAACGACTTCCTGTCCAGACGAGGTCAGGCCTGGATGATGCTCAGAAACGTGGCCCTCTCGAACGGGATGATCGGCAAGGCCCGCTCCATCCTCGAGGCTGCCCGGGAACGGCGGATGACCGTGGCCTATGCGCCTCACCATCGTTGGCGGCCCGCTGGCCTCACCGGACGGAAGTACCTGCATCCGACGCAATTCATGCAAGAGCGATCCCACATCTTCGCGGCGGGCCGGTTCGGCGGCAAGTTCCTGCCCGAACTCGCACCCGTCGACGGCGACATCATTTCCAGCGAGCACTTGTGCTCAAGTGGCTTCGCGGGCACCAATCTGCACCACCAGTTGCAGGCTCGCGGCATCACGCACCTCGTCATCATCGGTTTGGTCACGAACTCGTGCATCGAAGCCACCGCGCGCAGCGCCGTGGACCTCGGCTATCACGTCACGCTGGTCACCGATGCCGTCGCGGCGTTCGCGCCCATCGAGCATGACCTCGCGATCCGCGAGAACTACCCGCGCATCGGGCACCGGGTGACCGATACATCGAGCCTGCTCGAATCAATGAGGGCCTGACGAATGCTCAACCGCCTGCTCAACGCCGCTACCGGCTGGTATGTCCAGCGAGGCCTGCGCGCCTATCACCACTACCCGGCCGACAAGACGGCCGTCGTGTTCATCGACGTGCAAGACGCATTCATTGCGCCGGAGCCGACTCTGGCCGCATCCTTGGCCGGTCTCGCCCGTCTGGCGCGGTCCCGGCGATTCCTGGTCGTTCACGCACCGATGACGGTCTTGTCGGGTGCGTCCTTTCCGACGCCCGCGCATCGCGAGATCGAACGCTCGCTGTCGAGCCAGCCAGAAGCGCCCAACATTGCGTCGGCCGTCGGGCTGTCGCCTTCCGATGTCGTGCTGCCGAGACGCTCGACCCTGAGCATCTTCGGGCTCCCCGAGGTCGATGCGTTGATCGAGTCGCGTGGCCTGGAGCATCTGATCCTGGCCGGGCCGCTGGGCGACCTGACACTCGACTCGTCGCTGCGCGATGCCGTGCAGAGGGATCTCCATGTCACGGTGGTGAGCGACTGCGTCGCCGCGTCGTCCGCGGCGGCCCTGGAACTCGAGCTCCGGTACACGATGCCGCGGTACGCGCATCTGGTCACGGAACTTGAGCACCTCGAGCGCCTGTCCCGCCCGTGACCGAACCGCCAACAGTTGTGTGCTCGACGGATCCTGAGAGTACTCGGCAATGCTCGCCCCTCCGGGCACGTGATCGGAGTGAGCGGCTGCAAAGCTGCCCGTGACGATGGGCGGCTCCTGGCCGCGACTGTGAGTTCGCAGCCGAACCCGACAGCGGTCCTTAGGGGTGATCGCCTGGTTGGCTAACGGCAGCTGTGCGCGAACTTGGGGAAC
>JBGQEX010000343.1:0-3941 GCA_041496605.1 Piscinibacter sp.
CTGAAGACCAACCCCGATTCGCGCCGCATCATCGTCAGCGCCTGGAACGTGGCCGACCTGCCGAAGATGGCGTTGATGCCCTGCCACGCCTTCTTCCAGTTCTACGTGGCCGAGGGCCGCCTGAGCTGCCAGCTGTACCAGCGCAGCGCCGACATCTTTCTCGGCGTGCCGTTCAACATCGCAAGCTACGCGCTGCTCACCCACATGATCGCGCAGCAGTGCGAGCTGCAGGTCGGCGACTTCATCTGGACCGGCGGCGACTGCCACATCTACAGCAACCACAGCGAGCAGGTGGCGCTGCAACTGTCGCGCGCACCGCTGGCGTACCCGACGCTGGCCATCAAGCGCCGGCCCGATTCGATCTTCGGCTACGAGCTCGAGGACTTCGAGGTGCTGGACTACGAGCACCACCCGGCCATCAAGGCGCCGGTGGCGGTCTGATCGAACGGAGTCGACGCCAGCATGACGACGCACTCGGTGGCGTTCTTCGATCGGCAATTCCAGCAGCAGGTCGCCGCGGGCCAGCACGATCTCAATCCCTTCGAACGCGTCGCGCTGGCGCATTGCCATGGCCGCGTGCTCGACTTCGGCTGCGGCCTCGGCAACCTTGCGCTGCACGCGGCGTCGCAGGGCTGTAGAGTCGACGCGGTTGACGCCAGCCCGACGGCCATCGAATCGCTGGCTCGTCGTGCCGCCGGCGCCGGCCTGCCCATCACGCCGGTTCTGGCCGCAGCCGAGTCATTCGCCTGGCGCGGCTGCTACGACACCGTGGTGTCGATCGGCCTGCTGATGTTCCTCGACTGCGACCAGGCCTGGGCGCTGATGGAGCGCCTGGCCGAGCACACCTGCCCCGACGGGACCGCAGTCGTCAACGTGCTGGTCGAGGGCACGACTTACATGGACATGTTCGGGGCCGATCCGCATTGCCTGTTTGCCGAGACGGCACTCGCGCAATGGTTCGAGTCGCGCGGCTGGCAGCTGATCTCCAGCGAGCTGTCGGAGTTCGCCGCGCCGCATGACAGCGTCAAGCGTTTCGTCACCGTCGTCGCCCGCCGCTGTGCCGTCGACGCAGGCGCCGTGCGCCAGTAGCGCGACGGCACCCGCCGTCAGGCGCCGCCAAGCGCCGCCACGATCTCCGGCGGCGCCTGCACCAGTTCGATCAGCACGCCTTCGCCGCCCACTGGAAACTCGTCGCTGCTCTTCGGGTGGACGAAGCAGATGTCGTAGCCGGCCGCGCCCTTGCGGATGCCACCCGGCGCGAAGCGCACGCCGTTGGCACTGAGCCATTCGACCGCCTTGGGCAGATCGTCGATCCACAAGCCGATGTGGTTGAGCGGCGTCGTGTGCACGGCCGGCTTCTTGTCGGGGTCGAGGGGTTGCATCAGGTCGACCTCGACCTTGAACGCGCCGTGACCCATCGCACAGATGTCCTCGTCGACGTTCTCGCGCTCGCTGACGAAATTGCCGGTCATCTGCAGACCGAGCTTGTCGACCCACAGTGTGCGCAGCCGGTCCTTGCTGGGGCCGCCGATGGCCACCTGCTGGATGCCCAGCACTCTGAACGGACGTGCGCTCATGCTCATTACTGAAACTTGATGATGATCTGATCAACCGCGAGGCTCTCGCCCTTCATGGCGCTCACTTCGGCCACCACGCAGTCTTGCGTGGCAAGCAGGATGTTTTCCATCTTCATCGCCTCGATGACGGCCAGTTTCTCGCCGGCGCGAACGGTCTGGCCGGGCTGCACCGCCACGTCGACCAGCAGCCCGGGCATCGGCGACAGCAGGAACTTCGACAGGTCGGGCGGCGCCTTGAACGGCATCAGCGCGTACAGCTCGGCGACGCGCGGCGTGAGCACCCGGGCGTCGATGTGCGTGCCGTTGTGGGTGATGCGGTACGGAAGGCCCATGCGCTCGATCTGCGCGCAGAACGGCTCGCCGTTGCAGGTGCCGCGCACCACCAGATCACGAAGGCTCGTCTGCAGCTCGATGTGGTAGCGCTTGCCGCCCACGTCGACCTCGAACGCCTTGCCATGCACGCGCACCTTCAGCGCGGTCGGCTCGCTGCGGCCGTCGCCGTCGCCGGCGATGACGACGAAGTCTTCACCGATCTGCAGCTCATGGCCCGGCATCTGGCCGCTGATGCCGGCCGCGCGCGCGAGGTGAATGCGGTTGGCCACCGCCGCCAGCACGCGCAACAGCGTCGGGTCGTCGTGCGGCACCGCGGCGGCCGAGAAGCCCTTCGGAAACTGCTCGGCGATGAAGCTGGTGTTGAAGTCGCCGGCCACGAATTTCGGGTGCGCGAGCAAGGCCGCCTGGAACGGAATGTTCGAGCTGATGCCGCGGATCGCGAAGGCGTTCAAGGCCTGGCGCATCTTCCTGATGGCGTCGAAGCGGTCGATGCCGTGCACGATGAGCTTGGCGATCATCGAGTCGTAGTACATCGGGATCTCGCCGCCTTCGTAGACGCCGGTGTCCACGCGCACGCCGTCGACCTGCGGCGGCGGTGCGTACTTCACCAGCCGGCCGGTCGACGGCAGGAAGTTGCGGAACGGGTCTTCGGCGTTGATGCGGCACTCCATCGCCCAGCCCACGCGCCTGATCTCGCTCTGCTTGAACGGCAGCTTCTCGCCGGCCGCCACGCGGATCATCAGCTCGACCAGGTCGAGCCCGGTGATGCACTCGGTGACCGGGTGCTCGACCTGCAGCCGCGTGTTCATCTCGAGGAAGTAGAAGCTCTTGTCCTTGCCGACGACGAACTCCACCGTGCCGGCCGACTGGTAGTTCACTGCCTTCGCGAGCGCCACCGCCTGCTCACCCATGGCCTTGCGTGTCGCGTCGTCGAGGAAGGGGCTCGGGGCCTCTTCGATCACCTTCTGGTGGCGGCGCTGAATCGAGCATTCGCGCTCCCACAGATAGACGGTGTTGCCGTGCGCGTCGCCGAGCACCTGGATCTCGATGTGGCGCGGCTCCTCGACGAACTTCTCGATGAACACGCGGTCGTCGCCGAAGCTGTTGCGCGCCTCGTTGCGGCACGAGGTGAAGCCCTCCAGCGCCTCGCGGTCGTTGTAGGCCACGCGCAGGCCCTTGCCGCCGCCGCCGGCGCTGGCCTTGATCATCACCGGGTAGCCGATGCCCTTGGCGATCTCGACCGCGTGCTCGGCGGTGTCGATGGCCGCGTTGTAGCCGGGGATGGTGTTGACCTTGGCCTCGCCCGCCAGCTTCTTCGACGCGATCTTGTCGCCCATCGCGGCGATCGACGCGTGCTTCGGCCCGATGAAGACGATGCCTTCTTCCTCGACGCGGCGCGAGAACTCCTTGTTCTCGCTCAGGAAGCCGTAGCCCGGGTGCACCGCCTGCGCGCCGGTCTGCTTGCAGGCGGCGATGATCTTGTCCATCACCAGGTAGGACTCGCGCGACGGCGGCGGGCCGATGTGCACCGCCTCGTCGGCGAGCTCGACGTGGCGCGCGTCGCGGTCGGCGTCGGAATAGACGGCCACCGTCTTGATGCCCATCTTGCGCGCAGTCCGGATGATGCGGCAGGCGATCTCGCCGCGGTTGGCAATCAGAATTTTCGTGAACATGGTCTGGTGCTCCGCGTCGCTCAGAGAGGAATATTCCCGTGCTTGCGCCACGGGTTCTCGATCTTCTTGGCACGCAGCATCACCAGGGAACGGCAGATGCGCTTGCGCGTTTCGTGCGGCTGGATCACATCGTCGATGAAGCCGCGCGCGCCCGCCACGAAGGGGTTGGCGAAGCGGTCCTTGTACTCGGCCTCCTTGGCCGCGAGCTTGACCGGGTCGCCCTTGTCTTCGCGGAAGATGATCTCCACTGCACCCTTGGCACCCATCACCGCGATCTCGGCGTTGGGCCAGGCGAAGTTCACGTCGCCTCTGAGGTGCTTGGAGCTCATCACGTCATAGGCGCCGCCGTAGGCCTTGC
>JBGQEX010000344.1:0-3935 GCA_041496605.1 Piscinibacter sp.
CGTGCCGACGGCAGCCCGCCGGTGCGCATCGACAGCGACGGCACGGTGTTCTGACCCCGTCGCCCCCTTGGGGGAAGCGTTGCTTGATGCAGGGCCGGTCGGCGCGCGGGCGCGGCTGCCGGATCTTCGTGTTGGCGAAGCTCATGGACGCTGAGCAGGCAAGAAGCGGGAATTCTGCAGCGATGCAGCCCACATGCGTTGAAGTTGCAAATTGCGACCTGAAGCGTCGGCCGGAGTTGCTGGCCCTCGGTCAGGTTCGCAGGGCACTAAGAGCCAGGTCCCGGCCATGAGCGGCTGTTCGTCAGTGACCGGTCTGGGAGCACCGAACTACCGCCCTCCAGGGTGCGACGCAACATGCTGGTCCGCGGCCACGCCTACTTGACGATTGAAAGTTGCCTGCGGCTCAAGAGTTCTGAGACGAGGTGCGGGTCACGTGCTTGCAGCGCGCGGCGACGTGCGCACACTTGGCAGCGCACCGAAGCCCAGCATCCCCGAACTCGCCGCATCGAATGCGATGAGTCGAATCGACATCGCTGATCTAGACATCACCCTCGGCCACTACCGGGTTCCGTAGCACGCCGATGCCTGGGATCTCGACTTCCACCGTGTCGCCGACCGAGATCGGCCCAACACCTGCCGGCGTCCCAGTCATGATGAGGTCGCCCGGAAGCAGGGTCATGTACTTGCTGAGATACGCGACGAGATAGGGCACTGAGAAGAGCAGGTCGCGGCTGTTGCCATCCTGGCGTACGACGCCATTCACGCGGGTGATGATCCGCTGGTTCGCAGGGTCCAGCCCCGTCGCGATGATCGGGCCGATGGGTGCAAAGGTGTCATAGCCCTTGCCCGCCAGCAGACAGCCGAAGGCGCTTTCCCGACGCTGCAGTACACGGTCGCTCACGTCGTTGCCGCAGGTGTATCCGAACACGTAGTCGAGTGCGTCCTCTTCGCGCACATGGCGCGCGCGCCTGCCGATGACGGCGGTCAGTTCGCCTTCGTAGTGGATGATCTCGCCGTGCCGCGGATAGACGATCGCGTCATCGGGGCCGATGGCCGACGTGCTGGGTTTCATGAAAAGCACCGGCACCTCGGGCACGGTCTTGCCGACCTCTAGCGAGTGTGCCTTGTAGTTGTAGCCCAGCCCGAAGATGCGCGGCCGGTCGATCGGCGCCAACAACTTGACCGCGTTGAGCGGGTCCCGGTGGCCGCTTTCGGACAGGCTGTCAAACGGCTGGCCGGCCAGGCGCTTGAGCACAGCCCCGTCCAGGATGCCGAAATGCGTGCTGCCATCCAGCGCATAGCGCGCGATCAACGTGCCCATGGTGGTTGTCCGTCCAGTCTAAGGCAAGTGCTAACGTTAGCCTTCGAAGTCAGGTCTGTCAAGGCGGGAAATACGCTGCAGCACAACTGCTCAATGAGGACTTGACGAGCGTCGCTGGCGTGCGCAGAATATGCGAACGATAGCACTAGGAGACAAGCAACATGAAGAATCTCGCCGCGCCGCGTCGCCCGGCGCAGCCTCATCAGGTGTCGACTGCGGCCGGTGGACGGTCGCGCGCGCCGCAGGGGTTGTCAGCGTGAGCTTCACGTTGCTTGCCCAATCCGCGCTGGGCGGAATGCTGCTCGGTGGCGTATATGGGCTCCTGGCGCTGGGTCTGAGCTTGAGCTGGGGGCTGCTGAAGCTCGTCAACCTCAGCCACTTCGCGCTGGCGTTCCTGGGCGCCTATCTCACCTACCAGCTCGGCACGCAATTCGGCGTACCGCCGTGGGCATCGCTGCTGCTGATCGCGCCGGCGTTCTTCGTCGGCGGTGTGGCCCTGCATGCGGTGTTCGTGCGCTTCAAGGTCACCGAGTTCGCGTCGATGCTCGTGACCTTCGGTATCACCGTGCTGATCGAGTCGCTGATCCAGTGGATATGGTCGGCCGACTTCCGTAAGTTCGAGACTCCCTACGCGCAGGAATCCCTCCGGGTCGGGCAGATCTTTGTGCCGGTGCTCGAGCTGACGGCCTTCGTCTGTGCGGTGCTGCTGGCAGCGACCGCGTGGCTCTGTCTGCACCGTACGCTGCTCGGTCGAGCGCTGCGGGCGGCGGCACACGACGGCCCCATTGCCGCTGCATTCGGCATCAACGCCGGGCGGTTGTCGTATGGGCTTGCTGGTCTTTGCTCTGCATCGGCCGGCGTCGCTGGTGTGTTCATTGCGCTGACATCCACGCTCGCTCCGTCGCAGATCGAAGCCTGGATCGGCGTGGTCTTCGCGGTTGTGATCATCGGTGGCTTGGCCAATCCGCTCGGGGCCCTCGCGGCTGGCGTGCTGATCGGCGTGTCGGAGTCGGTCACCATGGCGACGGTCAATCCTGCCTGGGCGCCGCTCGTGGCGTTCTCCATCTTGATCGCGTTGCTGATCTGGAAGCCGAAATGGCTCTGAACACCAAACTCCTGCAGGCGGCCACGGCGGTCGGCGTGGTCGCGTTGTTCGCCTTGCCCTATGCGGGCGCTGCCGACTTCTACCTGTCGTATCTGTACATCGTCTTCTTCTGGGTGGCGCTGGCGACGAGTTGGGGCATCCTGAGCGGCTACGCGGGCTATTGGAGTTTCGGGCACGCGGCGTTCTTCGGCGCTGGGGTCTATACCTCGGCCAGCCTGGCCGCGAAGGCGGGGTTGCCCTTTCTCCTCACGATTCCGCTGGCAGCAGGCATGGCCGCTCTGCTCGCCATCGGCATCGGGTTGGTCGTCTTTCGCATCAAGTCGCTGCGCGGGGAGTTCTTCGCGCTGCTGACGCTGTCCGTCACGTTCGTGCTCGCTGCCATCGTTTCGAACACACCGATCGATGGTGGCGCCGGCGTCAACCTGAACAACGTTCCCCTGCCCAAGTTCGGGACTTCGGTGCCGGGCGCGATCTACCTGCTCGGTCTGGTGCTCGCCGTCGGCGCGCTCGCCGTGTCTCGATGGATCTATCGTTCCAAGCTGGGTCTCGGCCTGCTCGCCATTCACGACGACGAGGATGTCGCCGAGGTCAAGGGTGTCCCCACGTTGCGCTACAAGCTCGTGGCATTCGGCATCTCGGCGGCGATTGCCGGCGCAGCGGGGGCCATTCAGGCTGCCTACGTGGGCTATGTGACCGTGGCGGAAACGTTTTCGATCACGGTACCGCTGTACGTCGTCTTGATGAGCATTCTCGGGGGCGCCCGCCATTGGGCCGGGCCAGCCATCGGCGCGACGCTGATCACCGTCGCGCTCAGTATGTTCGTTGGCGGCAACCATGCGGAACTCGGCAGGGCGGGCGTGGCACTTGCTCTGATCATCGTGATTCTGGTGCTGCCGCAGGGGATCACGCCGCCATTGCTCGCGCTGTTCGGCGGGCCGTCAACAGCCGTGCCGGCTCGCAGGGCCGGGGGGCCGACACTGGCCGTCGCGAGACCGTCCGACTCGAAGCCCGCCGTCAGCGCCCACCCGCTGCTCGAGTGCCGTGACGTCGCGAAGCGCTTTGGCGGAATTCAGGCGCTCGGTGGCGTGACTCTCAGCATCATGCAGGGAGAGATCCTCGCCCTCGTCGGGCCCAACGGATCAGGCAAGTCGACGTTGATCAACATGATCAGCGGCCACTTTCCGCTGTCCTCCGGCAGCATCGTGCTAGACGGCCAGTCGATCTCGTCACTCGACCCGCACGAGGTGGCGCGCCGGGGCGTCGCACGAACGTATCAGATTCCCCGCTTGTTCGAACACTTGACGGTACTCGAGAACGTGCGCCTGTGTGCGACGTTTGGACGAATTGACAAAGGGCTGCAGGAGGGGTCGGAAGTGGAGGCTCGTCATTGGCTCGCCTTCACAGGGCTCGCGGGCAAGGCCGATCAGTTGCCCGCCACCCTGAACCTGCACGAGCGAAAGTTCGTGGAATTCGCGCGGGCCCTGGCTGCGCGTCCCAAGCTGCTGTTGC
>JBGQEX010000345.1:0-3927 GCA_041496605.1 Piscinibacter sp.
AACGTGGACAGCGGCGCGTCGAGCGATTGCTCGGCCAGCGTCTGCGACGAATACGCCACCTGCAGCGCGCGCCGCGACAGTTCGAGCAGCTGCAGCACGCGCCGGTTCAGGAAGTCGGCAAACGGCGCACTATCGGCCGCCAGGCACCGCGCTTCGGCGGCGGGAAGCAGTAGGCACGACGTGTCCTCGTTCGCGGTGTAGGTGGCCGTCACCGGGCGCGAGCCGACCACCGCGCCGACCGGAAACAGGTCGCCCGCCTCGAACTCGAAGCCACCCGCCGCCTCGGCCATGCCGCGCCGCCCGCTGACGCTGCCGTGGCGGATGAAGTGCAGTTGCTGCACCACGCCGTGCTGCGGCGCGAGAATGGTGTCGCCGGCGGCATAGCGGGCCGGCGTCGCGTGGGCGATGAAGCGGTCGACGTGCCCCGCCTGCATCTGCGCGAACGGTGCGACGCGCATCAACTCGCTGCGCAGCGCTGGCGGCGGAGCGGAGCTCATCTTGTGACTTTGTTGGCGACGAAGTTCAGCTTGAGCTTTTCGCCGAGCCGTCAGCGCAAGGTAGAGAGATGGTCATCCCGGCGGACGCCGGGATCCACTGCTTGAAGGCCCGCGAGCGTCGACCGAGCACGCGCACCCCGAACGAGTGGATACCGGCTTTCGCCGGTATGACGGCTGTGTTGGCATGACGCACGACGTGACCTCGGCGGCTGAAGAATCTCGCTAATCAAGTCTTGTGATGCGGGCGGCTTGACCCGGCCTCTGCGAACGAGACATTCAGAAGGGCGGCCCCGACAGCTTGGATGCCGCCTGCGCCCGATAGGCGACAAGTGCCTTGTCGAGGATCTCAAGCCAGGCGCCCTCGGTGGCCGCCAGGCCCGAGTTCTCGACATGCACGCTGACGGTGGTGGGTGCGGCCGCACCCGAAATATCGAGTCGGGTTTCGATGTTGGCACTGAGCGTGATGGCCCAGAAACCGGGCTGAAACCAGGCCCAGAACTGCTTGACGTGAACATCGACCACGACAGGCGCAGACCCGGCAGCGCCTTCATCGGCGACCCGGTAGCCCGCCTGCTGGAACGCGGTCGACAGATTCTCGCGAACCAAACCGACGACGGTCTGCCCGTTCTCCAACAGGACATCGCCCATCGCCATCCCGAAGCCGCCGCGTTTGCGGGCCACCGCCCGCGCCTTCACAGCGTCGGATGCCTGCAGCGCACCTTCGAATCCGAGCGAGGGGGTGCTCGCGACGGTGGGGGCCTGCTCGAAGACACGCTCGTCCTTGACGGTGCGGATGACCACGGTGCGCCCTGTCGCGGTCGCCGCTGGCGTGGGTGCTGCAGCCGGACTCGCAAGCTTGATCTCGCTGCGGCTGGTGGCGCAGCCTGCGAGAGCGGCGCTGACAAACAGCAACGTGATGGCGCAGTAGCTCCGGGTGCTCATGTTTTCCCTTTCGATGATTCGCGCGAAGAATGGTCGGCGAGCCATCTTAGGCAGGCGTTGCCCCGCCACCTTGATCTTGCTCAGGCGTCGCCTTCGTCCTCGCGAGCATCGCCCCGAGCAGGTCCATCGGCAGCGGGAACACGATGGTCGATGCGCGGTCGCCGGCCACCTGCGTCATCGTCTGCAGGTAGCGCAGCTGCATCGCCTCGGGCTGCTGCGCGAGCATGCGTGCAGCTTCGAGCAAGGCCACCGCCGCCTGCTTCTCGCCGTCGGCATGGATCACCTTGGCGCGGCGCTCGCGTTCGGCCTCGGCCTGGCGGGCGATGGCGCGGATCATCGATTCGGTGAGGTCGATCTGCTTGATCTCGACGTTGGTGACCTTGATGCCCCAGCCGTCGGTCTGCGCGTCGAGGATGCGCTGCACGTCGAGGTTCAGCCGCTCGCGCTCGGCCAGCATCTCGTCGAGCTCGTGTTTGCCGAGCACGACGCGCAGCGTGGTCTGCGCCAGCTGGCTGGTGGCCATCAGGTAGTTCTCGACCTGGATGATGGCGCGCTGCGGGTCGACGACGCGAAAGAACACGACCGCGTTGACCTTGACCGACACGTTGTCGCGCGAGATCACGTCCTGCGGCGGCACGTCGAGCGTGACCACGCGCAGGTCCACGCGCACCATCTGCTGCACGCCGGGGATCACGAGCACCAGCCCCGGCCCCTTGACCTTCCAGAAGCGCCCGAGCTGGAACACCACGCCACGTTCGTATTCGCGCAGGATGCGCAGAGCGCTGAACGCCAGCAACAGCAACAGCAGCAGCACGGTGCCCATGCCGACGTTGAGGAAGTCGAGCATCATGATGACGGTCCTTTCCTTGTTTCTGTTGTCGCCTGCACATCAAGCACCAGACCGTGCGAGCCGAGCACCGTGACGCGTTGCCCCGGCTCGAGCGGATCTGCGCTGGCCACCTTCCAGCGCTCGCCGTGCACCATGGCCCAGGTGGCGCCGGCGTCGACGCTGTCCACCTCGCCCTGCGCCCCGACCAGCTGTTCGCGCCCGCTGACCACCGGGCGCCGGCGCGCGCGCAGCGCCATGCTGGCGCCCAGCAGCACGACGGCGGCGGAACTCGCCGCCAGGCCGAAGATCAAGGGCAGCGGCACGCCGAAACCCGGCACGTCGCGGTCGAACAGCAGCACCGCTCCGGCAATGAAGGCGATGATGCCGCCCACCCCCAGCACGCCGAAGGCCGACAGGTGCACCTCGGCGACCAGCAAGGCCATGCCGAGCAGGATCAGCGCGAGACCGACGTAGTTGACCGGCAGCATCTGCAACCCGAACAGTGCCAGCAGCAAGCAGATCGCGCCGGTCACGCCGGCCACGCCGAAGCCGGGGGTAGAGAACTCGAAGATCAGTCCGTAGATGCCGATCATCATCAGCATCAGCGCGACGCTCGGGTGCGTGATGGCCGACAGCAGCCGGTCGCGCCAGTCGGGCGGCTGCGCCTGCACGGCGAGGCCGCGGGTGTGCAGCGTCACGTTCGAGCCCGCCACCTGCACCGTGCGGCCGTCGATCTGCGCCAACAGATCGGGCACGTCGTTGGCCACCACGTCGACCACCTTGTCGCGCAGCGCCTCGCTGGCGGTCAGGCTGACCGCCTCGCGCACCGCGCGCTCGGCCCAGTTGGCGTTGCGCCCCCGCTGCTGCGCCAGGCCGCGGATGAACGCAGCCGCGTCGTGCACCGCCTTGGCGGCCATCGCGTCGGCCGGCGGCGCGGCGCTGGCCGGGCTGGCCGCACCCTTGGGGCCTGCGGGCTTCTCTTCGCTGCCCGGCAGGCCGATCGCCACCGGCGTGGCCGCGCCCAGCGTGGTGGCCGGCGCCATCGCGGCGATGTGGGCGGCGTAGAGGATGTAGGTCCCGGCGCTGGCCGCCCGCGCGCCCTGCGGCGTCACGTAGACGGCCACCGGCACCGGCGAACGCAGGATGGCCTGGATGATCTGGCGCATTGAGGTGTCGAGCCCGCCCGGCGTGTCGAGTTCGATCACCACCAGCGTCGCGCCACGCTGCTGCGCATTGGCGATGCCGCGCACGACGTAAGCAGCGCTGGCCGGGCCGATGGCGTCCTGCACCGTGAGCACGATCGCCGTCGCGGCCCGTGCGGCACCGATCGAAGCCAGCGCGAGTGCCAGCAGCGCGAGCAGCGCGCGAACCCGAAACCACGTCGACGACATGAGCGCCTCCGGTCGAATGCCGGTGCGTCTCGTGCCCATCGGCGCCCGGCTCGGTCGATTGTGAACCACATCAAACAAAAAGGCCCCGCTCTCGCGAGCGGGGCCTTGCAGACCGATGTATCGGCCGGCACGAGCTTCAGGCGGTACCGAGCCTCAGGTCGGGGTAGCGCACGTGCTCCACCAGTTCCTGCGTGTCCTTGCGCGGCGGCGCAGTCAGCAGGCTCACGATGAAGATCACCGCGAAGCCGAGCGGCACGCCGAACAGGCC
>JBGQEX010000346.1:0-3913 GCA_041496605.1 Piscinibacter sp.
CACGAGCTCGGCGCGTGCGCTCGAGGCGGCGCTGCCCCATGACGCGGCATGGGGCAGGCGTGCCACGGGCGGCCCATAGGCGCGTGGAAACTCCGAGATCACTGCCTTCAGGCTGACCGCTGACTCAAGGGTCACCATGAACAAGTGGTCCTGATGAAAGCAGTAGCGCACGTCGTTGAGCGGGCTGTCGCCGAACAGCATGTTCTCGTGCTCGCGCTTGAAGCAGGCCACATCGCCGTCCGCGTGGGCGAGTGCGGCGCTGCCCAGCGTGTCGGCACCGTCTCCCCAGGCAATTCCTCGAAAGCCACGCAACTCCAACGCGCCGGCGCCGAGTGAGGCCGCGCCCAGACAGACAACCGCAGCGAGCTTGGCGAAACGGCCGGCAAGTGACTTCATGGCGGTCCCATCGAGTGGTGGCAAACAGAGTGTGTCGATCGCGCTGCAGCGGTGTCAACGCGTAAGGAGTTCGGGCGATGCCGACTTGCGGACAAAGTCGCGATCGCGGTGACCAATCGCGTCACCTGCGAGTGCTTTGAACGGCACGGGCCCACGAAACCGTGTGCATTCGTACGAAACGAGCAAGCGGCACGCTGGCCCGCCGAAAACCGGCTGATGAGGTGGGAGCGGACTCGCGCGCAACGCAGTTCGGGCTGCTGCCTCGACCCCACCCATCGGTCCGAGGAGCACACCCATGAAACGCAGAGACTTGGTATTGGCGGGCCCCGTCTTGCTGGCCGGCGGCGTGATGACGGGTTTGGGCGCGAATGCTGCGTCGCCGGGCAACGTCATCAAATTTGGCCAGTCGGCCTCGCTCACCGGGGGGCAGGCCAGCTACGGCCGCGACGTGCGCGACGGCATCGTCGCCGCCTTCAGCGCGGCCAACACCGCCGACGGCGGCCGGGGCCCGCGCTTCGAACTGGTCACGGTCGACGATGGCGGCGTGAAATCGCGCTGCGCGCAGAACGTCTCCGCGCTCATCGATGGCGGCGTGTCCGCGATCATCGGCCTGACCAGCGGCGCCGGTGCCGAGGCCTGCATGCCGGTCGTCACGAGCAGCCAGATCGCGCTGCTCGGCACGGCCAGCGGCAACATGGGCATTCGTGTCGGCAGTTCCAACACCGCCTACCACGTGCGCGCCGGCTACGACCTCGAATACAAGCGCATGACGGCGTACATCAAGGACTTCGGCATGCGCCGCATCGGCGTGGTGCTGCTGCAGGACACATCGAAAGCCAACCTCGCCGCGATGACGCAGGCGCTCAGCACCCTGTCGATCGCACCGATCGAAATCATCGCGGTGGACCGCAATGCCGCTTCGTTTGCCGACGTCGCCGCCAAACTGCTGGCCGCCAAGCTCGACTGCGTGCTGTTCGCCACCAACGCGGCGCCGATTGCGTCGATCATCGACTTGATGAGCGCGGCGAAGTACCCGGGGCTCTTCTACGCGTCGTCGTTTGCCGGACAGGACCTGATCGACATGCTCACGGCCAAGAGGCAGAGCTGCGTCATGAGCATGGTGGTGCCGCGCCCCAGTTCGGCGGGGCTCAATGTGGTCAGCCGCTGCCGCCAGGACCTGGCCGCGGTCGGACCCGAGGTCAAGCTGGGCATCACCACGCTCGAGGGTTACATCGCCGGCCGCATTGCGGTGGAGGCGGCACGCACGGCCCTGAAAGCCGGCGGGGAACATCTCAGCCGCAGCCGCATGAGGGAGTCGCTGGCCGCGCTGCGCACCGACCTCGGCGGATACCGGGTCGACTTTGCGGCGGGAAGCACACAAGGGTCGCAATACGTCGATCTGATTGCGGTCGCTCGCGACGGGCGCCTCGTCGGCTGAGCGTGCACACCTGGGCGGCGGCGAGCCATCGGCCCGCCACAAGGTTAGTAGCGCGCCGGCGTGCCGAAGAAATGCTTGAACACCTCGGGCTCGCGCACCTCGCGCATCACCAGCCCGCGCAGTGCCTCGCGGAAGGGCTCGGGCTGCGGAGCGGGGTCGAGGACAGCCGGCAGCGTGTTGTCCCACGACGATCCGAAGCGCAGTTCGAACTCTGCCACGGTGCTGCCGGCGGCGATACGCTGGCGCGGGTCGTGGTGCACCAGACGCTGTGCCAGCGAGTCGGCCAATGAAGGCAGCTCTTCCCATTCGATGCCGTCGCCACGCACCGGCACGCGGTGATGGGCGGCCCGCAGCGCTTGCGGCGGTGTGCTTTGCATGATGCTTTTCCCTTCCAACTGCATGGTGCAAAGACTATCGGCCGGGCGGCGCGGCGATAAATGGAATTGCAGGCGTTCGGCGCACCAGTTTGCGACTCATTCGCAGTCGACGTGACATAGTGCGCAGCAGCAAAGGCCGACACGGCTTGACGCGGCGCTTCACCAACTTCTGGTTCAGCGTGTCGTGGCTGCGGCGTCGGCGCTGGCTTGCTGTTGCTGCTTCAAACGGTAGGCCCGGTGCATCTGGCTGCGCGTGTGCGGCTGGCTGTGGCCTGACAAGGCGAGCGCCAGCCGCGTGACCAGGCCGTGCGTGGGTGATGACGGCGCACTGGCCGGTGTCACGCTGAGCCACAGCGCCAGCCCGATCGGCAGCAACAGCGGGACGCGCGTGTGCGGCGCGTGCGCGAGAGCGAGCGCCACGGCGCTTGTCGTTCCGCCGAGTGCCAGGCCGGCCAACACTTCGGACACCGAGTGCGAGTGCACGATCAAACGCGACACGCCGATCAGCAAGGCCAGCGCGACGCCGCCGGCCAGCGCGAGCCGTCGCCAGGGCGGCGTGCTCGATGCGGCGAGCGCCGCGGCCAGCAGCGGGTAGACCGCAGCCGCGAACATCGCGTGTCCCGACACGCCGGTGAAGTCGAGCGCTGCGTTGCCGATGCCCCAACCGATGAACGCGACCTTGGTCGCGGTGGTGATGAGGATGGCCAGCGCGAGCAGCGACAGCCACCACTGCACCAGCGGCCGGGCTTCGGCGCGGCGCGCCAACCACCATGAGAAGCCCAACGCAGCGGGCAGCAGGATCTGCGCTTCGCCGAGGCGGGTGAACAGATACCAGAACGAGTGATCGGGGGTGTCGGCGCTGAACGCGGAAAGGGCATGCCACATGGAGGCGCATGCTACCGAACCGCGGCGGAGCCCGGCCGCCGCGGTCTGCCCGGTAGGTCGGGCTTACGTTGCGCGTGCTGCGCTGTGAATGAAGCCCAGCGCCGCGCCCAGCGGGTCGATCAGGATGGCGAAGCGGCCGACGTTGGGGATGTCCGTCGGACCGGTCACGACCTGGCCGCCCAGCGAGCGCGCCTTGTCGGCGCTGGCATCGCAGTCGTCGACCTCGACATACGGCAGCCACATCGGCGGCGCAGCCGGCTTGGTCGAGCGCATCAGCCCGGCGCGCGACACGCCGTCCTTCTTCAGCAGGTAGTAGGTGCCTTGCGGGCCCATGTCCATGCTGTCTTGCGTGAAGCCGAACACCCGCTGGTAGAACGCCAGCGCCCGGGTCTCGTCGGGCGTCCAGAGTTCGTTCCAGCACCAGTCGCCGCTTGGGGTGCGCGCCGCATCGGGGCGGTCGCCCTGGCCGCTCTTCCACAGCGCGAACTCGGCGCCGCTCGGGTCGGCGACGACGGCGCCGCGGCCCACCGTGTCGTGGTCGCGCGGCGGCGCGAGCGAAGTGGCACCCGCCGCCAGCGCGCTGCGGTAGGCGGTGTCGACATCGTCCACCGACAGGTAGGTCAGCCATTGGCTGCGCTCTGCGGGCTGCGTCGTGCGGTATCCGCCGATGCCGACATTGGCATTGAGGATCATGTGATAGCGCTGGCCGCCCATGGGCATCGCCTCGGTGTGCCAGTTGAACAGCGGCTCGTAGAACTTGCGCGCCTTCGGGATGTCGTTCGAGCGGTGCTCAAACCAGACGAACTTGCCATTGAGA
>JBGQEX010000347.1:0-3897 GCA_041496605.1 Piscinibacter sp.
ACCTGACCGACAAGGCCGGCATCACCTTCGCCGAGCGCCCGACCTGGGAACAGGTGCGCGACGCGGCGGCCAAGATCCATGACCCGAAGGCTGGCGTCTACGGCATCTGCCTGCGAGGCAAGCCGGGCTGGGGCGACAACATGGCCTTCATCACCACCATGGTCAACAGCTTCGGCGGCCAGTGGTTCGACATGAGCTGGAAGCCGCAGCTCGACAGTAAGCCCTGGCACGACGCGATCACCTTCTACGTCGACCTGCTGAAGAAGTACGGCCCGCCCGGATCGAGCGCGAACAGCTTCAACGAGATCCTGGCGCTGTACAACGAAGGCAAGTGCGGCATGTGGATCGACGCGACGATCGCCGCCTCGTTCATCACCGACCCCAAGCAGAGCAAGGTGGCCGACAAGGTGGCCTTCGCGCAGGGGCCGTACAGCGCGACGACCAAGGGCGCGAACTGGCTGTGGGCCTGGGCGCTGGCGATTCCGGCCGGCACCAAGAACACCGACGCGGCGCAGAAGTTCATCACCTGGGCCACGTCGAAGGAGTACATCAACCTGGTGGGCAAGGAGAAGGGCTGGGCCGCGGTGCCTACCGGCACGCGCAAATCGACCTACGCGAACCCCGAGTTCCTGAAGGCCGCGAAGTTCGCTGAGGCCGAGAAGAAGGCGATCGACAGCGCCAACCCGAACGACAGCACGCTGCCCAAGAGCCCGTACGTCGGTGTTCAGTTCGCCGCCATCCCCGAGTTCCAGGCGATCGGCATCGCGGTGGGCCAGCAGATGAGCGCGGCCTTGTCGGGCAAGGTCACCGTCGACCAGGCGCTGAAGACAGCGCAGACCGCGGCCGAGCGCGAGATGAAAAAGGGCGGCTACTACAAGTAGTCCCAACACGGCCCGTCATACCGGCGAACGCCGGTATCCACTCGCGCGGTGAGCACTCGCGATCCATCAGCCAGTGGATCCCGGCCTTCGCCGGGATGACGGACGCGTTTGCCGGGATGACTGGACCACCACCATGAACAGACTCCTGCCCCGTGCGCTGATGGCGCCGGCCATCGTCACGCTCTTCCTGTGGATGATCGTGCCGCTGGCGATGACGCTGTACTTCTCGAGCGTGCACTACAACCTGATGCAGCCGGGCGAGAAAACCTTTCTCGGCTGGGGCAACTTCGCGTACTTCATCACCGACCCCGACTTCGGTCCGTCGATCTACAACACGCTGCTGCTGCTGGGCGCGGTGATCGCGATCACCGTCGTGTTCGGCGTGGGCTTGGCGCTGCTCGTCAACGAGGCTTTTCCGGGCCGCGGAATCGTGCGCGTGCTGCTGATCTCGCCGTTCTTCGTGATGCCCACGGCCAACGCGCTGCTGTGGAAGCACATGATGATGAACCCGATCTACGGCGTGCTCGCGCAGGTCTGGATCTTCTTCGGCTCGACTCCGGTCGATTGGCTCACCGACCACCCGCTGTTTTCGGTGATCTTGATGGTCGCCTGGCAGTGGTTGCCGTTCGCCTGCCTGATCTTCATCACCTCGCTGCAGTCGCTGGACCGTGACCAGATGGAGGCCGCCGGCATGGACGGTGCCAACGCGTTCCAGAAGTTCTGGTTCCTCACGCTGCCGCATCTGGGCCGGCCGATCGCGGTGGTGATCATGATCGAGATGATCTTCCTGATGAGCATATTCGCCGAGATCTTCACCACCACCGGCGGCGGCCCCGGCAACGAAAGCACCAACATCGCCTTCCTGATCTTCAAGCAGGCGCTGATGAACTTCGACGTCGGCGTGGCTTCGGCCGGAGCGCTGTTCGCGGTGGTGCTGGCCAACATCGCCGCGGTGTTCCTGATCCGCATGATCGGCAAGAACCTGGATTGACCCCATGAAACACTTTGCATTGATCGTGCGCACCGTGGCCGCGTGGCTGATCACGCTGCTGGTGGTCTTCCCGCTGATTTGGCTGGTGTTGACCTCCTTCAAGACCGAGCTGCAGGCGATCGCCGTGCCGCCGCAGCTGTTCTTCACGCCGACGCTGGAAAGCTTTGCCGAAGTCAACCTGCGCAGCGACTACCTGCTGTACGCGAGGAACTCGGTGATCACCAGCTTCGTCTCGACCATCCTGGGCTTGGCGATCGCCGCGCCGTCGGCGTATTCGATGGCCTTCTTTCGCACCAAGCGCACACGCGACATCCTGATGTGGATGCTGTCGACCAAGATGATGCCCGCGGTCGGCGCGCTCGTGCCGGTGTACGTGATGGCGCAGACCGCCGGCCTGCTGGACTCGCTGACCGCATTGATCGTCATCTTCACGCTGTCGAACCTGCCGATCATGGTGTGGATGCTGTATTCCGGCTTCAAGGACATCCCGCCCGACATCCTCGAGGCGGCACGCATGGACGGCGCCAACGTCTGGGGCGAGTTCGTGCATGTGATCCGCCCGCTGGCCACCGGCACGCTCGCGTCCACCGGGCTGCTGTGCCTGGTGCTGTCATGGAACGAGGCGTTCTGGTCGCTGAACCTCAGTTCAGCCAAGGCCGGCACGCTGGCCGTACTGATTGCCTCGTATTCGAGCCCGGAAGGGCTGTTCTGGGCCAAGTTGTCGGCCGCGTCGCTGATGGCGATCGCGCCCATCGTCGTGGTCGGCTGGTTCAGCCAGAAGCAACTCGTCCAGGGGCTGACCTTCGGCGCCGTCAAGTAAGGAGCTTTTTCCTCATGCCATACCTCCAACTCAAGGGTGTCGAGAAGTTCTTCGGCGCGCTGCGCGCGATCAAGGGCGTCGACCTGTCGATCGACAAGGGCGAGTTCGTCGTCTTCGTCGGCCCGTCCGGCTGCGGCAAATCGACGCTGTTGCGCATGATCGCCGGGCTGACCGAGATCGACGGCGGCAGCGTCGAACTGGACGGGCGCGACATCACCAAGCTGCCGTCGTCCAAGCGCGACCTGGCGATGGTGTTCCAGAGTTACGCGCTGTATCCGCACATGAGCGTCGCCGACAACATGTCGTTTGCGCTGCGCCTGGCCAACGTCGACAAGGCGGTGATCAACGAGAAGGTGCAGCGCGCCGCCGAGATCCTGAACCTGACGCAGTACCTGCAACGCACGCCCAAGGAACTGTCGGGCGGCCAGCGCCAGCGTGTGGCGATCGGCCGCGCGATCGTGCGCGCGCCCAAGGTCTTCCTGTTCGACGAGCCGCTGTCCAACCTCGATGCGGCGCTGCGCGGCCAGACCCGCGTGGAGATCGCCAAGCTGCACCGCGACCTCGGCGCGACGACGATCTACGTGACGCACGATCAGGTCGAGGCGATGACGCTGGCCGACCGCGTGGTCGTGCTGCGCGACGGCGCGATCGAGCAGGTCGGCTCGCCGCTCACGCTGTACGACCAGCCGGCGAACCAGTTCGTCGCGCAGTTCATCGGCACGCCGCAGATGAACGTGGTCGACACCGCCAAGTTGCCGGCGCTGCGCGACGTGGTGGGCGCTGCCAACGCGCCCGACGGTTTCATCGGCGTGCGGCCTGAGAACGTGATCGTCAAGCCCGCCGGCACCGGCAAGCTCGCCGGCCATGTCGAGCTGGTCGAGTCGCTCGGTGCCGACACACTGATCTACGCCAAGGTCGGCGGCAACGGGCCAGCCAGCGGCGTGCAGCTCATCGCGCGCCAGGCCGAGCGCACCGCGCTGCGCCCGGGCGACCCGGTGGGGCTGGACATCGCTCCGGCCTCGTTCCATTTGTTCGACCGCCAGGGGCACACCGTGGCGGCGCGCGCGCAGTGAGGTTGGAATGAGCATGACGCCGAGCCGTCTCAAGGCATGCGAGCTCCCCCTCGGGGGGCAGGCGCGGCACGCGCCGTGGGGGCAAACATGAGTGGCAGTACCGACAACACCATCCTGCACATCGGCCTCGGC
>JBGQEX010000348.1:0-3887 GCA_041496605.1 Piscinibacter sp.
ACCACGCGGCCCACCCCGCTTCAGGCCAAGGCCTTCGAACTGCTCGGCTTGAATCCCGCTTGTACCCAGTAGCCGCGTACCCTGCGAACGCAAAGTTCAAACGGGGCGCGGACTTACGATTGAGCGGTCGCCAAAGTTCGGCTTAGACTGGGCTCACGTCGCAGCAATGCGATGACAAGCAGTAAAGCGGGGTGTTGTCATGACAGACAGCGAACTGATTCGAGTCAGCGATGGCGGTGTGGAGTCATCCGAGGGCTGGGCAGTCCACCTGCTGGGCCCCGAGCTGATGGAATACTGCAGCGGCGCGGCCGCCTGTCTCGTCAACGTCGGCTACCTGCCCGCGCTGCGCACCCGGCAGATCTATGCCGGCGAATCGGCGTCGGAGCTGTTCCCCCATCTGCGCGAACACCTGCGCTCGGCAGCGCCGCTGCTCGAAGGCCACTACGTCGTGGTGTGAGCCTCGCCCAGCACGGCGTCGATCTCGCGCGCGATGCGCGCCGGCTGCTCGTGAATCACCCAGTGCGTGGCCCCGGGGATGCGCACCAGCTTCATGGTCGGAACAAACGCCTCCAGCCCGTCGAGCAGCGTGGGGGGCAAGGCCGTGTCGGCCTCGGCCCAGATCACCAATGTGGGCACGCGCACCGTCACGAACTCGGGGGCGAACTGCAGTTTCATCACCGACGCGTCCTCGGCAGTCGGCGGACGCAGCGGCGATGCGCGGTAGTAGTTCAGCGCGCCGCTCAGGCCCTGGCGCCACACCGAACGGTACTGGTCCTTGACCGCGTCGGTCAGCCAATCGGCGCCGGTCGCGCCGTGGGGGATGAAGAACGGCCACAGCCGTGCGAAGTCGTCTTCCGCCAGCAGTTGCTCGGCGTCGGGCCGGCACAGGAAGTTCATGTAGGCGCTGGTCGCCTGCTGCGCCGGGCTGGTCTGCAGTTCACGCAGAAAGGTCGCGGGGTGCGGTGAGTTGATGATGACCAGCCGCTTCAAGAGGTGCGGGTGCTGCACCGCCAGGTTCCACGCGATCCCGCCGCCCCAGTCGTGAGCCACCAGCGCCTCGACCGGCGCGCCCAGCTTGTCGATCAAGGCCACGATGTCGGCCACGACGTGGCGAGCGCGGTAGGCCTCGACCTCGGGCGGTGCCGACGACCGCTCGTAGCCGCGCAGGTTCGGCGCGATGCAGCGGTAGCGCGAGGCGAAGTGCTCTAGCAGTTCGTCCCAGACGAATGCCGCTTCGGGGAACCCGTGCAGGAACAGCAGCACCGGCGCGGTGGCCGGCCCTGCAGCACGGCACGACAGGCGTATGCCGCTCGACAGTTCGATGGAGAACGTTTCGTTCATGCTCGACATTCAGTGTGTCCAACCGTGCAGCACGAGCGCCGCGTCACCGACGCCGGTCTTGCTCAGCGCCGAGAACAGCGTCACGCCCACATCGGCCTCGTCGGTGGTCATGTCGCCGAGCGCCGCCTGCGCCGCCGCAAGCGCCTCGTTGGATTCGCGGCGATTGAGCTTGTCGGCCTTGGTCAGCAGCACCAGCAGCTTGACCGAGCCATTGCCCACGCGCGGCGACACGAAGTCAAGCAACTGTCGGTCGAGCTCGGTGAAGCCCAGGCGCGAATCGATCATCAGCACCACGCCGCTCAGGCTGCGCCGCAGCTGCAGGTAGTCAGCCATCACCTGTTGCCAGCGCAGCTTGGCGCCACGCGCCACCGCCGCGTAACCATAGCCGGGCAGGTCGGCGAACAGCGTGTCGGGCGCGAGCTTCGGGCCCAGTTCGAACAGGTTGATGTGCTGGGTGCGGCCGGGGGTTTTCGACGCGAACGCGAGGCGCTTCTGCTGCGTCAGCATGTTGATCGCGGTCGACTTGCCGGCGTTGGAGCGGCCGACGAACGCGATCTCCGGCAGCTCGGTGGCCGGCAGCTGGTCGAGCTGGCTTGCGGTGGTGAGGAAGCGCGCCGTGTGCGTCCAGGCCAGCGCCAGCTTCGCGTCGGTGGGCAGCGGAGTGGAGGCGCTTGCGGACTTGTTTTGCTCGGTCATGGGGGCGCCCAAAGCCATCATTGTAAAATCGCCGGGTTTTGCACAAGAAACCCGCACCCGTCATGAAGTCTGCTGCCTCGCTGCTGCCCTGCCTCCTGCTTGCCGCGTCCGCCATCACGGCCACGGCCAATGAAGCGCCTCCGACGGCCAAGCCCGATCTGGCGAAGGGTCAGGCCAAGTCGACCGAAGTCTGCGCGGCGTGCCACACCAACGACGGTTCGCGCGGCGTCCCGGCCAACCCGATTCTGCAGGGACAGCATGCGGAATACCTGGTCAAGCAGCTGACCGAGTTCCAGGACGGCAAGCGCGACAATCCCATCATGAAGGGCATGGCGTCGACGCTGAGCGCCACCGACATCAAGAACGTGGCCGCGTTCTACGCCAGCAAGCAGGCCAAGCCCGGCTTCGCGAAGCACAAGGACCTGGTATCGCTGGGCGAGAAGATCTACCGCGGCGGCATTGCCGACCGCAGCGTTCCGGCGTGTGCCGGCTGTCACAACCCCACCGGCGCGGGCAACCCGGCGCTGTTCCCGCGGCTGGCCGGCCAACACTCCGACTACACCGAGGCTCAGCTGATCGCCTTCCGCGCCCGCACCCGCAAGAACAGCACGCAGATGACGGATGTGGCCGCGAAGATGAACGACAACGAAATCAAGGCCGTGGCGGACTACATCGCCGGGCTGCGCTGAGAACCTGCCCGGCCACGAATGCCCTGCGCCGTCCAGGGCAGGAACATGTTCACGCCGGACCTGTGCTGTCGCAACGGGCTGTGACACCGCCCGACATCAGCGGGGCTATAGTGGCAACAGGCCCACTCAGCTCAGCGCCATGCCCTACATCCGCCGCGGCCCCGACGGCCAGATCGAAAGCCTGCACCGCCGCGGCGAGCAAGGCATGGAGTTCCTGCCCGATGGCCATGCGGAGATCGCCGCCTTTCTGGGCTTGAGCGCCCCGGGCCCGAGCCAGTTCAGTCGTCTCGATGCCGACTTCGTGCGCGTGATCGAGGACGTGATCGACACGCTGATCGTCAAGAACATCCTCAACATCACCGATCTGCCGGGCGAAGCGCAGGCCAAGCTGTTCGCCCGCAAGAGCTTCCGCGAACGCGTGGGCAAGAACTCGCTGCGGCTGTTTTCCGACAGCGAGTTCAGCGCGGTGATCGACGACACCAACTTCGGCGGGCTCAAGTGACCCGGGCTGCGGCACGGAACCGCGTGTAAGGTCGGCGCTCGAAGCCGGACTAACCGGTCAACAGCGCACCGACGGCGCGCCAAGGAGTTCGCATGCATTACCGCCGGGACCGCGGCTTCGACCACCGCGTCGCGTCCGACATCACGCCGCGCCAGGTCTACGAAGGCCGGCGCGATCTGCTCAAGCTGGTCGCCGCCGGCGGTGTCGGCACGGCCTTGGCTGCCTGGGCCGGCCGTGATGCGCTGGCCCAGACTGTGCGGCCGGCCAAACTGGCGGCGCTGCCCAGCGCGCGCAGCGCGGTATCGGGCAGCATGACGATGGAAAAGCTCACGCCCTACGGCGACGCGACGAGCTACAACAACTTCTACGAGTTCGGCACCGACAAGTCCGATCCGGGCCGCAACGCCCACACGCTGAAGACGCGCCCCTGGACCGTAGCCGTCGAAGGCGAAGTGAAGCGGCCCAAGGTCTACGACATCGACGAGTTGCACAAGCTCGCCCCGCTGGAAGAGCGCGTTTATCGGCTGCGCTGCGTCGAAGGCTGGTCGATGGTGATCCCGTGGATCGGCTATTCACTCGCGGAGCTGGTCAAGCGGGTCGAGCCGACTGGCAACGCGAAGTACGTCGAGTTCGTGACCTTGGCGGACGCGAAGACGATG
>JBGQEX010000349.1:0-3883 GCA_041496605.1 Piscinibacter sp.
ACATGAACAGCGGCACATACATGCCGGCCAGCACGTCGGGCGCGAACTGCGTGACCTTGGCGTCCTTCAGCGCCACCTTCGGGTCGCGCTGGCGCCCCCAGAGCACAAAGTCAACCAGGCTGCGCTTGAACTGCGATTCGCGGTACAGCCCGGCGCGGCAGGCGTCGAACGCGGCTTGGTCGCCGGGCTCGGCGGCCGGGCACAGGCGTGCCATCTCGGCGGCGATCTGCGCAGCGGCCTTCTCCACCCGCTCGCGCGCATCGTCGTTGTGCGGCGTCGTGGCCGACAAGGATGGCAGCACCGCGGCGGCACACCAGGCCAAGGCAATGAGTTGAACGAACTTGCTGAACTTCATGGTATGGACCCTCCGTGGGTGGTTGTGGTGTTTTCGGCGGAGCGCAGGCAAGCTTGCCTGCTACGTTGCGTTTTCTTATCAAGACACCTCAGGACCCGGCCCGGCTCGGACGAGAAGCGGTGCCGGGTGTGGGCTCAGCCGATGACTCGGCCGTTGCGGTCGATCGCGACGACGTCGACGAAGTGCGAGCCTTGCGGGCTGGGCGGCGTGAACCGCACCCGGTAGCCGCCGAGATCGACGTTGAGATCCGACAGCACATCCCTGAAGCGCGCGCGGCTGACGCCGCCGCCTTTCAGGGCGAGCCGGGTCGCTTCGACCGCGACGCGGCCGGCGATATAGCCCTCGAGGCTGGTGAAGCCGACTTTTGCACCGCTGCCGAGCGCAGCGAGATCATCCTGGTAGCGCTTGACGACAGCGAAGGCCACAGCGTTGGGCCGCGGCACCACCTGGCTCACGATGATGCTCTGGCCCTTGCCCGCCATGTCGTTGATCAGGGCCTGGCCGGCAAACGACGACGAGAAGTAGAAGCCCGAGTACTTGGCCGCCGACATGCCCGCCACGATGGCCAAGATCGGGTGCGAGTTGGTCGTGAACAGCACGCAGTCGAGCTTGCTGTCGAGCAGCTTGCGCACCTCGTCGTCGAAACTCTTCTGGTTGCGGTCCAGCGGCACCGAGACGGTGAGCTTGATCCCGACCGCGTCCAGTGCCGCGGTCATCGCGGCCTGGTTTGCCGGCGACGTGTCCTTCAGGTACACGTAGCCGACCCGCTGCATGTTGAATTCCTTCACATAGGTGACCATGCGCCGGTATTCGTCGTCGTAGCCGGAGCGCACGTGGTAGGCCATCGTCAGCTTGTCGCTGCGGATGCCCATGTTGCCGCTGGCCGTGCCCAGCATGACGATCTTGTGTTCTTCGATGACCGACAGACTGGCCTCGGCGGCCGCGCCGCTGGTCAGGCCCACCAGCGCCGTCACGCCCGAGTCGATCAACTTCTTGACGTTCGCCTTGCAGCGCTCCTTGTCGCCGCCGTCGTCCAGCGTGACGAGTTCGAAACGCGGCCCCTTGCCGTCGGCCTTGTTGGCGGCAGCGAACGCGGCCAGGACACCATCGCGAACGTCCGTGCCGTAGGCTGCCTGTCCGCCGCTCAGCGAGGCCGACTGGCCGAACTTGACGAGCGGCGAATCCGCGCGCGCCGGCGCACTCCAGCCAGCCGCGAACAGCGCGGACCCTCCCAATATCAGGTCTCTTCGTTTCACGTGTGTCCTCCGGGCGGAGCCGGGTGGTCCGCCCACGGTCTCGGTCTGATTCCGGCGGCTTCGGATTCGAGCCCGAGGCCGCCGCCCAACGTCAAGTCGCATGCGTCGTGGCTCCATGCGGTCTTCGCGCGAAGGTTACAGTCTTAAGGCGCGCGCAATGTCGGGCGTTTACAAGCCCTTGCAAATTCAGCCGTTCGACTTCATTGCCACGCGACACGCGCCGCGCTAGTTCGACCATTTCCGTCATCGGTTGACCCGACGCTCGCAGCGCGATGCGGCACGTCGCGGTTGGGCTTCGCCGCCCACGCCGCTGAGTAACACCCGCGCAACACGTCGAGCCTTCCGTGTTCGTTGGGCCCGCAACTTGCTCGCAGTTCCATCCCCGCATCGTCACGCCAACAGAACTCGCGGCTTGATGTCGGGGGCCGCGACCGTGGCCACCGCAAACGCAAACGTGCCGATACACTGCTTGCCTCCGGCGATCCGGAGCACGGCCGGTGCGGCGCGTTGGGCGCGGCGTCGGCGTGGAATGGGGCAGCCATGCTGCTTGGCAATCCTCGAGACAGTAGGAGCGTTGGCGTGAAGCAATCGGCAATGGGGGCCGCGATGCGGCAGGGCGTAGGGGTGGCGTTGGTCGCGGCAAGCTTCATGTGCATGCCCGAATTTGCGTCGGCGCAGGCGGTGCCGGAGAAAGCCATCCGCGCGCGGCAGTCCAGCTACTACTTGATGGGCCAGGAAATGACGCGCATCAACGCGATGCTCAAGGGTGACCTGGCGTTCGACAAATCGACGCTCGAAACGAGCGCCGAGGCCGTGGAGTTGATCGGTCGCATCGTCGTCGACTACTACCCCGCCGGCTCCGACCGGGGCACCACGAAGGCCAAACCCGAGATCTGGAAAGAGACACCGCGCTTCAGGCAACTGGCCCAAGCGCTGCAAAGCGAATCGGTGAAGCTCAAGGCCGCAGTTCACGCCGGCGATCGGGACGCCATCCGGGCGGCATACGGCGCAACGAGCAAGTCCTGCAAGGCCTGCCACGACGCCTACCGGGCTCAGTAGGCGTGATGGACGACACCGCCTCGCCCCTCGACGCCCTGGGCACCGCGGCCGGCCGACGCCGCGCAGCGGGGGTGCGGGTCTGGGACCTGCCGACCCGCGTGTTTCATTGGTCGCTGCTCGGCTGCATCGTCGGTGCGGTGGCCAGTGCCCAGGTCGGCGGCAACTGGATGGAATGGCATGTGCGCCTGGGCGCGTCCACGCTCGGGCTGTTGGCTTTCCGCCTGATCTGGGGCGTGATCGGCCCCCGCTACGCGCGCTTCCGTTCCTTCCTCTACGCACCGGATGTCGTCCTGGCGCACCTCAGGCAGCTGCGCAGCGCCGTCGAACGCCACGCGGGGCACAGCCCGTCAGGTGCGGTCTCGGTGTTCGCGCTGCTCGGCGTTCTCGTCGCGCAGGCGGTCAGCGGCCTGTTCAGTTCCGATTCGATCAGCACCGACGGGGCGCTGGTCCGCTTCGCGAGCGAGACGACCGTGAGCCTGGCCACCTCGATCCACGTCAAGCTCCAATGGGCGCTGTACGCCCTGGTGGCCTTGCATGGGGCCGCCGTGCTCGCCTACCTTGTGATCAAGAAGGACAACTTGATTCGGCCCATGCTGCATGGCGACAAGGCCGGCATCCAGGCACCGCACGCGGCCGATTCGGTCGCCGTGCGAAGCGCCGGCCTGGCACTGATGCTGGGTTCGGTCGCCGGCGCGGTCTGGCTGTTTGGCGCTTAGGCCCGTTAACACGCAGCATCCGCTTGTTACCGCTGCCGGGTTGCGTCTTGAAGCAACAGCGCCAGTAAAGCGAACGCGGCTCACCTCGTCTGACACGGACCGTCACCCGCCGCGCGCCGGGTGACTCGCGCGCATGCGGGCACGGACTCGCGGCATGCAGCATCTCGCGCCGTGCACTGCCGGCGCCGCGGCGCGCGGTTCGCCCTCCAACCGCCCGCCATTCGGCAGCAACGCCGCGCTCACAGCGCGATCGCCGGCGCGCGTCGTGGTGTCGCGCCGCCCCACGAATGGCGGGCCGGCTTGATGTGTCACAAGAACCGATCGGCGGGCTGCGCGCTGGCGCCCAACCCGCGACACGGGTACGGCGTTCGCTTACGCCATCGTTGCCCGCAGCGCAGGCCGGCGCCACCTCGGTGGCGTGGCCGCTGCTCAGCGTGCTCGTTCGGGAACAGTCACATCCAATCCAATCAGAGGGATTCGCCATGCCCATGCAGCCT
>JBGQEX010000350.1:0-3868 GCA_041496605.1 Piscinibacter sp.
GGCCCGCACAAGAACCACAGGCTCGAGGACGACATATGAACCCCCACACCGAGCGCATGTCGCGCGTGGACACCGCCTGGTTGCGGATGGACAACGACGTCAACCTGATGATGATCGTCGGCGTGTGGCTGATGCAGCCGGGCATCGCCTACGAGGCGCTGTGCGAGCGAGTCACGTCCAAGCTGCTCAAGTACGAGCGCTTTCGCCAGAAGGTGGTGCAAGACGCGATGGGCCCCAGCTGGGTGCCCGACGAGGACTTCGATGTGCACCGCCACGTCGTCCATGAGAAGCTTGTGCGCAAGCGCGCTCAGAGCGAACGTGAGGCGTTGCAGGCGCGTGCCGGCGAGCTCGCCAGCACGCCGCTGGACCATGCGCACCCGCTATGGCAGTTCCACCTGATCGACCGCTACGAAGGCGGCAGCGCGATGATCGCGCGCATTCACCATTGCATCGGCGACGGCATCGCATTGACCTCGGTGATGATGTCCATCACCGACGGCGGCATCGATCCGCCCAAGCGCAAAGCGCGCGACGCCGACGCGGCCAATGAGGGTGACTGGCTGTCCGATGTGGTGGTCAAACCGCTGACCGACCTGACCATCAAGGCCATCGGCATGTACGGCGGCGGTGTCGCGAAGTCGATCGAAGTGCTTGCAAACCCGCAGCAACCGCTGTTCGGCTCGCTGGACATGGCGCGCACCGGCTATCAAGTCATCAGCGACGTGGCGGCGCTGGCCCTGATGCCCGACGACTCACCGACACGGCTGAAGGGCAAGCCGGTGGGCAAGAAGGTCGTGGCCTGGGGCGAGCCGATGCCGCTCGACCAGGTCAAGGCCATCGGCAAGGCGCTCAACTGCTCGATCAACGATGTGCTGCTGGCGTGTGTGGCCGGGGCGATCGGCCACTACCTGCACGATCGCGGCGACGACCCGACGGGCAAGGAGATCCGCGCGATGGTGCCGGTGAACCTGCGCCCGCTCGAGCACGCGTGGCAACTCGGCAACCGCTTCGGGCTCGCGCCGCTCACACTGCCGATTGGCATCGAGAACCCGATCGAGCGCGTGTACGCGGTGCGCGCGCGCATGAACGAGCTCAAGGGCAGCTACCAGCCGCTGCTGGCGTTCGCTGTGCTGGCGGTGGCAGGGCTGTTGATCAAGCCGATGCAAGACGCGCTGCTTGGGTTGTTCGCGAAGAAGACCACCGCGGTGATGACCAACGTGCCGGGGCCGGCCAAACTGCTGAAGTTCTGCGGGTCGACGCTGCGCCAGACGATGTTCTGGGTGCCGGCGTCGGGCGACGTCGGCGTCGGCGTCAGCATCCTGTCGTACGGCGGCGGCGTCCAGTTCGGGCTGATCACCGACAAGCACCTGTGCCCCGACCCGCAGAAGATCATCGACCGCTTTGAGCCGGAATTCGAGAAGCTGCTGTGGGTGACCTTGATGCTGCCGTGGGGCGAGGCGGCGTAGCTCGTCAGTCTTCCAGCTCCGCCTTCGCCATCTCCACATCCAGCCGCTCCATCGCGTCCATCGCGACGCAGGCTGCGGCATCGGCGTAGAGCTTTTCGGCCTGCTTCATCTTCTTGTCGCCTTCGAGCATCACCAGTCCGTTGGCGTATTCGATCATCGCGATTGCCGAGGTCGGGTTGAGCTCCAGCGCGGTCTTGTACATCGCGAGGCCGGTGTCCTTGCTCGCGCCTTGCGTGCGCCCGAGCAGCGAGCCCACCTTGTCGATCACCTCGGCATGGAAGGCGCCCAGCGCGATGTGCGCATCGGCGTGTTTGGGCTGCAACTTGATGGCAGTCTCCAGTGCATTCTTGACCTTGCTGCCCAGGCCTTGGGCCAAGGCCTTCGCCACACTGATGCCCTGGCTGTAGCGGCCCAGCGCGTAGGCCATCAGGTAGTGCGCGTTGGCGTTCTTCGGCTCGGCGGCGGCCTGCACTTCGGCGCGCTCGACCACTTCCATGAACAGCGCGAGCTTGGTCTTCTCGCTCTTCTCGAGGTAGTTGGCGTAGATGGCCTGCGCCTTGTTGGCGACCGTGATGCCCGCAGCCCCGGCCTTCAACCCTGCTTCGGTGGCCTTTTGAAACTCGCCCGCGTGATACAGCACCCAGGCAGCCAGCACCTTGTCGTCTTTCGGCAGCGGCTCGGCGTCGCCGGCGTGCAGGCGCACCCAGCGCTTCTTCAGCGTCGCCGCGTCATAGGTGTACTCGGCGCTGTCGTAGGGGAAGGCGATCCATCTGGCCATGGCGGTGTCTCCGTTCAGGGTTTGGCGTAGCTACCGACCAGGCCGAGCAGATGCTCTTTCTGCGCCGGTTCGAGGTAGGGCATCAACAGGCTCAGCACGTGAAACGCACCACGCAGCATGGACGCGCCGGCGCTCTCGGGCTCGAGGGCTTTGCGCGGTTCGCGCACGTATTCGTAGCTCAGCCAATAGGTGAGCACGACCACCATCGCGGTGGCCACCGGTTCGGCTTCGCGCGGGTCGATGCGCATCGCGTTGCCGCGGGTCATGCCGTCGAGCACGCTTTGCACGGCGCGCGACTTGTTCTTCAGCACGAACTGGAAGTGCGTCTCGAGCCGGCGGTTCTTGCTCAGCAGGTCGTTCAGGTCGCGATAGAGAAAGCGGTACTGCCAGATCAGCTCGAACAGCATGTGGAAGAACAGCCACGCGTCCTCCACGTTGCGCACGTTGTCGGCCGCCTGCAGCAACTCGTTGAGCGCGTGCTCGTAGCGGTCGAACAGGCTGTTGATCAGCTCGTCCTTGGCCGGGTAGTGGTAGTAGAGGTTGCCGGGGCTGATGTTCAGCTCGGCCGAAATCAGCGTCGTGGAGACATTGGGCTCGCCGAAGCGGTTGAACAGGTCGAGCGTGACTTCGAGGATGCGCTCGGCGGTGCGGCGCGGCTTCTTCGCTTGGGTGGCCATTGATGCTGTGCTTTCGTTTGCGGGCAATCTAGCACCAAGTCCGGGGCCATCCAATGGCGG
This sequence comes from Piscinibacter sp., assembly GCA_041496605.1. Taxonomy (GTDB): domain Bacteria; phylum Pseudomonadota; class Gammaproteobacteria; order Burkholderiales; family Burkholderiaceae_C; genus Albitalea. The sequence continues at coordinate 2,982 of JBGQEX010000350.1, forward strand.
GTGCCCAGGGCGCGCTGCACCAATTGCGGACGCTGCCTACAATTCCGCCCCTCATGCCAGCCATTTCATTCCAGAGCGTCAGCAAGACCTATCACGGTGCACGCGGCGCCGTTTGTGCACTCGACGGCGTCACGTTCGACATCCAGCGCGGCGAGTTCTTCGGCTTGCTGGGTCCCAACGGCGCCGGCAAGACCACGCTGATCAGCATCTTGGCCGGCTTGACGCGCGCGTCCGGCGGGCGTGTGCGGGTGCAGGGTCACGACGTCGTCGACGACTACGCCGCCGCACGGCGCAGCCTCGGGATCGTGCCGCAGGAGCTGGTGTTCGACCCGTTCTTCAGCGTGCGCGAGGCGCTGCGCATCCAGAGCGGGTACTTCGGTGTGCGGCAAAACGCAAGAGAGAACGACGCCTGGATCGACGAACTGCTCGCGAGCCTGGGCCTGGCCGACAAGGCCGATGCCAATATGCGCCAACTCTCGGGTGGCATGAAGCGGCGGGTGCTGGTGGCGCAGGCGCTGGTGCACCGGCCGCCGGTCATCGTGCTCGACGAGCCGACCGCGGGGGTCGATGTCGAGCTGCGCCAGACGCTGTGGCAGTTCATCGCGCGGCTGAACAAGCAGGGCCACACGGTGCTGCTGACCACCCACTATCTCGAAGAAGCCGAAGCCTTGTGCGGGCGCATCGCGATGTTGAAGCAAGGCCGCGTCGTGGCGCTGGACCGCACGTCGGCGCTGCTGGCCGGCACCGCGAGCACGATGATGCGCTTCAAGCTCGATGCGGCCCTGCCCACGTCACTGCTGGCGCAATCGCGCGTCACCGGGCGCATCGTGCAGGTGAAGGCGCACGACGCGCTCGAAGTGGAGCAGGTGCTCGCCACCTTGCGCGCC
>JBGQEX010000351.1:0-3863 GCA_041496605.1 Piscinibacter sp.
ACGCTGGCGATGTTCCCGATCCTGTGCGCGATGTACGTGCGGCTCGCCCACAACGAGGAACGCGAAGCGCAGCGCATCTTCGGTGCCGAGTGGGAGCGCTATGCCGCGCGCACGCCGCGCTGGCTGCCGCGTTTCAACGCGGCGCCGCAAAGCGACGGGTGAGCCGGTACTGGAGTCCATCATGACCATCATTCATTCGTTGTTCGCGGTACTGCGCCGGCTCGTCGAGATCCTGCGTCTGCCGGCCCTGTTCGCACTTGCCTTGCTACCTTTGCTGTCGCAGCCCACCCTGGCGCAACAGCGCGCCGAGCGCGACGGCGTCGTGTTGTACTGGGGCCTCGTGCCGGCAGCCATCGTGTCGGAGAAACACGCACTCGAGGACATGCATGGCGTCGTGCCGAAGGACGGCGGGCAGGTTCATCACCTCGTCATTGCCCTGTTCAACGCCGCCGACGGGCGCCGCATCGACGATGCCGTGGTGCGTGCGCAGCTCAGCGAAATCGGGATTGCCGACGCGCCGCCGAAGTTCCTGACGCCGATGCCTATCCACGGTCAGGCGTCCTTCGGCCAGCTGTTCTCGGTGGCGAAGGCCGGGCCGTATCGCTTCCGCATCTGGGTCAAGTTGCCGAATCGTGCCGAGGACATCGAATACGTGATCGACGCGGCCTCACCGCATGTCGACGCGAAGTGATGCCGGCATCGGTAACGCTTATCGGACAAAGGAATACGTCATGCGCAGTCCCCGATCGAGAGTCGCCGCCTGGGTGTTCGTCGCCTTCGCCGGCGCGGCGCTCTTCTTGTTGGTCAGCGAACACCACGCACATGGGGTTGGCCCGTGGCTTTACCTGCTGCTCGTCTTCTGCCCGCTGCTGCTGTACCTGAATGGCTGGCATGCGGAACAACTCGACAAGTCCGTTGAGCCTCCGTCTGGCTCGGGTGGCAGCGCGCGCGAGCGGCTCGCGACTGGCAACGAAGACGAGGCCGGCAATGCGCATCCCCCGCGTGTTTGAAGTCGGGGCACGCGCTCGACCGCTGTCAAGCCGCGCATCACGTCGGGCCTGCCCGTCCATTCTCATTCCCACAAGGAGCACTCATGCACCACCGTTCTCATCCGCAACCAAGAGGTGCCGCCGCGCTGTTTGTCGCGCTCGCGCTGTCGTTGAGCGTTGCGCCCGCGTTGGCGCAGTCGCAAACCGGCGAATCACGCAGCACTCAATCCTCCAGCGAGCGCGGCGTCACCATCAAGGTGACGCCGAAAGCGGTTGTCGCCGACGAACCACGCTGGCTATTTGGCGTGGTGCTCGACACGCACAGCGGTGATTTGAGTGACGATCTCGTCAAGGCCGCCACCCTCGTCACGTCGGACGGCCGCGAGCTGAAGCCGACGGGGTGGACCGGCGCAGCCCCCGGCGGACATCACCGTGAAGGCGTGCTCGAGTTCTCGGTGCCGGCACCATGGCCGAGCGCGATCGAACTCAAGCTGGAGCGCTCCGGCGAGTCGGCTCCGCGGGTCTTCCGCTGGCAGCTTTGACGAGCGGGGCTTCGATGCTGAACGGGCTCGCACGCATCGCCATCAGCGCCTGCCTGATGCTGGCGGCGACGACGTCCTGGGCCGATGAGCCGAGCGGGCGCGAGATCCTCGACCGTGTCGAACGCCTGTTGTGGGGCACCACCGTGCAAGGCGACTACGAGATGACGATCGCGACGCCGCGCTGGCAGCGCACGCTGAGTCTGCGTGTGTGGATGGACCGCCCGAAGCGTTCGTTCGTGCGCGTGCTCTCGCCGGCCAAGGAAGCGGGCATCGGCTCGCTGCGCATCGGCGGCGAGATGTGGAATTACCTGCCGAATGTCGAACGCATCATCAAGATCCCGCCGTCGATGATGCTGCAACCGTGGATGGGCTCCGACTTCACCAACGACGACCTGGTCAAGGAGAGCAGCATCCTCGACGACTACACGCACAAGGTGCTGGGCGTGTCGGCCGTCGACGGCGAGAGCGCATACCAGGTCGAGGCGATTCCGAAGCCGGAGGCGCCGGTGGTGTGGGGGCGCGTCGTCTACTGGGTGCGCAAGAGCGACATCATTCCGCTGAAGCAAGAGTTCTACAGCGAGCGCGGCGAACTGGTGCGGGTCATGACGTTCTCGGACGTGCGCAAGCTCGGTGACAGGACGCTGCCCACGCGCTGGGAGATGCGGCCAGTGGCCAAGCCGGGCAACGTGACGACCGTGCGGCTGAAGGACGCGGTGTTCAACCAGCCCGTCGACGAGGCTGTCTTCACGCAGCGCAACTTGCAGAAGCCATGAACGCGCGGGCCGACGTGATCGTCAAGCTCGAGCAGATCACACGCGTGTACCAGCAGGACAGCGTCGCGGTGAACGCGCTGGGTGGCATCGACCTCGAGATTCAACGCGGCGACTTCGCCGTGCTGGTCGGCCCGTCGGGCTCGGGCAAGACGACGCTGCTCAACCTGATCGGTGGGCTCGACTCGCCCTCCGCCGGTCGCATCTGGGTGGCGGGCACCGAGATCGGCCGCATGAGCCGCGCCGAACTGTCGGATGTGCGCTTGCGCCAAATCGGCTTCGTGTTCCAGGAGTTCAACCTGATCCCGGTGCTGTCGGCGCTGGAGAACGTCGAGTTCGTGATGCTGCTGCAAGGCATGTCCGACGCGCTGCGGCGCGTGCGTTCGTTCGCGCTGCTGAAGGAACTGGGCTTGGCAGGGCTCGAGCACCGCCGCCCGGCCGAGCTGTCGGGCGGCCAGCAGCAGCGCGTCGCGGTGGCACGTGCGATCGCCGCCGAGCCGATCATCGTGCTGCCCGACGAGCCGACCGCCAACCTCGATTCGAAAGCCGGCGCCGCGTTGATGGACCTGATGCGGCGCTTGAATGAAGAGAAGGGCGTGACCTTCGTCTTCTCGACGCACGACGCCATGGTGGTCGAGCGAGCGCGCCGCGTGATCCGCATGCGCGACGGGCGCATCGAGTCCGACGAGCGGAGAGCGGCGTGATGCTTATCCGGCTCGCGGGGCGCAACGTGATGCGCAACCACCGCCGCTCGGCGATCACGGTGCTGTCGATCGCCATCGGCCTGGCCGCGCTGACCTTCGTATGGGCCTTCATCGACGGCATGAACCGCCAGATGATCGAGAACAGCACGCGCTTCCTCGCCGGCGACATGCAGGTGCACCTGAAGGGCTACCACGACGACCCAACGCTCGACCTGACCATGGACGACGCGGCGCCGGTGCTGCAGACGGTGCGCGCCGACCCCGCCGTGGCTGCGGCCAGCGTGCGGCTCGAGGGCAGGGCGCTGGCGAGCCGTGGCGACAAGTCGCGCGGCGTGATCGTCGTTGGCGTTGCGCCGCGCGAGGAAGCACAGGTCACCAAGCTGTTCTCGGCCGTCGTCGACGGGCACGCCCTCGATACGAACGCGAACGGCGTGCTGATCGGCGAGCAACTCGCACAGACGCTCGCGCTGCGCGCTGGCGACGAGTTGCTGCTGGTGGGCCAGGCCTACGACGGTTCAGTGGCCAGCGGGCGTTTCGCGGTGCGCGGCGTGTTCCGCACCAAGATCGACGAGGTCGACGGCTACGTGGCCGTGCTGCCGCTGGAGGCGGTGCGCGAGTTCTTCGCCGCGCCCGGCGGCACCAGCGCGATCGCGGTACGCCTCGCCGACCGCGACGACATCGATGCGGCACGTGAACGCCTGGAGTCGACGCTGGGCCAGCGCTACGAGGTGCTCGCGTGGCCGCGCTTGCTGCCGCTGGTGGCGGTGAGCTCGCGCTTCCACGAGGTGATGGCCTACGTGGTGCTGGCGGTCTTCTTCGGCATCGTCGCCGCAGCGGTGGCCAACCCGGTGCTGATGG
>JBGQEX010000352.1:0-3787 GCA_041496605.1 Piscinibacter sp.
ACCAGATACTCGACCGGCTGGCGAAAGGTCGTCAGCTCATAGCTGGGCGACCCGCCGAGCTCGATGTCGTCGAAGCCGACGACCGCGATCTTGTGTTGCAGATGGGTGGCCACGAGCGCATCGATGGCGCCAATGGCCAGGATGTCGTTCTCGCAAAACAGCGCTTCGAGTCGCTCGCCGCGCGGCGCCGCCTCCAGGTAGCCCACCAGTGCTTGCACGCCATCGTCGCGACGATAGTGCTTGGCTTCCAGCACCCTCGACAAGGGCACCCCACGCGTACTGAGTCGGTCGCGAAAACCCTCCATGCGGCGCAACTCGGTGCGCTCCGACAAGGGGCCCGCCATGTAGCCGATGCGGCGGTAACCTTGGTCCAGGAACAAGTCGGCGATCTCGCCACCGGCGGCATAGCCATCGGTCGTGACGTACCGGATATCGGCTTCGCCGCTGTTGCGCAGCATCACGACCAGCGGGATGTGCTTGACGCGTTGCGCCAGTTCGATCAGGTCACGGTTGAGCGTCGTGCCCTGGAACACGATGCCGTCGACCTGAAACTGATCGGCCAGCCGCAGCGCCTCCGCTGGGCCGTATTCCGGGCTGATGTTCAGCACCAGCGTGCTGTAGCCGCGCGCCTGCACCTGCCGGGTCGCTTCGTTGAGCACACGCAGCTGGTTGGGGTTGCCCAGCTCGTCGACCACCAGCGCGATCAGCCGGGTGCTGCGCGTGGACAGGCTGCGCGCCAGCAAGTTCGGCGAATAGCCCATCGCCGCGGCGATCTGGTGGATGCGGGTTCGAACCTCGGGCGCCACCGAGGCCGCGTCGTCGAAGGCGCGTGACACGGTGGCTTTCGACACCCCCGCCTGCTCGGCCACGTCTTTGGCGGTGAACTTCTTGACGCGGGTGTCGGCGGGGCGTTGCACGGGGGGAGGCATCGTTCGGTCTGATTGGGTCGCGAGGCCGTCATTGTCGGGCTTGCGACGCCCCCCTCAGACCGTCCCGCCCAGCGAGCCCTCCAGGTTCGCCATCTCCTGGCCACCCGCCATCAGGTCCTGCAACTCCTCGGCACGGATATCGCCGCGCTTGGCGGTGCCGAGCGTGCGCCCCCGATTGAGCACCGTGAAGCGGTCACCGACGGCCATCGCATGCCGCACGTTGTGGGTGATGAACACGACACCGATGCCTTGTTTGCGGACGCGGTCGATGGTCGCCAGCACGTTGGCCGTCTGGCGCACACCGAGCGCCGAGGTCGGCTCGTCCAGGATCAGCACCTTGGCACCGAAAAAGACCGCGCGGGCGATCGCCACCGTCTGGCGTTCGCCACCCGACAGTGTGCCGACCGCCTGGTCGGGCTCGCGCAGCCGGATGCCCATCTTCGTCATCTCGGTCATCGTCACTGAGTTGGCGTGCTTGACGTCGAAGTGCTTGAACGGACCCCAGCCCTTGGTCGGTTCACGGCCCATCCAGAAATTGCGTGTCACCGACATCAGCGGAATCATTGCCAGGTCCTGGAACACAGTCGCGATGCCGGCATTCATGGCCGCACGCGGGCTGTCGAAGGCGACGGGCTGACCATTGACCAACATCTCGCCCGTCGATGGCGCATGCACGCCCGACATGGTCTTGATGAAGGTCGACTTGCCCGCGCCGTTGTCGCCCAGCAGGCAATGGCACTCGCCGGCCTCGACGCTGAACGACACGCCGGCCAGCGCGACGATGTTGCCGAAGTGCTTCGCGATCTCGCGCATCTCGAGCAGCGGGTGGTGAATGGTGATCATCTCAACGCTCCCCGGTCACGCGCTTGCGAATGACGTTGTTGAACAGCACGGCGACGAGCAGCATGCCGCCGAGAAACACGAGGTACCAGTCCTGGTCGATGCGGGTGTAGGTCAGCCCGATCACGACCATGCCGAAGATGATCGAGCCCAGGAAGGCGCCGATCGCCGTGCCATAGCCACCGGTCAGCAGGCAGCCGCCGATGACCGCGGCGATGATCGCCTCGAACTCCTTCTGAAAGCCCCGGCGCGCGTCGGTCGAGCCGCTGCCCAGCACGGTGATCACGGCCACCAGCGCGGCACACAACGCGGCCAGCACGAACAGGCCGACCTTGACCTTGCGCACCGGCACGCCGGAGTTCTTGGCCGCGACCGGGTCACCGCCCGACGCGAAGATCCAGTTGCCCAGCGGCGTGCGCAGCAGCACCCAGGTGGCCAGCCCGGTCAGCACGACGAACCAGATGATCTCGACCGGAATGCCCGTGATCATCGCCTCACCGTTGTCGAAGCGCGGAATCAGCTGGCGCTCGGCCATTGCCGCGAACAGGCGTTCGAAGACCTTGCCATTGAACAGACCCAGCAGCGCCTGGCCCTCGACGGCTTCGGTGATGCCGCGCAGCTGGGTTGAACCGCCGGTGGCCCACTTGAGACCGACGAGACTCAGCCCGCGCAGGATGAACAGGAAGGCCAGCGTGACGATGAAGCTCGGCAGGCCGGTGTGGATCACGATGCTGGCGTTGATGGCACCGATGGCTCCGGCCACGACCAGCGTCAGCAGCACGGCCACCAGCAAGGGCAGGTGCAACACGGTGATGCTGGCACCGAAGACCAGGCCGGCGAAGGCCACCATCGAGCCGATCGACAGGTCGAACTCGCCGCCGACCATCAGCAACGCGGCGCCGAGCGCCATGATGCCGAGCTGCGCCGACGGGGTCAGGAAGTTGACCAATCCGGCGAGGTTGAACATCACCGGGTCGGCGGTGACGAGGAAGAAGCCCGTCACCAGGATCAGCCCCGCCACGGCGCCGAGTTCCGGGTGTCGCAGCAACCGAGAGAGGCGGGAGACTGGCTTGAGTCGCTCGTCGCCAGGGGCTGATGAGTTCTTGATGCGGTCGGAGGCGTTCATGCGGAGGGGGCCATCGCAGGCGTTCAGTCGATCGATGTAGTGCCGGCGGTCATCGGGATGACCACCGGCAGGTCAGAGCGGGACCGCTCAGCGGATGCCCTTGGCGGACAACTCGATCACCTGCGAGGCCTTCTCGGAAGTGATCAGGTTCGGGCCGGACGGCACATTGCCGCCGGGGATCAGGCCGAACTTCGCGTGCAGGGCCAGGAAGGACACCGGCAGATAGCCTTGCAGGAACTGCTGCTGGTCGATCGCGAAAGCAGCCTCCTTGGCGGCGATGGCCTTCAGGAAGCCGGCCGACAGGTCGAACGTCGCGACACGGATCTTGGCCAGACGACCCGAGTCCTTGGCGGCGGCCAGCGCGGGCTCACCGGCAGTCGATGCACCCAGGGCCATGATGGTGTCGATCGCCGTGTCGGAATCCAGCGCGGCCTTGACCTTGGCACGCACTTCCGACGGCTCGTTGCCGGTGGGCACGACCTTGGACTTGCCACCGAAGCCGTCGGCGAAGCCCTTGCAACGCAGGTCGAGCGCGACGTTGCCGACTTCCTGGTTGACGCAGATGCCGTTCACGCCGCCCATGGCCTTGAGCTTCTCGCCGGCCGATTTGCCCGCGTCGTACTCCGACTGGCCCACGTGCAGAACAGCGCCGAGCTTCTTCGACGACTCGAGGCCCGAGTTGATCGTGATGACGGGGATGCCGGCCTTGACGGCACGCTGGATCGCGGCGCCCAACGCCGAAGCGTCGGGAAGGGAGACCACCAAGCCGTCCGGCTTCTGGTTGACGGCGGCGTCGATCAAACGGCTCATCGCGACCATGTCGAACGATTCGGGCGCGCGGTAGGTGACCTTGGCGCCCGAGTCCTTGGCGGCGGCCTCGACACCGTTCTTC
>JBGQEX010000353.1:0-3776 GCA_041496605.1 Piscinibacter sp.
AAGATGAGGCCGGCGAACACACCGCCCACGGCGACATAGGCCACGATGAAGCCGAGGTTCTCGGGCTCGAACAGCTTGAGGATCGATCCGCGAAAGTCCGGCATGCCTTCGAAGCTGAGCGCGAACACGATCAGCGCGGCGCGGCCCCACAGCATCTCGAGAATCAGCAGCACGCCGCCAAAGATGGCCATCGTGCCGGTGCGCGCGTTCCAGGCCATCAGCGAGCCGCCGAAGTCGGGGCGTTGCCCGCGTTCGAGCTTGCGGCTCACGTCGTACAGGCCCAGGCACAAGAAGGGGCCGGCGAGCAGGAAGCCGGCCGACAGCGCGAGCGTGTAGGCCGGCGCGTGCTGGAAGATGGTCCACAGCAGCCAGCCCATCAGCGTGAAGCAGGCGCCGTAGAACAGGCCGATGGCGGGGGCGCGCGTGAAATCCCGCCAGCCCAGCGCCAGCCAGCGAAACGGCGCGGCGAAGTTCAGCACCTGCAGCGGCAGGTCGAACGGCGATGGGCCCGCTGCGCTGTCAGGCCGCACGGCGGCGTCGTCGGGCGCCGCGGGCGGCGTGGGCGTGCTCGAAGGTGTGTCCATGGCGCCGGTATAGGCGCGAAACGCGCCGCGCGGAATCGGGCCCACCCCGATCGCGGCTTGACGCGAATCAAGCCATGCTTCGCTCAGTTCGAGCGTTTGACGCGCAGCAGCTCGTCGAGGATCAGCAGCCCGGCACCGACGGTGATGGCACTGTCGGCGACGTTGAACGACGGGAAGTACGCGCCGCGGTAGTGGACCTGGATGAAGTCGACCACGTAGCCGTGCAACAGCCGGTCGATCACGTTGCCCAACGCGCCGCCGAGAATCAGCGACAGCGCCGAGCTGAACAGGCGCTGTCCGCCATGGCGCACGAGCATCCAGACGATGAAGCCCGTGGCCGCCGCGCCCAGGCCGATGAAGAACCAGCGCTGCCAGCCCGATGCGCCGGCGAGGAACGAGAACGCCGCGCCGGTGTTGTGGGCGCGCACCACGTTCAGGAACGTCGTGACGGTGCGGCTGTCGTTGGGCTGGAAGTCGCCGAGGATCAGCGTCTTGGTGAACTGGTCGGCCAGGATGACGATGAGGGCGATGCCGAGCCAGGGCAGGATCGACGAGCTCGATGGGTTGCGCGCCATGCTCAGGCAACCTTCCTGGTTTCGCCGCTGCCGAACAGATTGGCCGTGCAGCGGCCGCAGATGGTCGGGTGAGCGGGATCGTGGCCGACGTCGTCGCGGTAGTGCCAGCAGCGCTCGCACTTGAGCGCAGCGGAGGGCGTCACGCTGACGGCCAACGTGTCGCCTGCCGCCAGCAAGGCCTTGGAGGTGATGGTCACGAACCTGAGGTCGTCGCCCAGCGAGGCGAGCAAGCCATGGTCGCTCGCATTCGCGGTGATGGTGATCTCGGCCTGCAGCGACGAGCCGACCTGGCCGGCGCTGCGCAGTGCCTCGATGTCCTTGTTCACGGTGTCGCGGACTTCGCGGATGCGGCCCCATTTCGCGAGCAGCGCCGTGTCGTTCCAGGTGTCGACGCTGCTGTAGGTCTGGGTGAAGATCGACACCGATTGCCCCGGCGCGAACACCTTCCACGCCTCTTCGGCGGTGAAGCTCAGGAACGGCGCCATCCAGCGCAGCATCGCGTGGGTGATGTGCCACAGCGCCGTCTGCGCCGAGCGTCGCGCCAGGCTCTTCGGGGCGGCGGTGTAGAGCCGGTCTTTCAGGATGTCGAGGTAGAACGCACCCAGGTCTTCACTGCAATAGACCTGCAGCTTCGCGACCACCGGGTGGAATTCGTAGACCTCGTAGTGCGCCAGCACCTCGGTCTGGAACTGCGCCGCGCGCGCCAGCGCGTAACGGTCGATCTCGAGCATCTCGGCCAGGGGCACGGCGTCGGTCGATGGATCGAAGTCGCTGGTGTTGGCGAGCATGAAGCGCAGCGTGTTGCGGATGCGCCGATACGCGTCGACGACGCGCGCGAGGATCTTGTCGTCGCCGGCGATGTCGCCCGAGTAGTCGCTGGCGGCGACCCACAGGCGAATGATCTCGGCGCCGAGCTTGCTGCTCACCTCCTGCGGCTCGATGCCGTTCTTCAGGCTCTTGCTCATCTTGCGGCCCTGGCTGTCGACCGTGAAGCCGTGGGTCAGCAGGCCGCGGTACGGGGCTCGGCCCTCGATGGCGCAGGCGATCAGCAGCGAGCTGTGGAACCAGCCGCGGTGCTGGTCGTGGCCTTCGAGGTAGAGGTCGGCCTCGGGGCCGCTGGCGTGGCTGCCGCCGGGGTGCGAGCCGCGCAGCACGTGGAAGAAGGTCGACCCGGAGTCGAACCACACGTCGAGGATGTCGTGGCTCTTCGCGTAGCTGTCGGCGTCGTTGCCCAGCCAGTCGCGCGCGTCGAGCTTGGACCAGGCCTCGACACCGCCTTGGCTTACCAGCGCCGCGGCGCGGTCGATGAACTCCAGCGTGTTCGGGTGCAGCTCGCCGGTTTCCTTGTGCAGGAAGAAGGGCAGCGGCACGCCCCAGTTGCGCTGGCGGCTGATGCACCAGTCGGGGCGGTTGGTGATCATGTCGCGCAGACGTGCGCGGCCGTTCTCCGGGTAGAACGAGGTGGCGTCGATGGCCGCGAGCGCGGTCTGGCGCAGCGTGTGCGGTGCCTTGTCGGTGGTGAACACGCCAACGCCCTCGTCCATGCGAACGAACCACTGCGCGGCGGCGCGATAGATCACCGGCGACTTGTGGCGCCAGCAGTGCGGGTAGCTGTGCAGCAGCTTGTCGGTGGCCAGCAGGCGGCCGGCGCCGCGCAAGGCGTCGATGACCGCGGTGTTGGCCTTCCAGATGTTCATCCCGCCGAACAGGGGCAGGGTGGCCTCGTAGACGCCGTTGGCCTGCACCGGGTTGAGGATCTGGTCGGGCTTCATCCCATGGTGCAGGCAGGAGTTGAAGTCGTCCACGCCGTAGGCGGGCGACGAGTGCACGATGCCGGTGCCGTCTTCGGCCGTGGCGTAGTCGGCGAGGTAGACCGGGCTCAGGCGCCGGTAGCCGTCGTCGACCGCGCTCAGCGGGTGGTGGAAGTGAATGTGGTCGAGGTGCCCGCCGTGCGTCGTCGCGACCACCGTGCCGGCCAGGCCGAAGCGCGCCAGGCATTTCTCGACCAGCGCCTCGGCGAGCACGAGCAGGCCGCGCTCGGTGTCGACCAGCGCATAGACCAGCGCGGGGTTGAGGTTCAGCGCCTGGTTCGCCGGCAGCGTCCAGGGCGTGGTGGTCCAGATCACCGCGAAGGCGTCTTTCGTGAGCGCCGGCACATGGAAGGCCGCGGCCAGCTTGTCCGGCTCGGCACAGAGGAAGGCGACGTCGACGGTGGGCGAGGTCTTGTCGGCGTACTCGATCTCGAACTCCGCCAGCGACGACCCGCAGTCGAAGCACCAGTACACCGGCTTCAGGCCGCGGTAAACGAAGCCGCGCTCGATCAGCCGCTTGAGCGCGCGGATCTCGCCGGCCTCGTTGCCGAAGTCCATCGTGCGATACGGATGGTCCCAATCGCCCAGCACGCCCAGGCGCTTGAAATCGGCCATCTGCAGCGCGATCTGCTCGGTGGCGTAGGCGCGGCTCTTGGCCTGTACCTCATCGCGCGGCAGGTGGCGGCCGTAGGTCTTCTCGATCTGATTCTCGATCGGCAGGCCGTGGCAGTCCCAGCCCGGCACGTACAGCGCGTCGAAGCCGGCCAGCTGGCGCGCTTTGACGATCATGTCCTTGAGCACCTTGT
>JBGQEX010000354.1:0-3774 GCA_041496605.1 Piscinibacter sp.
CGAACGCGCGGCGCGGGGCCAGACGGTCTACTTCAACGCCTGGGCCGGCAGCGAGCACATCAATGCCTACCTGCAGTGGGCCGGCTCGGAGGTCGACACGCGCTTTGGCGTCAAGCTCGAGCACGTGAAGATCTCCGACACCGCCGAGGTCGTCCAGCGGGTGCGCGCCGAGCAGCAGGCGGGTCGCTCCAGCGACGGCTCGGTCGACACCGTGTGGATCAATGGCGAGAACTTCCTCGCGATGAAGCGTGACGGCCTGCTGTTCGGCCCCTTCGCCGCAGACCTGCCCGGCTACGCCGCCGTCGACACGACCGGCAAACCCACCACGCGCATCGATTTCAGCGAGCCGGTCGACGGCATGGAGGCACCCTGGGGCATGGCCCAGCTCACCTTCTATGCCGACAGCCGGCGCGTGCCGCAGCCGCCGCTCAGCATGGTCGAGCTGATGGCGTTCGCGAAGCGCCATCCGGGCCGCGTCAGCTACCCGAAGCCGCCCAACTTTCACGGCACCACCTTTCTCAAGCAAGTGCTGCTCGAAGCCAGCACCGATCGCCAGCCGTTCTACGCGCCGGCTGCGGCTGCGCAGTTCGCCACGCTGAGCGCGCCGCTGTGGGCGGCGCTCGATGCGCTGCACCCGTCGCTGTGGCGGCAAGGCCGGCAGTTCCCCGCCAACGCCGCGGTGATGCGCCAGATGCTGGCCGACGGCGAACTGTGGCTTTCGTTGACCTTCAACCCCAACGAGGCGGCCAACGAGATCGCCGCGCAACGCCTGCCAGGCACGGTGGTGAGCTGGCAACCCAGCGCGGGCAGCATCGCCAACACGCATTTCCTCGCGATCCCGTTCAACGCCCGCGCGAAGGAGGGCGCGCAGGTGCTCATCAACTTCCTGCTGTCGCCGCTGGCCCAGGCGCGCAAGGCCGACATCCGCGTCTGGGGCGACCCGACCGTGCTCGCGGTCGAGCGCCTCGCGCCCGCCGACCAGGCGCTGTTCGCGCAGGCGTCTATGCCCGGTGCGGTGACGCGCTCCGCGCCCGCCTGGCCCGAGCCGCATGCGTCGTGGGTCGAGCTCATCGAGCGCGAATGGCTGAAGCGCTACGGCCAGTGAGGCCGACGCTGCGGCGCGCCGGCTGGCTGCCCGCCGTCGCCTTCGTGGCGCCGCTCGCGGCCGCACTGTGGTTCGGCGTGGCACAAGCCGTCGACGCCGGCGCCTGGGGCGATCTGTTCGCCGATTCGCAGTTTGCACCCGCGCTGCGCCTGAGCCTGTGGGTCGGCGGCGCAAGCACGCTGTTGTCGCTGGCTTGCGTGCTGTGGATCGTGACGCAGCTCGTGGGCACGCGCGCCTGGCTGCGGCTGCAGGCGCTGCTGGGCGGGCTGCTTGCCGTGCCGCATGCGGCCTTCGCCATCGGGTTCGCGCTGCTGCTGATGCCCAGCGGCATGCTGGCGCGGCTGCTGGCGGTGGCTGCCGGCTGGGGGTCGCCGCCGGACCTCGCCACCGTGCAGGACCCGTGGGGCCTCGCGTTGATCGCCGCGCTCGTGCTCAAGGAAGTGCCATTCCTGCTGTGGAACGTGGCCGCGCTGCTGCAGCGTGTCGGGCAGGGCGCCGAGCTGACGCGGCAACTGCAGGTCGCCGCGACGATGGGCTATGCCGCGCGCACCGCGTGGGCGCGCGTGCTGTGGCCGCAACTGCTGCCGCGCTTCGCGCTGCCGCTGCTCGCGGTATGGGCCTACAGCCTCAGCGTGGTCGACATGGCACTGGTGCTCGGGCCCACGCGCCCGCCGACGCTCGCGATGCTGGCCTGGCAGTGGCTGCTCGATGGCGACGCCGCGATGAACCGGCAAGGCGCTGCGGCAGCGCTGCTGCTGGCCGCGACGATGGCGCTGACGGCGGTCGTCGTCGTGCTCGCCGCGCGTGGCCTGCGGCGGCCGATGGCGCGGCGCTGGACGCGCGGCGACCGGCCAAGCGCGAAGCCGTCGGCGGCCGGCGTGGGGGTCGGGCTCGGCATCGCGCTCTATGCCGCAGTGCTGGTCATTCTGGTCTTCGCGTCGATCGCCGGCGTGTGGAGTTTCCCCGCGCTGTGGCCAACGCTTTGGACGCTGCAGGCCTGGGGCGCGGTGGCGTCCGCCGGGTCCACGATCGGTGTCACGGCGTGGCTCGCGTTGAGCGCGGCAACTACCGGCGTGCTGCTGGCCGTGGCCTGGATGGAGGCCACACCGCCCGGCGCCGATGCGCGCGCCGCGTGGGCACTGTTCGTGCCGATGCTGGTGCCGGGTGTGCTGCTCGTGGCGGGCCTGTACCGCTTGAGTTTGTTGCTCGGCATCGACGGGCAGTTCACCGGCCTGTGGCTGGCGCACAGCCTCTACGCGACGCCCTATGTGTGGGTCGCGCTGGCGCCGGCCTACCGGGGCTTCGACACGCGCTACGAACAGGCCGCGCATGCGCTCGGCCGCAGCCACGCGGCCTTCCTCGCGCAGGTGAAGTGGCCGATGCTGCTGGCGCCGCTGGCGGCGGCGTTCGCGGTCGGCTTCGCGGTCAGCGTCACGCAGTACCTGAGCACGCAATTCGTCGGCGCCGGCCGCTATGCGACGTTGACCACCGAGGCCTTGACGCTCGCCGCGGGCGGGCAGCGCACGACCACCGCCGCGTTCGCGCTGGCGCAGGCACTGCTGCCGGCATCGGTGTTCGCCGGCGCCTGGTGGCTGGCTCGACGCCAGGCGCGGCGGCTCGACGCGACCGGCAGCGGCTTGCGCGGGGCGTGATGCTCGAGCTCGACGCGATCACCGTCGCCAGCCCCGAGCGCGTGCTGGTGCGCCGGCTTTGCGCGCGTGTCGCCGGCGGCGAGGTGCTGGCGGTGATGGGCGACAGCGGCGCCGGCAAGTCGTCGTTGCTGGCGCTGCTCGCCGGCACCTTGCCGCCCGGGTTCATCGCCAGCGGGCGGATTCTGCTCAACGGGCGCGACATCGGCGCGCTGCCGACGGCGCAGCGGCGCGTCGGTATGCTGTTCCAGGATGACCTGCTGTTTCCCCACATGACCGTGCTCGACAACCTGCTGTTCGCCATTGCGAACCGCGACTCCCGGGCGCAGCGCGTGCTGCAGGCCGAGGCGGCGCTGCGTCGCGCCGGCCTCGAGGGCCACGGCGGCCGCTGGCCGGCCAGCCTGTCGGGGGGTCAGCGCGCGCGCGTGTCGGTATTGCGCGCCTTGCTCGCGCAGCCGCAGGCGCTGCTGCTCGACGAACCGTTCTCGCGCCTGGACGCGGCGCTGCGCCAGCGTTTTCGCGCGTTCGTCTTCGAGTGCATCCGCGAGCAGGCCTGCCCCGCTGTGCTGGTCACGCACGATGTGCAGGACGTGCCGGCCGGTGCCCAGGTGATCGAGCTCGCGCCGGAGCCCGACAGTGCTTGACCGCGCCGCCTTGCGCCTGCTGCGCCCGGCCCTCGACAACGCGGCGCAGGGGCTCGCGCGTCTGGGTGTGCAAGCCGATCACATCACGCTGTTCGGTTTCGTGATCGGCCTCGCCGCCGCGCTGGCCATCGCGTGGCATGGCTTCCTGGCCGGCCTGGCGCTGATGATCGCGAGCCGCCTGTGCGACGGCCTCGACGGCCCGGTGGCGCGACTGCGCACGCCGACCGACCGCGGCGCCTTTCTCGATATCGCACTCGACTTCCTGTTCTACGCCAGCATCCCGCTCGCGTTCGCCTTCGCCGACCCCGCCGCCAACGCGCTCGCCGCGGCGCTGTTGCTGGCGGCGTTCATCGGCACCGCGACGACCTTCCTCGCC
>JBGQEX010000355.1:0-3763 GCA_041496605.1 Piscinibacter sp.
TCGAGCAGGCGCTGACGCTGTGCCTGCAGCTGCGCCGGCGTGTCGCCGCCCAAGGCCCAGTACGCGGTGAGCACCGTCGGCCCGGCGTAGGGGCGCGTGCTCTGGTGCATCGCGTCGACGTAGCCGAGGCCGGCGCTGTCGACGATCACGTTGTCCCACGACGGCGCCGCCCCCGGGCGGTCGGCGAGCGGCTCGCCGAGCTGCAGGTTGGCGACGAGCCACGGCGCGTAGCGCATCTGCGCCACGGCACTGAGCAGCGCGGCCGGCGGCTGATCGAGCAGGCGCGCCGACACGAACAAGGGCGTGGCCAGCACGACGCGCGGCGCCGTCCAGCGCTCGACGTACTGTTCGCGCTCGTGCCACAGATCGACGTCCACCGCGTGCCGTCCAACGGCCACGCGCAGCGCGACCCGGCCGGTGTGCACACGCTCCTGCAGCGGCGCGCCCAGGCGCGTCGCCAGCCAGGCGTTGCCTTCGGGCCAGGTCAGCACGCTGTCGCGCTCTTCATCGCCGACACCCGGCGCATGGAAACCGTGGCGGCTGGCGAAGTAGTGCACGCCGGCCCACGCGGACACCTGCGCGGCGCCCGCGCCGTAGTCGTCGCGGCAGCAGTAGTCCAGGTACCAGCGCAGCGCCGGCGCATCGAAGCCCTGGGCGGCCAGCCACGGCGCAAACGCGGTGGCGTCGAGCGCGTCGAGCTCGGGTCCCCAAGTGGCGCGGGCGGTCGGAATGGTGAATGCATTGCGCCTGCCGAGCTGCGCCACGACGCCGGCGAAGCGCTGGTATTGCGCCAGCGTGGTGGCCTGCTGTTCGGCGGGCAGCGCATGGATGGGCGGCAGCAGCCCGTCGTGCCATTGCCCGGCGATGAACAGGCGCTCCTGCGGGCTGTGGCACAAGTGGCGTTCGTCGTAGACGCTCTGGCCGCGCTCGCTGCGGCGCAGCCCCAGTTCTTCGAGCAGCGCGATCACTTCAAGCGCATGCTCGCCCGGCAGCGGCAGGTAGTGCGCGCCAAGCGGGCAGGCCATGCCGCCCATGCGGTGGCCGCGGCTGTTGCCGCCGGCGCCGTCCTCGAGATCGAACACCTGCACGTCGTCGATGCCTGACCTGATCAGCGCGCGCGCGCAGGCGAGGCCCGCGACACCGGCGCCGACCACCAGCACGCCGGCGCGACGCTGCACCGCCGGCGCGGGCAGGCTGCCGCTCTTGAGTTCGCGCAGGCGGTGCCCGCGCGCGTGCTGCGCGCCGACCCAGCCGCCGTCGTAATGCGCTTCGCCGCTGCGAAGGCAGCCGGCGAGCGGCGTCGCCGCAGCAGCACCGAGCAGCCTGCGGCGCGTGAGCATCAATGCGCCTTGCCCCACTCTTCCTCGTAGGTCTGCACCAGCATCTGGTTCGACAGCCGGTTCACGCCGGTCGGCAGGCGCGTCATGTCGGGCGGGAAGTCGAACAGTGCCGGCAGGCCTTGGAGGTTCAGAAAACGCAGGCCCGGTGGCAGCGCGGTCGGCATCAGGTAGGGCCGGTGGCTGGCCAGGATGAAACCCCATTCGCCGAAGCTCGGCACATGCGCGTGGTACGGCGTCGTCGCGAGGCCCACGGCTTCGAGCGTCGTCGCCACGGTCCAGAAGCTCTTGCGCGCGATTAGCGGCGAGGTGGTCTGCACCACCGCATAGCCACCCGCATTGAGGTGCTCGTCGACCAGTTTGTAGAAACTGGTCGTGTAGAGCTTGCCGATGGCGAAATTGGTCGGGTCGGGGAAGTCGATGACGATCACGTCGAACAACGCGGCGTTCTGTTCGAGCCACGTGAACGCATCGGCATTGACGAGGCGCAGCTTGGGCGAGTGCAGCGAGTCGGCGTTCAGCTGGCGCAGCAAGGGCTGCTCGGCGAACAGCGTCGTCATGTGCGGGTCCAGCTCGACCAGCGTGACCCGCTCGACGCCCGGGTGCTTCAGGACCTCGCGCACCGCCATGCCGTCGCCGCCGCCCAGCACCAGCACCTGCTTCGGCGCGCCGTGCGCCGCCATCGCGGGGTGCACCAGCGCCTCGTGGTAGCGGTATTCGTCGCGCGAATGGAACTGCAGGTTGCCGTTCAGGAACAGCCGCACGCCGACGTGGCTTGCGGTCACCACCACGCGTTGGTAGGCGCTGGTCTCGCTGTAGAGAATCGTGTCGCCATAGAAACGGTCTTCGGCCCAGGTGCTGACGCGCTCGGCGCCCGCGAACGCCGCCGCCAGCGCGGCGACGGTCAGCGCACAGGCCAGCGCATGCGCGAGCCGATGCCGCAGTTCGCCGCGAAACAGCCACAGCGCCCACACTGCCACAGCGGCGTTGAGCAGGCCGAACATGACGCCGCTGCGGATCAAGCCCAGCTGCGGCACCAGCAGCAGCGGGAACGCAATCGACACCGCCAGCGCGCCGAGGTAGTCGAAGGTCAGCACCTGCGACACCAGGTGCGACAGCGCGTAGCGGTCGCGGAAATGCCGCTTCAGGATGCGCATCACCAGCGGGATCTCCAGCCCCACCAGCACGCCGACCGTGAACACCATCAGGTACAGCGCAAAGCGGAAGGAGCCGGCGGCCAGGGTGTGCAGCGCGAACAGCGCCGCCGGCATCAGGCCGCCGACCAGGCCCACCAGCAGTTCGATGCGCAGGAAGTGCGCCACCAGCTGGCGCTCGAAGAAGCGCGACAGGTAGGAGCCGACGCCCATCGCGAACAGGTAGCTGCCGATGACGGTGGAGAACTGCAGGATCGAGTCGCCGAGCAGGTAGCTCGCGAGCGCGCCCGCGGCCAGCTCGTAGACCAGGCCGCAGGCGGCGACGATGAACACCGACGCCAGCAGCGCCACCTCGGCCGGCCGCACGCGGGAGGCCGGCTCGACGCTCGCGAGATCGCGGTGAGACATCAGTCGACGGTTTCGAGCGGCGTTGCCACCCGGTTCTTGCCTTCGCGCTTGGCGCGGTACAGCGCTTCGTCGGCGATGCGCAGCACGGCGTTGATTTCGGCCGCGGGCGGGCGCAGCAGCTGGGCGGGCGACGCGACGCCGATGCTCACCGTGACGCCCAGGCTGGCGTCGGGCAGCTCGACGCGCAGTTGCGCCACCCGGTCGCGCAGGCGGTCGAGCCAGCGCAGCGCCTCGGACAAGCCGGTCTGCGGCAGCAGCATCGCGAACTCCTCGCCGCCGAAGCGCGCGAAGGTGTCGATGCTGCGCGCCTCGGACATGCAGGTCAGCGCCAATTGGCGCAGCACCTCGTCGCCGGCCGAGTGGCCGTGGCCGTCGTTGACCGCCTTGAAGTCATCGATGTCGATCAAGGCCAGCGAGAACGGCAGCCCGTGGCGCGCGCAGCGCTCGACCTCGTCGTGCAGGCGCTCCATGAAGTAGCGCCGGTTGTAGGCGCCGGTGAGGTAGTCGGTGTCGCTGATGACGCGCAACTGCTCGTGTGCGTGGTCGAGCTTGAGCAGCAGCCTGAAGGTGCCCACCGACATCGTCGGCGCGAGCAGCAGCGGGCAGCCGATCGTGAGCGCCCACGCGGCCGGCGGCATCGCGATGCCGAGCACGAAGTAGTGCACCAGCGCCGAGATCAGCAGCGACGCCAGCACCGAGATCAGCGTCACCGCTGCCACGACGGGCCACAGGCCGAAGCGCTTGAGGCAAGTCTTGATCATGACGGACACCAATCCATCGCCGACACCCGCTAGCCGTGAATGGCCGCCGCGACGATCATCCCGATCGCGATGCACATCGCGCCGACGACGATGGCCAGCGCCA
>JBGQEX010000356.1:0-3753 GCA_041496605.1 Piscinibacter sp.
TAGGACTCACTCCGTCCCGCCGTCATCCCGGCGTACGCCGGGATCCACTGGCGCCGAAGACCGCGAGCGATGGATCCCGGCGTTCGCCGGGATGACACGCTCATTCAGAACGAGAGTCGATGCTCCAGCGCCGGCAGCTGTGCGCGCACCGAGGCAATGCGTGCCGGATCGAGTTCGGCGAGCACGGCGCCTTCGCCCTCGGGCAGCACCGCCAGCACCTCGCCCCACGGGTCGATGACCATGCTGTGGCCCCAGGTGCGGCGGCCGTTCTCGTGCACGCCGCCTTGCGCCGCTGCGATCACGTAGCACTGGTTCTCGACCGCGCGGGCCCGCAGCAACAGCTCCCAGTGGGCCTGGCCGGTCGGGTAGGTGAAGGCGGCCGGCACGGCCAGCAGGTCGCACGGCGGCTGGCCCGGCGTGAAGCTCAATGCGCGGTACAGCTCCGGAAAGCGCAGGTCGTAGCAGATGCTCAGGCCGACCCGCAGCGGCCCGGCCTGAAACGCCACCGCTTGGGTGCCGGCGCGCAGCACGCGGCCTTCGTCGTGGCGCTCGCGGCCGTTGTCGTAGCGAAACAAATGAATCTTGTCGTAGCGCGCCGCCAGCGTGCCGTCGGGCGCGTAGACGCAGCTGGCGTTGAACGCATGGTCGCAGTCGCCGTCGATGCGGATCGGCAGCGTGCCGCCGATGATCCACACGCCGTGCTGCCGGGCTGCGCCCGCGAGCGCCTGCTGGATCGGACCGTCGCCGGCGGCCTCGGCGATGTCCAACTTGTCGCGGTCGGTGGCTCCCATGAAGCAGAAGTACTCGGGCAGCGCGACGAGCTGCGCGCCGTCGCCGGCCGCTTGCGCGATCAGTTCGCGCGCGCGCTCGAGATTGCGCGCGACGCTGGGCGTGGACACCATCTGCAGGGCGGCGATCTTCATGGACTTACCTGCGTATTGTTTCGACCGGTGCGGACGCCGCTGCGCTCGCTGAGTCGATGCCCGGTGCCGCCTGGCCGAGCTTGCGCTCGACGCGGTCGACCTTCGGGTCGGCCCAGGGGCCGGTCACGCGGAACTCGCGCGTGCCGGCTTCGGTGAGCGGCTTGCGCAGGAACACCTGCGCGAGGAAGGTGCCGAGGCCGATTGCCGGGTTGATGACGGCATAAGCGAGCGACGCGGTGCCGGCATTGATCTCGGGCACCACGATCACGCGCAGGTCCTGCGTTTCGCGCGCGATGTCGGCGCTGCCTTCCATCAGCACCGCGGCCTGCACGCCGCGCATGCGCAAGTTGTTGGTGTGCGCCACGCCTTGGGCGATGGTCAGGTCGCCGGCCACGCTGTCGAACGCGAAGCCTTCCTGGAACACGTCGCGAAAGTCGAGCACCAGGCGGCGCGGCAGCGCCTGCAGGCTCAGCACGCTGAGCAAGCGCTCGGCGCCCGGCTGAACCTTCAGGAACTGGCCCGCCTCGATGGACACGTTGACCTGGCCGGACAGGCTCGGGACGTCGAGCGACAGCGGCGAGCCGAGCCACGCCACCTGGCCCGACAGGCTGCCCTTGCCGCCGCGCACCGCCTTGGGCGTGCCCAGGCGCTCGAGGAACGCGCCGCTGTCGGACAGGTCGAGCTTGAAGTCGAGCACCGCCCGGCGCCGCGAGCTGCCGGCACTCACCGCTGCCCAGTTGCCGGTGGCGTTGAAGCGCGCTTCGGGCGTGATCATCGCGAGGTGCGTCAGGCGCCAGTCGCGCGGCGCATCGCGGCCCTCGGCGCTGAGCCGGTTCACGGCTTCGATCTCGACGCGGCCGAGCCGCTTGCCGCGCAGTTCGAAGTCGTCGACGACGATGTCGAGCGCCGGCACGGTGGCGGCCTGCTGTTCCAGCAGCTGCCCGACATCGTCGGCATCGCTCTTGGGCAGCGACAGGCGCGACAGCCGGGCATAGATGCGACCGGCCAGCGTGCCGCGCCGCGATGGGCGGTATTCGGCATAACCGTTGAGTTGGTCGGCGTCGAGGTTGGCGCGCCACACGCCGTCTTCCTGCGAGATGCCCGCCACCACCTTGCTCAAGCGGCGCGACGAGATCACCAGCTCCTGCGCCCGCAACGCAAGCGCCGTCGGCGCGTAGCTGCCGGCGCCGGGCGCGTCGGCACCGGCGCCGACGCCGGACACCTTGCCCAGCACCGTCTCCCAGGCGTCGGCGTTCATGCTCGGCAAGCTGATGTTGGCGCTGACGCCGGAGGTCGGCATCGGCGCCGGCTCGAACACGCCGATGCCGCCGCGCAGCACCTTCGGCGTGTCGCCGGACAGGTCGCGCAGGTACTCCGCCTGCAGCACGTTGCCGAGATCGAAGCGCAGCGTGTCGCGCGGCGCCTGCCCGGGCGCCAGCGAGTCCGGGGCCACGACGGTCTGGTAGCGCAGCGGCCACGCCGTGTCGGCGGTCTTGCGCAAAGGCAGCGGCAGATCCGACGACAGGCCCACCAGATTGCTGGTGATGCCGACCTCGACATGGCCGTGCACGACGCCCAAGCTCACGCGGTAGGCCGTCTGCCCGCCGAGCGAGCCCGCCAGCCGCGACAGGGCGCCGATCTCGGTCGCGCGCCGCAAGCCGTCCGCGGTGGCGGTGCCCTGGCCGTTGAAGCGGATAGCCCCGTCAGGCTGCGTGCCGCCGCCGAAGCTCGCGTCGCCGCCAAGCACACGCGCCGACGCACCGCTGAGCAAGATGCCTTTCTGCGTGAACTCGACCCGCCCCTTGGCCGCGCCCAGAAGCGGCGTGTCGGGGCTGATGCGCAGGTCGTTGCCGGCCAGCGCCAGGCTGCCCTTGACGGTGGATGCGCTCGCATCCGACAGCGGAATGGCCAGCGCCAGCTTCAAGTCGACGTTGCCGCTGCCGCTGGCCTGCGCCAGCGCGTGGCCGGTCCACTGGCCCACCGGCGATACGTTGACGAAGCGCAGCATGTCCGCCAGCGGCCCGCGCACATTGCCCTCCAGCGCCAGCACCGAGCGATCGGCCAGGTTGCGGATGCCGCCCTGCACGTGGCTGAGTTCGACGCCGTACAGCCGCGCCTGCGCGTTGCGGATCTCCATCGCGGCGCGGTCGAAGATCAACTCGCCGCTGAGCTGCGTGAAGGGTGGCCACGGCGACTCGTGCGCCGGTTCGGCACCCTGCGCGGGAATGCTCGGAACGTAGGCGAAGCTCGCGTCGTCGATGTGGGCGGCGATGCGGAATTCACCGTCCTTCGGATCGCGCAGGCGGTAGAACGGGAAGTCCCGCAGGTCGCCCTTGACGCGCATCGTCATGCTGCTGACGCTGCCGCCGCGCACCGCATGCTCCACGTACTGGCGCGTGCCTTCGGGAATGCCCAGCGGCAGGTAGCGCGCCACGCGCGTCGCCACGCCGTGAGTGAGCGTGCCGTCGAGTTCGATGTGGCCGGGGAAGCGGCCGCCGCGCGCGGCGCCATCGCCGATGCCGGTGGCCCAGCTGACGCGCAATTGCGCCTGCGCGTCAGCGTTGGCGAACTTGGCATCCTTGACCTGCACGCTCAGCTTCGGCGCCGCGCCCGCCACCTTGGAGGGCTCCACGCGCCACAGCAGCTGCGCGCTCAGTTGGTCCATCGGCAGCACTGCGTCGTCGAAGACGCCGGGCAGTTCCAGGCTGCCGTTGGCGATGCCCAACTGCGCCTCGCCGCCCTTCTCGCTGGCGCTCAGCGCGAGCGTCGCATTGCGCAGGCCGGGCCGACCGATGCCGTTCGCCTCGCTCGACGGTTTGGCGGCAAGCGA
>JBGQEX010000357.1:0-3709 GCA_041496605.1 Piscinibacter sp.
CATGTTCCTGACGGCATATGCCGCCGCGAAGTTCGGACTCGAAGGCTGGATGGAATCGCTCGCCCCGGAGGTCGAGCCCTTTGGCATCCGCACGATGACGGTCGAGCCCGGCTTCTTCCGGACCGAATTGCTGAGCCGTGACTCCACGACCTACGCGCAGCCTGTCATCGACGACTATGCCGAGCGCACCCGCGCCACCGTGGCTGCTTGGAGCAGCATGGATGGCAAGCAGGGCGGTGACCCCGCCAGGCTGGCTGCGGCGCTCGTGAAACTGGCTGCGCTGGACAAGCCGCCCCTTCGTTTTGCCGCAGGCGCAGACGCAGTGCAGACCTTCGAGGCCAAGGCGAAGTCGCTGCTCGAGCAGGCCAACGCCCACCGGGCTCTGTCGTCCTCACTCGCCTACGGCGACGCCTGAACACGCCCTTCCTTTCCATTCATCCCATCGAAAGGCTCGCTCATGACAAGCATCGCACAAGGCACGGCACCGCATGCCCAGGGGCGCCGCGACTTCTTGACCCACAGCGCGCTGGTCGGCATGGCGCTGACAGCAGCGCCGACCGCGTGGGCGGCGGCAGCGGGCCCAACGGGCACCTTGAAGACGAGAAAGCTTGGTTCCCTGGTGGTCTCGGAGGTCGGCGCTGGGTGCATGAGCATCAGCGCCAACTACGGCCCGCCTGCCGACAGGAAGCAGGGCATCCAGACCATCCGAGCCGCCTTCGACAGGGGCGTCACCTTCTTCGATACCGCCGAGGTCTACGGCCCGTACACGAACGAAGACCTTGTCGGCGAAGCGCTTGCACCGTTCCGCAACCAGGTCGTCATCGAAACGAAGTTCGGCTTCGACATCGAGAAGGGATTCGCCCTCAACAGCCGGCCCGAGCGCATCAGGAAGGTGGTCGAGGCCTCGCTGAAGCGCCTGAGGACCGACCGCATCGATCTGTACTACCAGCATCGGGTCGATCCCAGCGTTCCGATCGAGGAAGTGGCCGGTGCAGTCAAGGACCTGATCAAGGAAGGCAAGGTGCAGCACCTGGGGCTGTCCGAGGCCAGCGCGGCAACGATCCGCCGGGCCCATGCCGTTCAGCCGGTGACGGCCGTCCAGACCGAATACTCGTTCATGGAGCGTGCCGTGGAGCGCAATGGCGTGCTCCAAACCTGCGAAGAACTGGGCATCGGCTTCGTTCCCTGGGGGCCGGTCGGGATGGGCTATCTCAGCGGCAAGATCGATGCGCAAACGAAGCTCGATCCGAAGATGGACCTTCGAACTGGGTTCGACAGGTTCTCTCCCGAGAATGTGCGTGCAAACCGCGCCGTGGTCGATGTCCTGCAGCGGCTTGCGCAGAAGAAGAACGCCACACCCTCGCAGATCGCATTGGCCTGGCTGCTTGCCCAGAAGCCGTGGATCGTGCCGATTCCAGGAACACGTCGCCTGGATCATCTGAACGAAAACCTCGGAAGCATCCGCCTCTCGCTGTCGCCTGCAGAACTCCAGGGGCTTGAAGCGGCCTTCGCCGGAGTCAAGGTGCACGGGGGCCGCATGAACGAAATGCAAATGCGCATCGTCGATCAGTCCGTGTAGTTCGTCAGGCTTGCACCACCGCCTCACAGATCCAGCGCGCAATGAGTCGTTCGCCCCCGGGGTCATTGCGCGGGCAGGCTAAGCCGAACTTTGACGACCTGATCGAGCCGTGACCCAGCATTGACGCGGGTTGCGGCTTTTTTCTTGATCGGGTTTGTACCCATGTAAATTGCTCAGTGTCGGCTTGAATCTGCTGGTGACTTCGACTATTCATGAAGTCATGTATATCGAGTCCGTTCCCAACCGCGACTCTCCTCCCGCGATCCTGCTGCGCGAGTCCTACCGCGAGGACGGCAAGGTCCGCAAGCGCACGCTGGCCAATCTGTCGTGCTTGCCCGATGGAGTGATCGAGGGCCTGAAGATCTTGCTGCGCGGTGGCGTGGCCGTGCCCAGCGCCGAGGAGGTCTTCACCGTCGAGCGCACCTTGCCCCACGGTCACGTGGCGGCAGTGCTGGGCAGCGCACGTGGCTCGGGGGCGATGACTTGGTTCGGCTCGGCGCCCAAGGAGCTGCAACCGGTGCTGCTGGCCATGCTGGTCGCTCGCTTGATCTCACCGGCATCGAAGTTGGCCACGCACCGCTTGCTGCACGACGACACCGCGAACTCCTCACTGGGCCGCGTGCTCGGCGTCGGCCAATGCAGTGCCGACGACCTGTACGCGGCGTTGGACTGGCTGCACGACGCGCAGCCGCTGATCGAGCGCCGCCTGGCACGCCAACACCTGGTGGGCTCGACCTTGGTGCTGTACGACCTGACCTCCACCTGGATGACCGGGCGCTGCTGTGAGCTGGCCGCGCGCGGTCACTCGCGCGACGGCAAGCGCGACGACCCGCAGATCGTCTTCGGCCTGATCTGCACGGGCGAGGGGTGCCCGATCGCGGTGGAGGTGTTCCCCGGCAACACCGCCGATCCGGCCACCGTGGCCGCGCAGGTCGCCAAGCTGCGCACACGCTTCGGCATCGAGCACATCGTGTGGGCCGGCGACCGCGGCATGCTCACCTCGGCTCGCATCGAGCAGGTGCTCAAGCCCCAGGGCATGGACTGGGTGAGCAGCTTGCGCGCTCCGCAGATCGCGCAACTCGCCGCCGAGCACGGCCCCTTCCAGCCCTCGTTGTTCGACGAGCGCAATCTGCTCGAACTCACCAGCGAGCACTTCCCCGGCGAGCGCCTGGTGGTGTGCCGCAACCCGCTGTTGGCCGAGGAGCGCGCACGCAAGCGCGGCGAGTTGCTCGCCGCCACTGAGGCTGATCTCGCCAAGATCGCTGCAGCCACGCAGCGCGCGCGCAACCCGCTGCGCACCGAGCAGGCCATCGCCTTGCGCGTGGGCCGCGTGATCGAGCACTTCCACATGGCCAAGCACGTCGAACTCACCATCACCGACACGTCGCTGACCTGGCAGCGCCGGCACGAGGCCATCGCCCAGGAGGCCGCGCTCGATGGCCTGTACGTGATCCGCACCAGCGTGCCGACTCAGCAACTCGACGCCGCCGCGGCGGTGGCCGCCTACAAGAGCCTGTCGCACGTGGAACGGGCGTTCCGCTCGATCAAGACGGTCGACCTGCACGTGCGCCCAGTCTTCCACTACAACGCCCAGCGCGTGCGTGCGCATGTGTTCCTGTGCATGCTCGCCTACTACGTGGAGTGGCACATGCGTGCGCGCCTGAAGCCGATGTTGTTCGACGACGAGTACCTTGACGAGGCCAGCGCGAGTCGCGCCTCACCAGTGGTCAAGGCGGTTCGATCCGAGCACGCGAAGGCCAAGGATGCGAGCAAGACCGCCGAGGACGGGCTGCCGCTGCACAGCTTCAGAACGCTGCTGCAAGACCTCGGCACGCTGGCCTACAACGTCACCCACACCCACCTCAATCCCGAGGCCAAGATCATCCTCACCACACGGCCCACTCCGCTTCAGGCCAAGGCCTTCGAACTGCTCGGCCTGAACCCCGCTTGTACCCAGTAGCCGCGTATCCCGTGAACACAAAGTTCAGACGGGGCGCGCACTTACGTTCGAGTGGTCGCCAAAGTTCGGGCTAGCTTCCATTCCCGATGGCATGAATTTCTGTTGCGAAACGGGGGCATACATGGGCACGCGGAATTTCCGCGTCGTCGCGTCGGTATCACTCCTGTGTC
>JBGQEX010000358.1:0-3703 GCA_041496605.1 Piscinibacter sp.
ATCAAGGAAAAGTACGTGTTCCAGAAGATGGGCGTGCCGTTCCGCCAGATGCACAGCTGGGACTACTCGGGCCCCTACCACGGCTACGACGGCTTCGCGATCTTCGCGCGCGACATGGACATGGCGATCTCCAGCCCGATCTGGAGCCTCGCGAAGAGCGCGCCCTGGAAGAAAGCGGCCTGACGCACGCACCCCCACACTGAACGGAGAACCACCATGCCGCAAAGCGCCGAGAAGATCCTCGACCACGAGATGTTGTTCCGCGAGCCTGAGTACCAGAGCATGCTCGAGAACAAGAAAGCCTTCGAGTTCAACCACCCCGACGCCCGCATCAAAGAGATCGTCGAGTGGACCAAGACCGAGGACTACAAAGAGAAGAACTTCAAGCGCGAGGGCTTGACGGTCAATCCCGCCAAGGCCTGCCAGCCGCTGGGCGCGGTGTTCGCGGCCAACGGCTTTCACAAGACGCTGTCGTTCGTGCACGGCTCGCAGGGCTGCGTGGCCTACTACCGCTCGCATTTCTCGCGCCACTTCAAGGAGCCCACGGGCTGCGTGTCGTCGTCGATGACCGAAGACGCGGCGGTGTTCGGCGGCCTCAACAACATGATCGACGGGCTGGCCAACACCTACAACCTGTACAAGCCCGAGATGATCGCGGTGTCGACCACCTGCATGGCCGAAGTGATCGGCGATGACCTCGATGCGTTCATCAAGAACAGCAAGCAAAAGGGCAGCGTGCCCGAGGAGTTCGACGTGCCGTTCGCGCACACGCCGGCCTTCGTGGGCAGCCACGTCACCGGCTACGACAACGCGCTGCTGGGCATCCTGAAGCATTTCTGGGACGGCAAGGCCAAGACGGCACCGGCCCTCACGCGCGAGCCCAACGAGGCCATCAACTTCATCGGCGGCTTCGACGGCTACGTCGTGGGCAACATGAAGGAGATCAAGCGCATCCTCAACCTGTTCGGCATCGACTACAACATCATCTGCGACCCGTCGGAGGTCTGGAACACGCCCACCGACGGCGAGTTCCGCATGTACCAGGGCGGCACCACCAAGGCCACCGTCGAGCGTGCGCTGAATGCCAAGGCAACCATCATCTTCCAGCAGTACTGCTGCGAAAAGACCGCCAAGTACATCGCCGAGAAGGGCCAGGAAGTGGTGGTGCTCAACAGCCCCATCGGCGTGGCGGGCACCGACGCGTTCCTGATGGCGCTGTCGCGCCTGTCGGGCAAGCCGGTGCCGGCCGAGCTGGAGCTCGAACGCGGCCAACTGGTCGACGCCATGGCCGACAGCCAGGCCCACCTGCACGGCAAGCGGTACGCGCTGTACGGCGACCCCGACCTGATGCTGGGCCTGACCGGCTTCCTGCTCGAACTCGGCGCCGAGCCGGCCCATGTGCTGGCCACCAACGGCGGCGAGGAGTGGGCGCTGAAGGTGCAGATGCTGCTCGACAGCTCGCCCTACGGCGCAGGCTGCAAGCCCTACCCGAAGCGCGACCTGTGGCACCTGCGTTCGCTGCTGTACACCGAGCCGGTGGACTTCGTCATCGGCAACACCTACGGCAAGTACCTGGAGCGCGACACCAAGACGCCGCTGGTGCGCATCGGTTTCCCGATCTTCGACCGCCATCACTACCACCGCTTTCCCGTCTGGGGCTACGACGGCGGCATGCGCGTGCTGATCACGCTGCTCGACGAGTTCTTCGAGTCGATCGACGTCAACACCATCGTGCCAGGCAAGACCGACTACTCGTACGACATCATTCGCTGAACGCGGCTGCGCGCACGAACGAAAGGGGCCATCCGCGGATGGCCCCTTTTGCCTGTCGCTGCGCTGGCGCCGTCAGACGGCGCGGCGCGTCACTTCGTGGGGATCTCCTTCAGCCACATCCCCATGCGTTCCTGGATCAGGTCGCCGGCGGCACCACGCACCGCCCCCGATTTGTCGAGGTGCACCGAGGCGCGGACCGTGTGGGTCCGCCACTCCGTCGTGGCCGTCAGGGCATCCAGTTGGACGCTTTCACCGCGGATGAGGAAGAAGCCGTTGAGCTCGCCGCCGTGCGGGTCCAGAAACACCGGCTCGAACGACTGGATCAAGCCCTTGCGCTGCTGGGCGCCAAGGTACTCACCAAAGGCCTGGAAGTGCTCCGCGCTCATGCGCTCGCGACCGGGAACCGAACGGTTCCAGCCGAAGAAAAGAACGTTTGAACTCATGACATATCTCCTTGGGTTTGCCGTTGCCTAACGGTGCATCAGGTATAGGCGAAGAGTTCGCAGATTGCATCGTCTCGTTTGTCGCAAAGGCGCCAAAGGCCACGCCGCACCGGTTGACCACCGGCCTGCGCTAAGTGGCTGATTCAAGGGGTCTTTTCCGCGGCGCCGGGGCTGGCATCGTTCCTGCGAAGGCAGGGTGACCCAAGTCCTCCGGGAAGCGCGCCATGTCCACCTCGCTCAAGCAGAAGATCGCCGAAGTGTTCGACGAGCCCGGCTGCGACAAGAACCAGGGAAAGTCGGAGAAGGAACGCAAGAAGGGCTGCACCAAGCAGCTCAACCCGGGCGCCGCGGCCGGCGGCTGCGCCTTCGACGGCGCGAAGATCGCGTTGCAACCCATCGTCGACGTGGCGCACCTCGTGCACGGGCCGATCGCCTGCGAAGGCAACTCGTGGGACAACCGGCACAGTGCCTCGTCGGGTTCGCAGCTGTACCGCACCGGCTTCACCACCGACATCAACGAGCTCGACGTGGTCTACGGCGGCGAGAAGCGGTTGTTCAAGTCGTTGCGCGAAATCATCGAGAAGTACGACCCGCCGGCCGTCTTCGTCTACCAGACCTGCGTCACCGCGCTGATCGGCGACGACATCGAAGCCGTGTGCAAGCGTGCCAGCGAGAAATTCGGCAAGCCGGTGATTCCGGTCAACAGCCCGGGCTTCGCCGGGCCGAAGAACCTCGGCAACAAGCTCGGCGCCGAGGCGGTGCTCGACCATGTGATCGGCACGCGCGAGCCCGAGTTCACGACGCCCTACGACATCAACATCATCGGCGAGTACAACCTGTCGGGCGAGCTGTGGCAGGTGAAGCCGCTGCTCGACGCTTTAGGCGTGCGCATCCTGTCGTGCATCTCCGGCGACGGGCGCTACAACGAGGTGGCCGGCGCGCACCGCGCGCGCGCCAACATGATGGTCTGCTCGAAGTCGATGATCAACATCGCGACCAAGATGCAGCAACGCTTCAACATCCCGTACTTCGAAGGCTCGTTCTACGGCATCGGCGACATGAGCGACACGCTGCGCCAGATCGCGAAGCTGCTGGTGCAGCAAGGTGCGCCCGCCGACCTGCTCGAGCGCACCGAGCGGCTGATCGAAGTGGAAGAGGCGCGCGCCTGGAAGCGCATCGCCCACTACAAGCAGCGCCTCACGGGCAAGCGCGTGCTGCTGATCACCGGCGGCGTGAAGTCGTGGTCGGTGGTGGCTGCGCTGCAGGAAGCCGGCATGGAGATCGTCGGCACCAGCATCAAGAAATCGACCAAGGAAGACAAGGAAAAGATCAAGGAGATCATGGGCGACGATGCGCACATGATCGACGACATGACGCCGCGCGAGATGTACGCGATGCTGCGCGACGCGAAGGCCGACATCATGCTGTCGGGCGGCCGCTCGCAGTTCGTCGCGCTGAAGGCGCGCATGCCCTGGCTCGACATCAAC
>JBGQEX010000359.1:0-3680 GCA_041496605.1 Piscinibacter sp.
CAATCGCCATGGGCAAGCCATGTCCAGATCCAACGTCGCGCAACGCCTGGACTTGGCCGTGGCGAGAGCCGCTGCGAAGGAGCCTGGCATCCTCAAGAAGGCAGTCTCGCCGCACACGCTGCGGCACTATCTTCCCTTCCTGACTATGTCTTGCACATGGCCGGCGGCCTCGTGTTGCGCGGACTTGCGCGCGAGAAGCTCGACATAGTCTTGGACCCCTCGCACTGCCCCGGTGGGGCAAGGGGTTCGCCATGAATGTCGTCATCAACAGCCAGGTAGTCCTGTCACGAGTCCCGGAAGGACCGATTGCGCCGTATCTGGGCAGGTTTGCAGACTCGCTGGATGCCACGGGGTATGCGGTGAAGTGGATTCACCGCCAGATCCTGCTCGGGTCCTATTTCAGCCGATGGCTCGGGCAGAAGTCGGTGGCGCTGCAGGACATCACCTCCGACCATCTGACGCGGTACTTGCAGTATCGAGCTCGACGTGTGCAACCCAGGTGTGGTGACCATGCGGCGCTCGCGCACTTGGTGGACTTTCTGCGCCGTGAGGGTGTGGTTCCCGAGGAGAGGCTCGCGGTGCCCGAGCCGTTCTCGGTTGATCACCATGTCCGCGCATACGAGGTGTACCTGCGCGAGGGGCGTGCCCTGGCCACAGCCACGATCGTCAACTACGTTCCGTTCGTCCGCGACTTCCTCAAGCATCGTTTCGGGGCGGGGTCGGTCAAGCTGTCTTGCTTGAGTGCCGCCGATGTCGTGTGCTTTGTTCGACACCAGGCGCCACGTCTGCACAGGAAGCGCGCCAAGCTCATGACCACCGCGCTACGCTCGTTCCTGAGCTACGCCCGGTTTTGCGGCGAGGTCGATGTGGATCTGGCGGCCGCTGTGCCCGTCGTCCCCAACTGGTCGATGGCATCGATCCCGCGCGCGATCGCTTGGGAGCAGGTGCGTCAGGTGTTGGCCAGCATTGATCGGCGCACCGCGACCGGACGTCGCGACTATGCCATCGTGCTCCTGCTTGCGCGATTGGGACTACGTTCCGGCGAAGTGGCGTCCTTGCAGCTCGACGATATCGACTGGAAGGAAGGGCGGTTGAGCGTGCACGGCAAGAGCGGCTATCGCAACGAGTTGCCCTTGCCTGCCGATGTCGGCAGGGCGATCGCCGCCTATCTGAAGAGCGGTCGACCACCCAGTACCAGCCGATGCGTCTTTCTGCGCGCGCGAGCGCCAGCGCGCGCGTTCCAAGGGGGCTGCGCCATTGGCTCGATCGTGCGGCATCGCCTGCAGCGTAGCGATGTCGATGCCCCCACCTTCGGTGCGCACCAGTTTCGTCATGGACTGGCCACCGAGATGTTGCGCCGCGGCGCTTCGCTCGGCGAGATCGGTGACCTCCTGGGGCATCGCCATCCACAGACAACGACGATCTACGCGAAGGTCGATATCCAGGCACTGCGCAAGCTGGCGCTGCCGTGGCCGAGGGGTGCGCAATGAACACCCTGCATCAGGCCATCCAAGACTATCTGACGATGCGGCGCGATCTGGGCTTCAAGCTCAGGGAGGCCGGCAAGGGCTTGCTCGACTTCGCCGCCTTCATGCGCCAGCGCCACGCGGCCTACATCACTTCGGAGTTGGCTCTCGCCTGGGCGCAGCAGCCCAGAGATGCTACGCCGGCCCATTGGGCGCAGCGACTGAGCTTCGTTCGCGGGTTCGCCCGCCACCGCAGCGCGACAGATCCGCGCACGCAGATTCCGCCGCCGGGCTTGCTGCCGTTCCAACCTCGGCGGGCACGTCCCTATCTGTATTCGGACGAAGAGATCAGCTGCTTGTTGCGCGCGGCGCTGGCCATGACCTGCCGTCACAAGCGCGACGCACTCAGACCGCGGCTGTTCCACTGCCTGTTCGGACTGCTGAGCGTCACGGGCCTGCGACTCAGCGAGGCGCTCAACCTCCAGCTTCCAGACGTCGACCTGGACTCCGCGGTGCTGACCATTCGCGGCGCCAAGTGTGGCAAGGATCGCCTCGTGCCCTTGCACGCGTCCACCTGCCAGGTGCTCGGGCAGTACCTTGCCGAGCGCAGCCACCGTTGGGCCAACCGTCCGGTGTCATCCTACGTGTTCGTCTCGAACCGGGGCAATCGCCTGGATGTCGCGGAGGTGCATCGGGCTTTCTATGCACTGTCGCGGCAGATCGGCTTGCGCGGCGCGTCCGACAGCCACGGGCCGCGCCTGCATGACATGCGTCATCGATTCGCGACGAATACGCTCGTGCGCTGGTACCAACGCGACCAGGACCCTGAGCGCCTTCTGCCGGTGCTGTCGGCCTATCTCGGGCATGTCCACGTCGCCGATACGCAGTGGTATCTGAACGGGTCCCCCGAGTTGATGCGTGAGGCCATGCGTCGCCTCGAACACTGCTGGGAGGGGCGGCCATGATCCATCCTGCCAGCTTTGCCCCGCTGCTGGAGCGCTTCTTCACGCAGCGCTTGATGCAGCAGCGCCAGGCCAGTGAGCACACCATCAGTTCCTATCGCGACACCTTCCGCCAGTTCTTGAAGTTCGTCCACAAGCGGCTGCACAAACCGCCGTCACGCCTGAGCTTCGAGGAGGTCGATGCGCCCTTGATCGTGGCGTTTCTGGATGACCTGGAGAAGCGGCGCGGCATCAGCGTTCGCAGCCGCAATCTGCGACTCACCGCGATCCATTCCTTCTTTCGCTTCGCGGCGTTCGAAGCGCCGGCGCACTCCGCGCAGATCCAGCGCGTTCTGGCCATCCCCAGCAAGCGCTACACGCGCACCCTGGTCCCGTTCCTGAACCGCGCGGAGGTCGATGCATTGCTACTTGCTCCGGATCGGCACACATGGTCCGGGCGGCGCGATCACGCCTTCATGCTGGTGGCGGTGCAGACCGGCTTGCGCCTGTCCGAGATGACCGGGCTCAAGCGCGAGGATCTTGTCCTCGGAACAGGGGCGCACCTGCGCGTGATCGGCAAGGGCCGCAAGGAGCGCTGTACGCCATTGGCCAAGCCCACGCAGGCCGTCTTGACCGCCTGGTTGCGCGAGCAACAGCGCGGCACCGGGCAGGTCTTGTTTCCCAGTGCCAAAGGCGAACGTCTGAGCGTCCATGGCGTGCAGTACCTGCTGAACAAGCATCGATTGACGGCATCGAGCGCCTGTCCGTCGCTGCGTCAGAAACGCGTTACCGTCCACCGCTTGAGGCACACCATGGCTATGGACCTTCTGCAGTCCGGCGTGAGGCGCTCCGTAATTGCCCTTTGGCTCGGGCATGAGAGCGTCGAGACCACGCAGATCTATCTCGACGCGTCCCTCGCGATGAAGGAACAGGCTCTGGCCAAGACCACACCACTGCTGGGCAGGCCTGGTCGATATCAGCCCGGCGACCGGCTGCTGGCATTCCTCAACGGACTGTAGCGGCCTGACTATGTCGAGTGATGGGGCGGGCGCGGCGGGGGCACGAACAACGAACTCCCACGATGCCGGACCACGCGCTCAGAATCACGAGACATAGTCAGGAAGGGAAGATAGTGGCGAACGGTGTGCGGTGAGATGTGGCGGTCACGCAGGCCTGGCATCGCTGGCGTTGCCGCCGCCACAGCCAGCGCGAGCCGCTGCGCGACATTGGTACGGGTCATCGGATGGCCGTCTCGGTTGGGCAGCAGCGCCGA
>JBGQEX010000360.1:0-3672 GCA_041496605.1 Piscinibacter sp.
CCCAGCGTGTCATGGCCTGCAGCTCCGCGCTGCTGTCGTTCAGCCCCGGAATGAGCAGCGTGGTGATCTCGAACCAGCAGTTCGTTTCGTGCCGCAGGTATTGCAGCGTGTCGAGCACCGGCGCCACGTCGGTCATCTTGTAATCGGGGTGGAAGGC
The DNA here is from genome assembly GCA_041496605.1 of Piscinibacter sp. Classification (GTDB taxonomy): domain Bacteria; phylum Pseudomonadota; class Gammaproteobacteria; order Burkholderiales; family Burkholderiaceae_C; genus Albitalea. The sequence continues at coordinate 158 of JBGQEX010000360.1, forward strand.
GGTGAAGTGCAGCGGCACGTCGGGGCCCAGGTGCTCGGCGACCCAGCGTGTCATGGCCTGCAGCTCCGCGCTGCTGTCGTTCAGCCCCGGAATGAGCAGCGTGGTGATCTCGAACCAGCAGTTCGTTTCGTGCCGCAGGTATTGCAGCGTGTCGAGCACCGGCGCCAGGTGGGCGCCGGTCTGCTTGAAGTAGAAGTCGTCTGTGAAGCCCTTCAGGTCGACGTTGGCCGCGTCCATCTTGGCGTAGAAGGCGCGCCGCGGCTCGGCGTGGATGTAGCCGGCGGTCACCGCCACCGTCTGCACGCCGAGCGCGTGGCAGGCGTCGGCGGTGTCCATCGCGTACTCGGCGAAGATCACCGGGTCGTTGTAGGTGAAGGCGACGCTCCTGCAGCCACTGTCGCGCGCCACTTCGGCAATGCGTTCCGGCGAGGCGGCGTCCATCAGGCGGTCCATCTCGCGGCTCTTGGAGATGTCCCAGTTCTGGCAGAACTTGCAGGCCAGGTTGCAGCCGGCGGTGCCGAACGAGAACACGCTGCTGCCGGGGTAGAAATGGTTGAGCGGCTTCTTCTCGATCGGGTCGATGCAGAAACCCGAGCTGCGCCCGTAGGTGGTGAGCACCATCGCGTCGCCTTCGCGCTGGCGCACGAAGCACAGCCCGCGCTGGCCTTCGTGCAGCCTGCAGTCGCGCGGGCACAGGTCGCACTGGATGCGGCCGTCGGGCAGCGCGTGCCACCACTTGCCCGGAACGTTGCTCATTGGGCATCCTCCCTGCCACGCGCTGTCATCCCGGCGAACGCCGGGATCCATCGCCGCAGTGGATCCCGGCGTTCGCCGGGATGACAGCAGGGATGGCTCATGAGTGCACCTCGCCGTTCTCGGCGAACTTGCGCACGCGGTAGCGCGAAAGCCGCAGGTCGCTGGCCCAGAAGTGGGCCGGCAGGCCGGCTTTGCGCTTGAGTGCCGCGAGGAACTCGGTTGGCGCCGGCAACTCCTCCCAGACCTGCGGCAGGAAGGTGCTGCGCAGGCCGCGCCACTCGAGGATCACGCCGTCGGTGCCGGGGCGCAGCGCCTGCAGCGCTTCGGCCTCGCTGCAGGCCGGCAAGGCTTCCGCCGGGTCGAGCAGTGACACCTCGATTTCGAGATCGGCGAATTCTTCGGGCTCCAGCGGCTCGAAGCGCCGATCGTGGAATGCCGCGCCGAGCGCGTTGAGGCGCACGTCGTGGTCGAGCGGTCGTTCGGCTTCGAGTCGGCCGACGCAGCCGCGCAGCGCGCCCTGGCGGCGCAGCGTCACGAAGGTGGCGCCGCGCAGCGCGAGTTCGGCGTGTGCCGGGTCGGGGCCGGTGGGCAGGCCGAGGGCATCGGCAATCGCATTGCGGGCGCGCGCCAGCAGCGCGCTGCCGAGCGCCGCGTGGGCTTCGCTGTCGCTGGACTGGTCGGTGGTGTCCTGTTCGGCGTCGCTGGCCGCGGCGGCGGCGTCGAACGCAATGGCGCAGTAGCCGACGACGCGCGAACGGTCGCCGGCGGTGTCGCCGGAATTGCGCAGGTCGAGCAGGCGCGGCGCGAGGCCGTGCGCGCGTGCGGCGCGCAGGGCGCCCGCCAGCGGCAACGCGCCGCAGGCTTGATGCGGGGTCAGCGAGTCGTCGAGCCGCAGGATGCGGTCGACGGTTGCGCTGTCCACCGTCTGGGCGCGCGCGTACGGCAGGTAGTGCGACAGGTCGGAGCTGATGACGATCAGTGTTTCGTCGCCGCCCCACAGGCGCTCGACCACCTGCGCCACCTCGTCGCTGCGGGCGTCACCCACCGCCAGCGGCACCAGCGTGAATTCGCCCAGCACGCTCTGCAGGAAGGGCAGCTGGACCTCGAGTGAATGTTCGGCGGCATGCGCGGCGTCGCTCGCCACCACCTGCGGCAGGTCGGCCAATTGCGCCAGCGCGGCGCGATCGATGGCCACGCTGCCCAGCGGCGTGTCGAACGCGCTCACGGTGGGCACGGCCAACCCGCGCACCGCCACGCGGTGCGTGGGGCCGAGCAGCACGACCCGGGTGATGCGCGCGCGCCAGCGCGCGAGCAGCGCGTAGGCGTGCGCCGCCACCGGGCCGGAATACACATAGCCGGCGTGCGGAACGACCAGCAGTTTGGGTGCCGGCGCACGGTGGCGCGGGGGCACGTCGGCCAGGTAGCGGGCAATCTGTACGTTCAGCGCGGCCGGATCGGCGGGATAGAACGTCCCCGCTACGGCGGCGGGTCGGGTTGCGGCAAACATCGGCGCATCCTCCTCTGCCCACGCAGATGGATGCGCGCAGGCAAAGATCAAGGGGTCAGTTCGCGACGATGCGAGCGGGTCAGCCAGCGCGAGCGCCACAGCGCCATGAACTCGACCAGGCCCCACAGCACGGTGCTGCCGAGCGCCAGCGCGGGGTGAGTCATGGTACTGCGGATGAGGCTGCGCATGGGGGCGGTCTGGCGTTGCGGAGGGTCCACCGTAGCGCGCAAATATGACGGTTCGGTGTCAGGCCTGAGCGGCCTTGCCCGCGCGGTATCCTCGCGCGACTTCCTCATTCACCGCCTCCCGCGCGATGCCCACCGAACTGGCTGAACTGGTCGAGCTGCAGCGCATCGTCGAGGACGGCGGCGACCAGCTCGAGCAGCGTGTCGCGTGCACCGTCAGCGCAGGCGGACAAAGCTTCCCGGTGCCCGTCATCACGCTCGGCAACCCGAGCCCGGAGGTGCCGGCGGTGGGCTTCTTCGGCGGCGTGCACGGGCTCGAGCGCATCGGCGCCGAAGTCGTGCTCGCCTACCTGCGCAGCCTGGTGATGCGCTTGCAGTGGGACAGCCTGCTGCAGCGTCAACTGGAGACGATCCGCCTGGTGTTCATGCCGGTGGTGAACCCGGGTGGCATCTGGCGCGGCACGCGCGCCAATCCGAACGGCGTGGACCTGATGCGCAACGCGCCGGTGGACGCCGTCGACCGCGTGCCCTTCCTGATCGGCGGGCAGCGCCTCAGTGCCGCGTTGCCGTGGTACCGCGGCCCGCACGGTGTGGCGATGGAAGTCGAGAGCGCGGCCGTCTGCGCGGTGGTCGAGCAGGAACTGTTGAGCCGCCGCTTCAGCATGGCGGTGGATTGCCATTCCGGCTTCGGCGTCAACGACCGCATCTGGTTTCCGTTCGCGCACACGGCACGCCCGATTCGGCACCTGCCGGAAATGCACGCGCTGAACGACATCTTCGACCAGACGCATGCGCAGCATCGCTACGTGTTCGAGCCGCAAAGCCGCCAGTACCTGGCGCACGGCGACTTGTGGGATCACCTGTACCTGCGCGCCTGCGCCGAGCCGCAACGCATCTTCCTGCCGCTGACGCTGGAGATGGGCTCGTGGCTGTGGGTGAAGAAGAATCCGCGCCAGCTGTTCTCGCGCCACGGCATCTTCAATCCGCTGATCGAGCATCGCCAGCAGCGGGTGCTGCGCCGTCACACGCTGTGGCTGGACTTCGTCGCGCGCGCGGCGTGCAGCCAC
>JBGQEX010000361.1:0-3665 GCA_041496605.1 Piscinibacter sp.
CCGGTGCCGTGCTTTTGCACCAGGTACAGCCCCGCGATGACCGCCAGCGTGATCTGCACGACATAGGGCTTGAACGTCGGCGTAGCGACATCGAGGCCCTCGATGGCCGACAGCACCGAAATCGCCGGTGTGATGATGCCGTCGCCGTAGAACAGCGCCGCACCGAGAATGCCCATGACGACGAGGCTCAGACGCAGGCGCGGGCGATTCCTGGTCGCCTGCGTGGCCAGCGCCATCAGCGCCATCGTGCCGCCTTCGCCGTTGTTGTTGGCGCGCAGGATCAACAACACATACTTCAACGCGACGATGATCGTCAGCGCCCAGAACACCAGCGACAGCACGCCGAGGACGTCCGGCACGGTCAGCGCCGCATGCTTGGTGGCGAAGACCTCCTTGAGCGCATACAGCGGGCTGGTGCCGATGTCCCCGTAGACGACACCGAGGGCGCCGAGGGTGAGTGCCGCGAGACTGGTTGAACTTGTTTTGCGACTCACGAGATGGCCGCGGCCAGCTTGCGGCGAGATGGTGGGGAGCCGATTGTGCGCTCGGAGCTGCCAGCGGTTACAAGGCCCTCATCGCGCCTTGTTGCACTGCAACAACGAGATTCGCCCAAGATTTCAGCATTCGCAAACGCGACCGCTACTCGTAGACTTCGGCCTCGGGATCGGTGGCTTCCAACTCGTAACTCGCGGCCACCATCGCCAGGCGAGCGATCACGCCGTACATGTAGAAGCGGTTCGGCGCGCTGGCGCCCGGCTTCACGCCCGGGCGGGGCAACTGGCCCGATTCGGCGAACGCGAGCGGCACGAAGCTCGCCCCCGGCGAGTTCAGGTTCTCGTCGACACCGCGCTCGGCGTTCACGCGGTAGAAGCCGCCCACCACGTAGCGGTCGATCATGTAGACGACCGGTTCGGCCACCGCGTCGTTGACACGCTCGTTGGTCGGCACGCCCTCTTGCAGGATCACCTCGGTGACCTCCTGGCCGTCCTTGATGACGCTCATCTTGTTGCGCGTCTTGCGGTTCAGCTCGGCCAAGTCTTTCGGGTCACGCACCGTCATGATGCCCATGCCATAGGTTCCGGCGTCGGCCTTGACGATGATGAAGGGCTTTTCCTGGATGCCGTATTCCTTGTACTTGCGGCGGATCTTGCCGAGCAGCGCCTCGGCATTGCTCATCAGGCATTCCTGGCCTGCGCCGTCCGAGAAGTTCACTGTGCCACAGCGTGCAAACAGCGGGTTGATGAGCCACGGGTCCATGCCCAGCAGCTTGGCGAACTTCTTCGCCACCTCTTCATAAGCCTGGAAGTGGTTCGTCTTGCGCCGTACCGCCCAGCCGGCGTGCAGCGGCGGCAGCAGGTACTGCTCGTGGATGTTCTCGAGCACCTTCGGGATGCCCGCCGACAAGTCGTTGTTGAGCAGGATGGTGCACGGATCGAAGTCCTTGAGCCCGAGCCGGCCGCGGTTGCGCACCAGCGGCTCGAGGGTGAGCGCCGTGCCGTCGGGCAAATCGATCGGTGTCGGCGCCTTGATGGTCTCGTCGAGCGTGCCCAGGCGAACGTTCAGGCCGGCCTGGTGAAAGATCTGCACCAGCCGCGCGACGTTGGTCAGGTAGAAGGTGTTGCGCGTGTGCTTCTCGGGGATCAGCAGCAGGTTGCGCGCCTCGGGACAGATCTTTTCGATCGCCGCCATCGCCGCCTGCACCGCCAGCGGCAGCATCTCGGGCGTCAGGTTGTTGAAGCCGCCGGGGAACAGGTTGGTGTCCACCGGCGCCAGCTTGAAGCCGGCGTTGCGCAGGTCGACCGAGGTGTAGAACGGCGGCGTGTGCTCCATCCACTCGAGCCGGAACCATCGCTCGATGGCAGGCAGCGATTCGAGGACGCGTTGCTCCAGTTCGTTGATCGGGCCGGTGAGTGCGGTGACGAGGTGTGGAACCATTGGACGGGCCCGAAGGTCGCTGGAAAGCTAAGGATTCTAGGCATTTGGGGCTGGCACCGCGTGCCGCAAGGGTGTCGCCCCGTGGCGCGTGCGCAATGCAGAAGGGCCGCCTCGCGGCGGCCCTTCGAGGTAACGAAGTACCGGCTTACTTGCTGTAGGCCGTCTCGCCGTGCGACGAGATGTCCAGCCCCTCGCGCTCTTCTTCTTCGGTGACGCGCAGGCCGATCACCAGGTCGACGATCTTGAACGCGACCAGCGACACCACGCCCGACCAGACAATCGTCAGGCCGACACCCTTGGCCTGGATGATGAACTGATCCCAGATGCCATTGGAGCCGACGGTGGCCGTGACCCAGTCGGTCACGAGGCCGGGGCCGCCCAGCGCCTGGTTGTTGAATATGCCGGTGAGCAGCGCGCCGACGATACCGCCGACACCGTGCACGCCCCAGACGTCGAGCGAGTCGTCCATGCCGAGCATTTTCTTCAGACCGGTCACGCCCCACAGGCACAGGAAACCGGCAGCCGCACCGACCACCAGCGCGCCCATGATGCCGACATTGCCCGCGGCCGGCGTGATCGCCACCAGACCGGCCACCGCACCCGAGGCAGCACCCAGCATCGAGGCCTTGCCCTTGATCAGCGTCTCACCGATGCACCAGGCCAGCACCGCCACCGCGGTGGCCGAGAAGGTGTTCAGGAACGCCAGCGCAGCGCTGTTGCCGGCTTCGAGTGCCGAGCCGGCGTTGAAGCCGAACCAGCCCACCCACAGCAGCGAGGCACCGACCATCGTCAGCGTCAGCGAGTGCGGCGTGAACGCTTCCTTGCCGTAGCCGACGCGCTTGCCGACCATGAAGGCACCGACCAGGCCCGCCACGGCGGCGTTGATGTGCACCACCGTGCCGCCGGCGAAGTCGAGTGCGCCCCACTGCCAGGCGAGGCCGGCCTTGGCGTTCATCGCGTCGACCACTTCCTTGCCGCTGTAGGCATCCGGGCCCATCCAGAACCAGACCATGTGCGCGATCGGCGCATAGCTGAAGGTGAACCACAGCGCCATGAACAGCAGCACCGCCGAGAACTTGATGCGCTCGGCGAAGGCACCGACGATCAGGCAGCAGGTGATGGCCGCGAACGTGGCCTGGAACACGACAAAGACGATCTCGGGGATGTAGACGCCCTTGCTGAAGGTGGCCGCCATCGCGAAGCCGCCGGTCGCCGGATCGAACACGCCTTTCAGGAACAGCCGATCGAGCCCGCCGACGAACGCGTTGCCTTCGGTGAACGCGAGGCTGTAGCCGTAGATCACCCACAGCACGACGATCATCGAGAAGGTGACGAACACCTGCATCAGCACCGACAGCATGTTCTTGCTGCGCACCAGGCCACCGTAGAACAGCGCCAGGCCGGGGATCGACATCATGATCACGAGCACGGTCGACACCAGCATCCACGCGGTGTCGCCCTTGTTGGCGACCGGCGTCGACGCCGCAGCCGCCGGAGCCGACGCGGCGGCGGCGGGTGCCGCCGACGTGGCGGCGGCCGAAGCCGCCATGGCCGAAGCGACAGGCGCCGACGCGGCCGCATCCGGCGCCGCATCGGCCGCGAGCGTCACGCCCGCGAAGCCCCAGGCGGCGAGGCCCAGGGCAAGGGTTGCAATGAGTTTCTTCATTTGGTTGTCTCTCTCGGTTTTGGCGTCAGAGCGCGTCTTTGCCGGTCTCGCCCGTGCGGATGCG
>JBGQEX010000362.1:0-3629 GCA_041496605.1 Piscinibacter sp.
ACCGACGCCGCAGGAGTCGTGTTCTTGGGTTGGGCTGTACAGGCCCTGCTCGGCGGCCTGACGCAATTCTTCCGGGGTGACTGCCCCACTGACGGCCTTGTTCATGGCGCGCTCCGGGTATGACTAGGGATAACGCGGAGAATACTGCGACGCAGCATTCGGCTCAAGCAATTTTAAATGGGGTCAGACTCTAATTAATACATGGCCTATCTTCTCGTTAATTTATTGGGGACATACTTATCCGTCGCTGGTGCGTTGCGCGCTGGGTCGGCCTCGCAAAAGCGGTGCCGCGCGCCGCTTGGTCAGTTCCGTCAACGCGGCGACGTAGCTCGCGTCTCCCAGCGCCCACCCCTTCACAGATGCGTCTGCGATCCGCTGCTGCAGCGCAGCAGGCAACGCGTCGTCGAGCAGTCGGCCATGGCGGGCTTCTCGTTCGAATGGCGTGTTGCCCAGCGCCCAATAACTGGGGTGGTCGGTGACTGCGGCGTCCGTTAGACGACCGACGTGATGGGCCGCGCTTGACCACGGATAGTCAACGGCTGTCGTCGCCAGCGCAGCGCGCACCGGTGCTGACTCCACATATCGAATGCAGTCCAGCAGGTGCGCGTCGGCGTCGACTACGGTGCATCGAAACCGACCCTCCCAGAGAACCCCGGTGCGGGCGTGGCGGCGGTTGTAGTCGGCACCAAAGCGTCGCCCCAATGCTTGCAGCATGCGGCTGAATGACAGGCTGGAGGACGGTGTGGCGAGCAGCAGGACTTGCTCCGGTATCAGCGCATAGGCGTGAATGGCGACGCCGTGTTCACCCGCGAGCGCGATGAGTGCCCGTCGGTACAGCGTGAAATCGTCATCGTTCAGAAAGACAGGGCTCGCCCCGTGGCTGCGTTGAACCAGCAGATGCAGCTGACCGGCAACAACGAGGCGAGGTAAACGTGCCATGGTGGAAATCACTGCGCTCGGATGGGGGGCTGCAACTCGACCGTGCAGCGATCAAAACAGGTTGCGCCCGGTCAGGCGTTGATGTTCCTTCAGGGCAAAGCGATCGGTCATTCCGGCGATGTAGTCGGCCACCGCCTGCACCTGATCAGTCTGATTCGCGAACGCCGCCGGCATCTCCGAGGGCTGCGCAACATACGCGTCGAACAGCTCGCGGATCGCTTCCTTGGCGCGCTGCGTCGTGTCGACGACCTGCGGGTGCCGGTACAGGTTCTCGTGCAGGAACTTCTTGAGCTCCGCGCCGCGCTGTTGCATGCCGTCGGAAAAGCAGACCAGCGCCGGCATCGTACGTGCGTCGCTGGCGCTGCGCGGTCGACGCTCTTGCAGTGCCTCACGCGTGGCCGCGATGACGTCATAGACCTGCTGCGACAACATGCGGCGAACGGACTCGAACAACAACCGCCTTCCGCCCAGGCCGGGATGGTCGGCGCGTGCTGCACGCGAAAAGGACGCGAACAGCGGGATGTCGTCCAGGCGCTGCAGCGTAAGCAGGCCGGACCGCACCCCATCGTCGATGTCGTGGGCGTTGTAGGCGATCTCGTCCGCCAAGTTGCACAGCTGAGCCTCGATGCCCGGTCGGGTGCCGTCGAGGAAACGCTGTGCCACGCCACCGGGCTCGGCGGCACACAGGCGCTCCGCGTTGCGCCGCGAACAATGTTTGAGAATGCCTTCGCGCGTTTCGAACGTCAGGTTGAGTCCATCGAAGTCGGGGTAACGCTCTTCGAGTTCGTCGACGACGCGCAGACTCTGCAGGTTGTGCTCGAACCCGTTGCCGCCCGGGTCGGCGCGCCGGGCGCAGTCGTTCAGCGCATCCTGACCTGCGTGACCGAAGGGCGTGTGCCCCAGATCGTGTGCCAGCGCGATCGCCTCAACCAGGTCTTCGTTCAACCCCAGTTCACGCGCAATGGAACGGCCCAACTGCGCCACCTCCAAGGAGTGGGTCAAGCGGGTGCGGAACAGGTCGCCCTCGTGGTTGAGGAAGACCTGGGTCTTGTAGACGAGACGGCGAAAGGCCGTGCTATGGACGATCCGATCGCGGTCGCGTTGATAGTCGTCGCGCGTCGGCGCGGGGGCTTCGGCGTAACGCCGCCCGCGCGAGTGTTCGGGATGACTGGCATAGGGTTGGAGCACCGTTCACCTTGCCACGGCTCAATCAGAACAGGCGAGCAAAACCTCACGCACCAAGGCGTCGGGTGCCGCTCGAACGGCGGCATGCCCCATCGACTCGATCACCACAAAGCGGATTTCACCACCCTCCGACTTCTTGTCGTGGCGCATCAACTCGACATATCGGTCCGCGCCCAGAGCCGGCGCACGCACCGGCAATCCGGCCCGCTCGATGATGGCCTTCAACCGCGCCACGCAGCCTGTGTCGATGAGCCCCATGCGCATCGACAGTTCGGCGGCCATCACCATGCCGCATCCGACCGCCTCACCGTGCAGCCACTCCCCATAGCCCAAGCCGGCCTCGATGGCATGCCCGAAGGTGTGGCCGAAGTTGAGGATCGCCCGCAGCCCCGACTCCCGCTCGTCCTGCGCGACAACACTGGCCTTGATCTCGCAACTGCGCCTCACGGCGTGCGCCAATGCCGCCGTATTGCGCGCCTTCAGGGCTGGCAGCGAGTTTTCTATCCAGTCGAGGAAGGCGGCGTCCGCGATCGGCCCGTACTTGATCACCTCGGCCAGCCCTGCCGCGACCTCGCGCTCAGGCAGCGTGGCCAGCACACCCAGATCGGCCACCACACGCACTGGCTGGTAGAACGCGCCGATCATGTTCTTGCCGAGCGGGTGGTTGATCGCCGTCTTGCCACCGACGGAGGAATCCACCTGCGCCAGCAGCGTCGTCGGGACTTGCACATAAGGCACGCCCCGCATGTAGCACGCGGCGGCGAAGCCGGCCATGTCGCCGACCACGCCGCCTCCCAGCGCGAACAAGGTTGTCTTGCGGTCGCAGCCCGCGGTCATCAGTGCGTCGAAGATGCTGTTCAGCGCTGGCCAATCCTTGAACGCCTCGCCGTCAGGCAGTTCCGCGTAGTGAACGCGACGGTAGTTCGAACCCAGGGCTGTGCGCAAGGCTCGCCCATAAAGCGCTCCCACGACGGGGTTGGTGACGATCAGCGCATCGGTGCCCAGTGGCAGGCCCGAATACGAGGCGGGATCGGCCAGCAAGCCGGAACCGATCAGGATGTCGTAGCCCCGGTCGCCGAGATCGATGGTGACCTTCTCAAACTCAGTGGCAGTCATGGCCCGGAGTTTAAGGTGCGTGCCCCAAGCGATTCAGACCGGCCCGGCGTTTCCGTCCACCGTCGACGGCACCAATGCGGGGTCCACCAGGCCCGCCAGTTCCAGCTGCATGAGGATCATGTTGACGAGCGTCGGCACCGACGGCCGCCCTGTCTCGATGACGAAGTGAGCCGTGCGCCGGTAGAGAGGATCGCGTTCGGCGTAAAGACCGCGCAGCCGTTCCAGCGGATTGCCCACTTGCAGCAAGGGGCGCTGGGTGTCGTGCCTTAAGCGGCGCGCGAGCTCCTCGGGCGTCGATCGGAGGTAGATGACGATGGACCGGTCGCGAAGTGCTTGGCGGTTCGCCTCACGAAGCACCGCCCCGCCGCCAGTGGCCAGTACGCCGCGTG
>JBGQEX010000363.1:0-3553 GCA_041496605.1 Piscinibacter sp.
GGCCAACGTTCCGGGAATCATCACCACCAGCGTCAACTGACCTGTTGACCGGCCCGGCGCGATGAACCTCAGCGTTCTCGGGGCCGGCGCCTGGGGCACGGCGCTGGCCATCAACGCAAGTGCACGCCACGCCACATTCCTGTGGGCGCGTGACGACGCACAGGCGCAGCACATGCGCTCGACGCGCCGCAATGCGCGCTACTTGAGCGACATGGCACTGCCCGACAGCCTGCAGGTCAGCAGCGATTTCGACGCTGCCGTCGCGCACGCACGCGGCGGGCTGATCGTCATTGCCACGCCGATGGCCGGCCTGGGCGAAACGCTGCGCCGCTTGCCCGCCGATGCGCCCGGTGTGCTGTGGCTGTGCAAGGGCTTCCAGGAAGGCACCGGCTGGCTCGGCCATGAGGTGGCGCGCGCGGTGTGCCCGAACGCCCGCGTCGGCGTGCTGTCGGGCCCGAGCTTCGCGATCGAGGTGGCGCGCGGCCAGCCGACCGCCCTGGTGGCGGCCAGCACCGACGCCACGCTGTGCGACGAGGCGGTGGCGGCGCTGCACAGCGACAACCTGCGCATCTACACCTCCAGCGATCCGATCGGTGTCGAGGTCGGCGGCGCGGTGAAGAACGTGCTCGCGATCGCCACCGGCGTGGCCGACGGCATGCAACTCGGCTTGAATGCACGCGCCGCGCTGATCACCCGCGGGCTGGCTGAAATGACGCGGCTCGGCGTCGCGCTCGGCGCACGCGCCGAGACCTTCATGGGCCTGAGCGGCCTCGGCGACCTGGTGCTCACCGCCACCGGCGATCTGTCGCGCAACCGCAAGGTTGGCGTGCTGCTGGCGCAGGGCGTGCCGCTGGCGCAGATCCTGCGCGAGCTCGGCCATGTCGCCGAGGGCGTGTACAGCGCGGCGATGGTGCTGCGCCGCGCGCACTCGCGCGGCGTGGAGATGCCGATCAGCGTCGCCGTGGCGGGCTTGCTCGAGGGCCGGTTCACGCCACCGCAGGTGCTCGAGCAGCTGATGGGCCGCGAAGCGCGCGCCGAACACTGAGGCCGGTCGACGATGCAACGTCGCGACGTGCTGCACTGCGCAGCTGCAACCCTTGGATCGCTAGCCGCGCTGTCGTTTGCCCAATCCTGGCCGGCCCGACCGATCAAGCTGGTCGTGCCGTTCCCGGCCGGCAGCTCGCCCGACCTCATCGGCCGCCTCGTCGCCGAGCCACTCGGGCATGCGCTCGGGCAGACGATCGTCGTCGACAACCGCCCCGGCGCCGGCGGCAACCTCGGTACCGGCGTGGTCGCGAAGGCCGAGCCCGATGGCTACACCTTGCTGTTCACGATTCAGGGGCCACTGGTCACTGCGCCGCTGCTCAGCAAGGGCCTGGGCTACGACCCAGAGCGCGAACTGGCGCCGGTGTCACTGGTGGCGACGTCGCCGAATGTGCTGGTGGTCGATCCCGAGCTGGGGGCGAACACGCTGGCCGACTTCGTTCGCATTGCCAAGCAACGCAAGGGCCAGCTCAACTACGGCAGCGTCGGCAATGGCAGCGCGGCCCATCTGGCAATGGAGCTGTTCAAGACCCGCGCCGGATTGGACATCGTGCATGCGCCCTAACGGAGCGCGCCGTAGTGCTCCATCCATAGCGGGCTGGCAGCGCAGCTGCCTGGAGGCGAAGCCGCCCCGCTTGGATGGTGGTGAAGCGGCGCACGGCGGCCGAAGGCCGGTGTCAAAGTGGCCTCGATTGCTGCTCGATGTACTGCTTGATGACGGACAGCGGCGCGCCGCCGACGCTGGCGACGAAGTAGCTCCGACTCCATAGAACTGGCTCTTTGTACTTGGCGTGCAGCGCCGGGAACTCCTTTCGCATGAGTCGGCTCGTGACGGTCTTGAAGTTGTTCGCGACGACGCTCGGCGCGCACTTCGGATTCAGGCCAAGCAGCAGATGGACGTGGTCCTCCTCGCCATTCATCTCGATGAGCTCCGCCTCCCAGTCCTCGCACAGCTTCAGCACCACCGCCTTGAGCCGGTCGAGCATCGCTCCAGTGAAGCACTTGCGACGGTACTTCGTGACGAACACGAAGTGGTAACTAAGCGAGTAGCTGCAGTGGTAGAGCTTGTTGACGCGCATGAGGGTGCCACATATACTGTACGTTCATCCAGCATACAACTAAACCTGTTTCTCGTCCTTATCGACGATGCTCGTTCGCCAAGGCTTCCAATACGCACTGCGCCTGAAGGCGCAGCGTGAGGCTGTGCTTCGGCGATGGGTTGGGTGCCGCCGCTTTGTCTTCAACGAGGGGTTGGCGCATCAACGCGCCGAGATAGCCGCTGGCCGCAAGCGACCGGGATACAGCGCGCTGTGCGCGCGGCTGCCGGCGCTGAAGGCGCAACATCCTTGGCTGTGCGAGCCGCCGGCGCAGGCCCTGCAGCAGGCCTTGAAGGACCTGTGCAAGGCCTGGGACGCGAGATTCAACTCTCGCTTCGGTGCGCCCCGGTTCAAGAAGAAGGGCGAAGGCGACACGCTGCGCCTGCCGCAGGACTGCCGATACGACATGGCCGCCGGCCTGGTGCACCTGCCCAAGCTCGGTTCGGTGCGCCTGCGGCACAGCCGCGAGGCACTGGGCACGCTCAAGAACGTGACGCTGCGCCAGGAGGGCCGGCGCTGGGTCGCCTCGCTCCAGACGGAGCGCGAGGTCGATGCCGCATCACCGGTGGCCGCAGGCGCCGTGGGCCTGGACTTCGGTGCGGCCACGACCATCATGCCAAGCGTTGGCTCGCCCATCGAATTGCCGCCGCGCATTGGCCGGTACGAGCGGCGCATGAAGCGCCTGCAGCAGTCGGTGAGCAGGAAGAAGAAGGGCTCGGCCAACCGCCGCAAGGCGGTGGCTCGGCTCAACGAGTGCCACCGGCACATCGCCGCGATGCGCCGCGACTTTCTGCATCAGAAGACGACGGATCTCGTGGCGAGCCACGCACTCATCGTCATCGAGGACCTGGCGGTGAAGAACATGACGGCCTCGGCGGCCGGGACGGCCGATGCACCGGGGCGGCGCGTTCGGCAGAAGGCCGGGCTGAACCGGACCATCTTGCGCAATGGCTGGTCCAAGGCGCGTCAGAGGCTGGAGTACAAGGCCGCCTGGCGCGGCGCAATGCTGGTGGCGGTGCCGCCGGCGTACACGAGCCAGGAGTGCTCAGCGTGCCGCCACACCGCGGCGGAGAACCGCAAGACCCAGGCGGTGTTCGAGTGCGTGGCCTGCGGCCACCGCGAGAACGCCGACCGCAATGCGGCGAAGAACATCCTTCGCCGCGGGCAAGAGCAACTCGCACAGGTTGGTTGCGCGAGTGAAATCCAGTCGGGCGGATGCCCGGCGAGTACCGCGGGATACGCGGGAACTCATGCCTGTGAGGGTGCGCAGCGCAAGCTGCAGCATCCAAGGCCGCGCTCAGCGGCTCAAGGAAGGTCGGAAGGACTTCCGTTGGCAGGAACCGTCTCGGAGCTGAGTCTCTCCGGGAATCTCCATCCATAGCGCGCAGCGCTTGGGTGGAGAGGATGTCAAC
>JBGQEX010000364.1:0-3462 GCA_041496605.1 Piscinibacter sp.
GAAGGCCTGCTCGACTTCAGTGAGCTGGATGTAGAAGGTCCACAGGGCTTCAGGCTGCTGCGCCGTGAGGTTGGTGCGAAGAAGGTAGCGCCCCTCTCTGCGCCGCACCTGGCGCAGCCGGTCGCGGTCCAGGCTGAACTCCGGGCTCGCCGTGCTCGATGCTTCCTTCGGCCACGTCACCTTCACGAGGCCCGCTGTGCGGCCGGCGTCGTGCTTGGCTGCCCCCAGCTTCATCAGCAACTGGTCACGTGTGAGGCTCTGTCCTTGCAGCGCCTTCAGGCGATCGATGTAGCGGCGCAGCCGCTTGCGTCGCATGCCGCGCTCCTTGTCGATGCGCGCGTCGCTCTGCGCCAGCACGTACACGTCCTCCTCGGTGGCCAACCGCTTGACCTGCACGCCGTCACGCACCTTCGCCCAGGGCTTGTTGAGGAAGGCCTGCTCCAGCTTGGTCAGCCGACCCTTGGGCGTGCCCACGAGGTAGCTCGCACCGATGGATCGCATCTTGGCCAGGCTGTCCTCGGTGGGGATGCCACGGTCCATCACCCAGATGCGGTTGGCGCGGCCGTAGCGATGCTCGATGCGGTCCAGGAAGCCGCTGAGCGTGGTGGAGTCGGCGGTGCCCCCGCCCATCACCTCATAGCTCAGTGGGAAGCCCTCGGGGGTGACGATCAGCGCGATCACGACTTGCCGGCAGTCTCCTCGCTTGTCGCGGCTATAGCCGAACTGGCGCAGATCATCCGCCCCACGGTCTTCGTCGGTCTCGAAGTAGGTGCTGGTCAGGTCGTACAGCAGCACGTCGAACTTCGCGCCGAAGAGTTCACCCCAGCGCCGCACGAGGAACTTGAACAGATCGTCCTTGTGTTCGACAAGCCGATCCAGGCAGCGATACAGCGTGTTCTTCTCGGCCAGCGCGAAGTTCGAGTCCAACAGGTCGGCCATCGCGCTTGAGTCGAACCACTGGCGGTGCAGCCGCCACTCCGATCCCGGGTCGATGAGCCGGTACGCCACCAGCGTCTTGAGCACCTTCAGCCACGGTGTGTTGCCTTGCGCACGCGCGAACTTCGGACGCCAGAAGCTGTCGAGTTCGAGCTGCTGCCACAGCTGCAGGGCCAGCCAGCACGCGCCCCACTGACGAGGCCGACGCAGGCTCAGCTCACTCAGGCGCACGCCGATGGCATCGACGTCATCCACCGGCATCGAGCCTGCGGGGAACAGTGCCACCTGACGACGTGTGGCGCCGTCCTGCAACTCGATGGTCTTGCGCCACGCCTCGCGCTGGCTGGCGTTGATCTCGCCCAGGTACAGCACTTGTCGCTGCACCACACGGCCATCGTTGCAGCGCCGGCTCTCCACCACGCTCCAGTAATCGTGGATCTTGCCGTCCTTCTTGCGTCGGTTGCAGCGCAGGAACATGGACCCAAATTCTGGATACGCGCCGCCTCACACGCAAGCACCAAGGTCTCCACTACAGACCCATCGCCGCACACCCTTTGCAGATCAACAAGTTGCGCAGCGGTGCGCTCTCAACTCACAGCTTATCCACGGAAATCTGAGAAAGACGGGCTAGCGGCAGCGGTCATCGAGACCGACGACAGCGTGCGATTGGCGTAACAGCCATGTCGCGCGGCCCGGTCGGTCGTTGCGCCGCTGCACATCGACATCTCAAAGATGCGTCGATCGTGATATAGGCCCTTCGAATCGATCCAGGCGAGCGATACATTGAGATACACAGTTCGGATCGATCCAACAGCAACAAGCACGCATCGAAGGAACCGCCATGCACCTCATCCAGTTCTGGCTAGTGGTCGCCATCGTGTTACCGGTCGCTCTGCTTCAATGGTGGGCGATGCGACGAATCCATCGCAAGAACCTCGCCGCCGAACGAGCGCGTCGCCTGAGCGCGCAGCAGGCGGCGACCAAGCTGCTGCACCAGACCCGGCAGCAGATTGCGCAACTTCAGCAGGAACTCGCCGCGGCACGACTGGCTGCAAAGCGCCCGCCGCGACCGGCGTTGCCGCGCCCCACGCGCATCCCGACGGCGCGAGACTCGCTGATGAAGATCCTCGACGAGGCGCCTCAGCCCGCGCGAGGTCTGCCACCCGACGGATTCGCCGAGACGATGCCGTCGCTGCAGTTTCCCCACGCGAGCCAGTACGGGTCCCTATAACGGACAGCTTCGGCCGCCGCCGACGGAGCACCCGGAATGCAGTCGCTGCCAGCACGCCTGCGTGACGCCGCGCTTCGCGTAAGCGCAGGGCTGCCTTGAACCCGTTGTCCGCTCTCGAGCCCTGGGGCGGCGCCGCTGGCTTCCTGGTCAGCGCTGCCTTGCTCTGGCTCGGCGCGGAACTCGTCGCCGCCGCACGCTTGCGATCCTGGTGGCTGCTCTGGTGCCTGACCGGCGCCGGTGCCGTGCTGGTCGCGTGCGGGTTGTGGTGGCCCGGACATGGGGTGCCGCTCGCGTGGAGCGCCTCGATCGGCGGCGTGTCGCTGTTCGCCTGGCTGCTCGCGTTCACCTGGGCCGCTTCGGCCATCGGCACCGCTGCTTTCGCCAAGCGCAACACGCTGCCGCTGTTCGGCGCGTTGGCCGTGGCGACCGCCATCGCGGGCTACGTCCATGCGATGGCGGTCACGCCCCAGCTCCTGCGCCTCGAATCTGCCGGCGCCTCGGGCCTCGGCGTCGCGCTGTTGAGTGCGGCCCTGGTGGCGCTGCATGTCGAGCATGCCAAGGCCAAAGTCGTTCGGCAGCTGCGTGCCTGCGGTGCGCTGGTCACCGCCGGCGGGCTGTCGATGATCGCCGCTGCTTCGCCCGCAAGCGCACCCGCCCTTGCGCTGTCGTGGTCCGAGGCGCTGTTGCTGGGTGCCCTGTTGCTGCTGGCCGCTCTGTTGCTGCTCGTCCTCAAGGGCTCGGGGGCAGGGGATTCGATTTCATGGCGACCGGCTGCGCGCGCCGCGACGGCCGTGGACAACCTGACCCAGTTGCCGACACGGATCTTCTTTGAAACGAAGCTGGCCGCCGCGGCAACGCGATGCTCCGCCACGGGGCGCCGCCTGGCCCTGTTGTTCATCGACCTCGACGGATTCAAACCGGTGAACGACACCTTCGGCCACAACTGCGGCGACCAGGTTCTGGAGCAGGTTGGCAAGCGGCTGCGTGCCCTGTCCGGCGGGCGCAACGTCGCCGCCCGAGTGGGTGGCGACGAGTTCCTCTTTCTGTTGACGGGGCTGTCGTCGCAGGACGGCGTCGCCCGCATCGCCACGCGCCTGATCCGCAGCCTGAGCCGACCGTATCGCGTCGAAGGTCGCGAGGTCAACATCTCCTGCTCGGTTGGAATTGCGCTCTTTCCGGATGACTGCAGCCACACCAAGCTGATCGCCCGCGCCGACGCCGCGATGTATTCGGCCAAGCGCTCGGGCGGCGCGAGCCACTGCTTCTACTCGCCCGCGCTGGACGCCGACGCACAC
>JBGQEX010000365.1:0-3442 GCA_041496605.1 Piscinibacter sp.
TCTCCCGGCACGTCCTCGCGCAGCACCACTGCGGCTTCCAACACCCGCTCATGCCCGCGCAACAGCGCTTCGATCTCGCCGAGCTCGACCCGATAGCCGCGGATCTTCACCTGATGGTCAACGCGGCCGAGGCATTCGACGCGCCCGTCCGGCAGGAAACGAGCGAGGTCGCCGGTGCGATACATGCGCGCGCCGCTTCGGCCGGCAAACGGATCCGGCAAGAAGCGCTCGGCGCTCAGCTCTGGGCGTTGCCAATAACCGCGCACCACCCCGGCGCCGCCGATCACCAGTTCCCCGGCCAGTCCCGGCGGCAGCGGCTGCTGGCGGTCGTCGAGAATGTAGATGCTCTGGCTGGGCAGTGGCCGGCCGATCGAGACATTGTTCACCGGGAGCGGGTTGGCGCCGCCCACGTCACCCACCGCAGACCAGATGGTCGTTTCGGTGGGCCCGTACATGTTGGTGACGCGGCCGGCGACAGCGCGCGCCAGCGAATGCGCCAAGTCGGGCGGAAACGCTTCGCCGCCCACCATCATCTGGCGCAATGCAGCCAGACCGGGCTGCGCCATCGGATCGGAAACAAGCATCGTCGCCATCGACGGCGTGCACTGGAAATGGCTCACCTTGTGGCGCTGGAACAGCGTCGGCAGCGAGTGGTCCGCTTCGTCGTTGGCCGCCTCGACCGCCGATACCCGCTGCGCCGCCGCGCGCAATCCGTTCAGATAGGGCAGGTGCTCCAGCACCACGTCGGTCTTGATTCCGAAGTCGATCAGGCAGGCGATTTCGTCGACATCGGCCGACTTGACCTTGTCCACCATCTGCCCACAGGACTCCGGGGTGCCGAACAGTCCGCTGGTGTGGAAGTAGCGCTGGAAGGCGAACTCCAGCAGTGCGTCCATGTCTTCGTCGGAGATGGTCGCGAAGAACTCATCGAGTGTCTTGCCCTGCTCGTCCGACATCTTCTTGAAAGTCGGGAACTGCCAGGCCGCCGACTTCACGAGGAACATCGCGCTCTTGAGGTATTCCTTCAGCGGCTGCCGCACCGCCCGTTCGACGCTGTCGGCGTCGGGCCCCACGAAGGTGTGGAGCATCAGCGTGACCGTGCCCTTGCCGCTGTGTCCGGCCTCGGCCCACGCGCGGCGATAGGCGCGCACCTTCTCGCTCACCTCTTCGATGCTTTGACCCAGGAGGTGGGTCAGCACATTGGCGCCGAGCTTGGCAGCCTGCGTGTAGGTATCGATGTTTCCGGCCGTGGTGACCCACAGCGGCAGTTCCTTCTGCAAGGGCCGCGGCAGTGTGCGCACCTTCACCTCGCCTTGCGGTCCGGGGAAGGCAATGGTCTCGCCACGCCAGAGTCGCCGCACGATCTCCGCCGATTCGAACATCACCTGTTTGGCGTTGGCGAAACCCTCGGGCTTGATCGCGAAATCCGGAGGGGCCCAACCTGCGGCGATGGACAGGCCGACGCGGCCGTTCGACAGGTTGTCGACGACCGCCCATTCTTCGGCGATGCGGATCGGGCTGTGCAAGGGCACCACGCAGCTGCCGGCGCGCAAGGACACATTGCTCGTGATGGTGGCCAGCGCGGCGCAGGTGACGGAGGGGTTGGGAAACAGGCCGCCGAAGGCCGCGAAGTGGCGCTCGGGAGTCCACACCGAGTTGAAGCCATGGCTGTCGGCGAACTTGGCGCCCTCCAGCAAGAGGCGGTACTTCTGCTGGTCGTATTCACTCTCGTCGTTGGCGACGTTCCAGTAGAAGAAGCCGAACTCGATGGGTCGATTCGCACTGGCCGCGCGCATCGGCACCGCTTTCTGGCGCACCGCATCGGCGTAGAGCACGACGGTAAAGCCACGCGCGAGCGTCCAGAACAGCTCCAGCACCGAGATGTCGAATGAAATGCTGGTCACGGCCAACCAGACGCCGGGCGCGGTGTCGAGGCGCTGATCCATGCCGGCGAAGAAGTTGACCACGTTGCCGTGCTCCACCATCACGCCTTTGGGCTTGCCGGTCGAGCCCGAGGTGTAGATGACGTAGGCCAGATCGCTCGCCGCCACCGCGACATCGAGGTCGTCGGCAGCGTAGGCATTCAGCGCGTCGGCCACCTCTTCCAGCACGACCGGATCGGCCGCGCTGATCGACTCGGCAAGTGCCCGCTGAGTGATCACCGTGCGCAGCCCGGCATCGTCCATCATGTAAGCGAGACGATCGCGTGGGTACACCGGATCAAGGGGCACGTAAACGGCGCCGGCCTTGTGCACGGCGTACAAGGCCACCATCATCTCCAGCGAGCGCTCCACCATCACGCCGACCAGATCGCCGGTCTTGACGCCCTGACGCTGCAGGTGCCGCGCCAGTCGATTGGCAGCCTGATTGAGCTGCCGGTAACTGAGACTGCGCCCTTCAAAGATGCAAGCGTCCCGATCCGGCGTGAGCGCGACCTGTCGTTCGAACAGCTGGTGCACGCAGGCATCGGGTGCCCCGCCCGCATCGGCATCCGTGTCGTTGCGATCGAATGCCGCAAGCTGCGCACGGTCGCTTGTGCTGAGCAGGTCGAACTCGCCGATGGCGCGTGTACTGCCACTCGCGATCTGGGTCTGCAGCACCTGCAGGCAGTCGAGCAGGCGCGTCAAGCCGCTTCGGTCGATGCGGCTCTCGTCTGCCAGAAAGCCGAGCCGGCCGCCGTGTTCCGGCACCAACACGGTCAGCGCCGCCGCGGACCCGAGTCGACGCGCGGCGACTTCGTTGACGTCAGCCACTCGCACAATGCGAATCGGGAAGTCGGCGCAGTCGGCCACCGCCTTGATCTCCGGGTCGCGGGCGAGAAGGTCGCTGAGGTAGCTCACCTTCAGCTCGGATTGCGCGACCGCGGCGCCGACATCGGCGAGCAGCCGATCCAAGCCCGCGTCGAGCGCCAGGTCCACCGGCAGCGGCACCACGGGTGTGAAGAAGGCGGCGAACCGGTTCAGTTCAGGCGCCAGCGACGCCGGCACATAGGCCAGCGAAAACGCGCTCTTGCCTGCCAACCTGCCAAACAACAATGCCAGCGCAGCCACGCAAGCGCCGGCGCTGTTCTGCCCGGCCGCTGCGCTCGCGTTCGACGGCGACGTGAGCTCGCGCCAGACATGACCCACCACGCTGGACTTGATCTCGAACGGAAGTTCCACCGGCTCCATGCGCTGCAAGCGCCGGTGCCAGAACGCTTCGTGCTTGCACAGCGCGGCCACGTGCTGGCTGAGAGCGTCGGCCCACGCAGCATCGGGCGACGGGAGCCGATGACCCACGCGCAGGCCGAGCGTCTGCATCAATTCCGCGACGTCGACCGGCAGGCCCTTCAGGTCGGTCAGCCGCAGGATTTTCAGCGCAGCATCGGCGCAGCGGACCGTCAGGGTTTCGGCGCTGAAATCTTGAATGGCGCCGGGCTCGAGGCCCGGGTCCGCCGCGACCA
>JBGQEX010000366.1:0-3432 GCA_041496605.1 Piscinibacter sp.
CCGAACTCGACAAGAGCTGGGCCGACGCCAATCCGCGCACGGCGCCGAACAGCGGCCAGCACGACGACCTGCGCCCGCCGCCCGAATACCGGCACCCGAAGAAGAACTGGCGCCTGAAACGCGGGGCGACGCCGCAGTGGTTCAAGCAGCGCCAGGGCATACGCGTCAAGGCGCAGTCGGGCGCCGCGAGGGTGGCGAGGTTTCGCCCGCCCAGCACCCGCGCCTGACCTCCATGAGTTCCAACGACCCCCGCCCTGACGAGCTCGAGGGCACCGAGCAGCCTTTCGTCTCGCACCTGATCGAGCTGCGCGATCGGCTGGTTCGTGCGCTGATCGCGGTGGGCGTTTGCTTCGCCGTGCTCGCCATCTGGCCCGGCCCGGCCGGCCTGTACGACTTGCTCGCCGCGCCCCTGGTGGCCAGCCTGCCCGTCGGTGCCAAGCTGATCGCCACCAACGTGATCTCCCCGTTCCTCGTGCCGTTGAAGATCACGCTGATGGCGGCGTTCCTGCTGGCGCTGCCGGTCGTGCTGTATCAGGCCTGGGCCTTCATCGCGCCGGGCCTGTACACCCACGAGAAGAAACTGGTGCTGCCGCTGGTGATCTCGAGCACGCTGCTGTTCTTCATCGGCGTGGCGTTCTGCTACTTCTTTGTGTTCCAGAAGGTCTTTGCGTTCATTCAGAGCTTCGCGCCGAAGAGCATCACCGCGGCGCCGGACATCGAGGCCTACCTGAGCTTCGTGCTGACGATGTTCATCGCCTTCGGTGCGGCGTTCGAGGTGCCGATCGTGGTCGTCGTGCTGGCGCGCATGGGGCTGGTGAGCATCGAGAAGCTGAAGGGCTTTCGTGCCTACTTCATCGTGCTGGCGTTCATCGTCGCCGCGGTGATCACGCCGCCCGACGTGGTGTCGCAGCTGGCGCTGGCGATTCCGATGTGCCTGCTCTACGAAATCGGCATCTGGGCCGCGCAGATCTTCGTCAAGCACACGCAGGCACCGAGCGAAGAGACCCCCCCCCCGGTCTGAGCACCCCCTCGGGGGGTCGGAGCGAAGCGGAGGGGGGTCCACATGTCAGCGATCGTTGCGCACCGGGTTACGCGGCCGTTGCGCCACGGGCACCTGCAATTCGATCGCCTTGTCGCCGCGCTGCACCGCGATCACCGCCACGGTCTTCGGTTTGAGCGCTGCCACCGCCGTCAGCAGCTGCGAGGTGTTCGCAACCGGCGTGCCGGCGACCTTCACCACCACGTCGCCGGGGCGCATGCCGCCGGCGCTGGCCGGGCCTTCCTGCAGCACGCCGGTGATCAGCACGCCTTGCTTGATCGGCAGGTTGAAGGTTTCGGCGATCTCGGGGGTCAGGTCGCGCGGCTCGACGCCGATCCAGCCACGGGTGACCTGGCCGTCCTTGATCAGCCCTTCCATCACCTGCCGGGCTGTGCTGACCGGAATCGCGAACCCGATGCCCAGACTGCCCCCGCTGCGCGAATAGATGGCGGTGTTGATGCCCAGCAGGTTGCCGTTGGCGTCGACCAGCGCACCGCCGGAGTTGCCGGGGTTGATGGCAGCGTCGGTCTGGATGAAGTTCTCGAAGGTGTTGATGCCGAGCTGGTTGCGCCCCAGCGCGCTGACGATGCCCGACGTGACCGTCTGCCCGACGCCGAACGGGTTGCCGATGGCGAGCACCACGTCGCCCACCTGCGCCGCGTCGGTGTCGCCGAAGGTGATGGCGGGCAGGTGATCGAGGGCGATCTTCAGCACGGCCACGTCGGTGTCCGGGTCGGTGCCGACCACCTTGGCCGGCGCCTTGCGGCCGTCGGTGAGCATGACCTCGATCTCGTCGGCGCCGTCGATCACATGGTTGTTGGTCAACAGGTAGCCGTCGGCCGAGACGATGACTCCCGAGCCCAGGCCGATCTGCGGTTCCTGTTGCAGCTGTCGCGCCTGGTCGCCGAAGAAGAACTGGAACCAGGGGTCGTTCGCGTGCGCGCTTCGCCGTGGCGCCTTGCTGGTGATGATGCTCACCACCGCTGGCGTGGCTCGCTTGGCGGCGGCGCGGTAGCTGTTGGGCGTCGGGCTGGCGGGAACGCTGGTCAGCGCCACCGGCTGCACGGCGGTGATCGACACCGCGCTGGGCAGCAGCGTGCTTTGGCGCCCCTGCAGCCACTCGGGCTTCAGCGTGGCGACGACAAACAACAGCGCCACCGCGACGGTGACGGCTTGGGAGAAAATGAGCCAGGTTTTGCGCATGAGGGGGCGGTCAGACGCCGAGAGTGGATTCCATGACCCAACGCACCGAGATCGAGTCGACGCTGAACACGCTGCTGGAGGTCGAGCGGTTCCGTGATTATGGGCCGAACGGTCTTCAAGTTGAGGGCAAGTCAGAGGTCCACAAGATCGTGTCGGGCGTGACCGCCAGCCGCGCCCTGATCGACGCGGCGATCGAGGCGCATGCCGACGCGATCGTCGTTCACCACGGCCTGTTCTGGAAAGGGCACGACGGCCGCGTCACCGGGTGGTTGAAGCAGCGGCTCGAACGCTTGCTGGCGCACCAGATCAACCTGTTCGCCTACCACTTGCCGCTCGACGCGCACCCCGAGTTCGGCAACAACGCGCAATTCGGCGCGAGGCTCAAGCTGGTTGCGGACGCGCGGTTCGGCGACCAGGATATCGGCTTCATCGGGGCACCGGCGCAAGCCCTGACCGTGGCGGCGCTGGGCGCCTTGCTGCAGTACCGACTCGGCCGAGCGCCGACGGTGGTCGAAGGTGATGGCCGGCCGATTCGCCGGGTGGCCTGGTGCACCGGCGGCGCACAGGGCTATTTCGAAGCGGCGATCGCGGCCGGCGCCGACGCCTACATCACCGGCGAAATTTCCGAGCCGCAGGCGCACTACGCGCGCGAAACCGGCGTCGCGTTTTTCGCCTGCGGGCATCATGCGAGCGAGCGCTTCGGCGCGCCGGCACTGGCAGCGCATGTCGCTGCCAAGTTCGGCATCGAGCACCAGTTCATCGACATCGACAACCCTGCCTAGGGTCTGTTCACACTAAAGGCATGCCCACGTGACTCAGGAAACGCTCTCCATCGAGGCGCAAAGCGCAGACGTGGTAACTCCCACGTCGAGCATTTGCAACGCGGAGGGAGAGCGTTTCCTGAGATCACCCGAAGGGCCGGTGCCTGGCAGGCCACAGGGCGTCGTTGCGGACTCGTTGTGTGCCGAAGGCACACCGCCTCGCCCACGCCTAGCCCTGTGGCCTGCCAGGCACCGGCGTGGGCACGCATTTAGTGTGAACAGGCCCTAGTCAGCGAAGGCAGCCGCCCTCGCCTGCCATGGGGGCTGCAGTTGAAGACGCTGATCGCCGACCCGTCGCCGACGCTGCCCCTGCTCGAAGCGCTGCTGGACGACGAGAGCGAATACGTGCGGCGCAGCGTCGCCAACCAC
>JBGQEX010000367.1:0-3411 GCA_041496605.1 Piscinibacter sp.
GATGCACCGCGCCGGGTCCCGGCCCGGCGGCCGGGTAACTTTCTTCTGTGGGCCCAGAAGAAAGTCACCAAAGAAGAGGGCCTCAATACGATTTGGCCAAACACCTGGCTACAAAGAGCTCACCACTGGGTCCCACCGAGGACATCGCTGCTTCGCCGCGCCTAAGTTTCGCCGCTGCGCGGCCTCATATTCTTTGTTCGCGGGGTGGTCCGCGTGAAGCCTTTTCGAGAACCAAGAATATGAGGCCGCGCAGCGGCGAAGCTTAGGCAAGGTAACGCCCCGTGGGGCACGGCGGTACCAAGCGGTGAGCTCTTTGTAGCCAGGTGTTTGGCAAGATGAAAAGGCTCTTTTCTTTGGTGACTTTCTTTTGAGCCAGCAAAAGAAAGTTACCCGGCAGCCGGGCCGGGACCCGGCGCGGTGCACCGATCAGAGAAGAAGCACCGAGCAACGCTCAACGCCCACCCAATTCGGGTTCCCGCCAAATGAGCAACCGCCAAGCTGCGGTGATACTGCGCGCCAGTCGCCCGCAGGGCTCACAACGAGAACACGATGCCGCAACGCCCCGACTTCCTCTACCCAGGCGGTTCGCCGCTGATGCACCCGACACTCGAACTGAACCAGTCCGAGATGTACGGCTTCTTCGTGATGGGCGATGCGGACAAGCTGCAACGCACCGTCGACGCCACGCTCACCGCCGTGGCGGCGGCGAAGATGAGCTTCAAGGTGCTGTCGCCGTTCGTCATGCTGACCTTCACGAAGGTCCAGCATGCGCATTCCACCTGGCCCAGCGACGCGGCGAAGGGGTGGGGCGAAGAGACCGACATCGTCACCTGGGTCATCGTCGGCCAGGTGTTGAACGGCGACAGCGGCATCAGCCGCGTGTTCTTCTACCCCTGCCACATCTGGGTCGACGACTGCATGGCGCTGATCAACGGGCGCGAACTGTACGGCTACCCGAAGTACGAGTGCGACTACACGATGCCGCAGGCCGGCGAGCCTGCGACGAGGTTCTCGCTCGCTGCCAAGGGCTTCCAGCCGTTCTCGCCGGAAACGCAGCTGGCCATGCACCCGCTGCTCGAAGTGAATGCGACCAGCAGCGGCGGCGTGCTCAAGCCGCTGGGCGGCTTCATGGACCTGGTGGAGCAGGCGCTCGAACTGATGGCCGCCAACCTGCCGGCCTTCCTGGCGCTCGACGCGGCCGGCTGGGCGCAGGTGGCGCAGATGCTGCGCAGCGAAGAGGTCGAACAGATCTTCCTCAAGCAGTTTCCCGACGCGGCCGGCATCAAGGCGGTCTACCAGGCGCTGGTGGCGGCGCCGGCCAAGGTGACAGCGGTGCGCGGCGTGCACCTGCTCGGCGACGACTACGAATGCGTGCTGCACCGCTTCGACAGCTTCCCGCTCGATGAGACGCTCGGACTGCAGCTCGGCGCGCAGCCCGCCATCCTGCCGTTCCACCTGAGCCTGGACTTCGAGGTCACGCCGGGCGAGGAGATCTACGACAACTCGAGCGTCGCGCCGGAGAAGATTGCCATCCTCGGCGGCGGCGTCGCGGCGATGACCGCGGCCTTCTATCTGACCGACCAGCCCGGCTGGCGCAACCACTACGACATCACCGTCTACCAGATGGGCTGGCGGCTCGGCGGCAAGGGCGCGAGCGGGCGCAATGCGCAACACGGTCAGCGCATCGAGGAGCACGGCCTGCACATCTGGTTCGGCTTCTACGACAACGCGTTCAAGACCATGCAGCGTGCCTACGAGCTGCTGGACCGGCCCGACGGCGCGCCGCTGCAGACCTGGCGCGACGCGTTCAAGGAACAGCACTTCATCACGCTGACCGAGTTCGTCGCCGGCCAATGTCGCCTGTGGCCGATCGACACGCCGCCGATGCCCGGCGAACCCGGTGACGGCGACGAGAAGCTCGACCCGTGGCGCATCACGCTGACCGGCTACGAGTGGGTCAAGCAGTGGCTGGGAGCGCTGTGCGAGCACCACGCACCGCAGGCGCAACGCGCGCTGTCGCCGGCCGGTGGGCACGCGGGTTGGCTGCACGACCTGGCCGAACGCGTCGAACGTGACGTCGAGGAGTTCGCGTCTGACGTCAACGCCTGCTTCGACGTCCTGCACATGTTCGCAAAGGCCCTGCCGAGCGAACTGCATGGGCCGGCCGACCACGCATTGCAGGCCGCCGCATTGAAGGCGACGCGCGAATGGGCGCGCCAGGCCTTCGCGGAGCGGGCCGAAGCGAGCGACGTCGACGATGAGTTGCGCCGCCTGTACATCTGCGTCGACCTGGCGCTCACCTCGATGATCGGCATGTTCGAAGACGGCGTATTCACGCACGGCTTCGACGTCATCAACAACGAGGACTTCTACGCCTGGCTGACGCGCCACGGCGCCAACCCCAAGCTCACCGTGCATTCGGCGCCGGTGCGCGGCTTCTACGACCTCGTCTTCGCCTACGAAGACGGCGATTTCGCGCGCCCGAACATCGAGGCCGGTACCATGCTGCGCGGCATGATGCGCGTGGCCTTCGACTACCACGGCAGCATCATGTGGAAGATGCAGGCCGGCATGGGCGACGTCGTGTTCACGCCGTTCTACGAACTGCTCGAGCGCCGCGGCGTGAAGTTCGAGTTCTTCCACAAGGTCGAGGAGCTGGTGCCCGCCATGAACGGCGACACGGTGGACCAGATCCGCCTCACGCGCCAGGTCGAGCTGGCGAGCGGCGTGGCCGCGTACGACCCGCTGGTCGACGTGCGTGGCCTGCCGTGCTGGCCCAGCACGCCGAACTACTCGCAGCTCGCGCCGGCGCAGGCCGCGCTGCTGCAGCAGGCGAACATCAACCTCGAGTCGAACTGGAGCGACTGGCCGCAGGTCTACCAACAGGCGTTCGGCCAGCCGCTGCCCGGCGTCACGCTGCGGCGCGGGGCGGACTTCGACCGCGTGATCTTCGGCATCTCGGTGGCCGCGGTCGAGCAGCTGTGCCCGCAGCTCGTCGCACGCAGCCCCGCACTGCAGGCCTGCACGGCGAACGTGAAGGCCGTGGCCACGCAGGCCTACCAGACCTGGATGGTTCCCGACCTGCGCCAGCTCGGCTGGACCCTGCTCGGGCGTGACGCGCAGGAACCCGTATTGAGCGGGTTCAGCGAGCCCTTCGACACCTGGGCGCCGATGGACCAGTTGCTGTGCCGCGAAGCGTGGTCGCCGAACCTGGCCCCGAAAAACGTGTCGTACTTCTGCAGCTCACTGCCGGTTCCCGACTACCCGCCTGTCACCGACCACGGCTTCCCGGCGCGCATGGCCGAGCAGGTCAAGCAGGCGGCAAAGGCGCAGCTGAACCAGCGCATCGGTGCCTTGTGGCCCGACGCGGTCACGGCCCAGGGCTTTGACTGGGCATGCCTGTTCGACACC
>JBGQEX010000368.1:0-3406 GCA_041496605.1 Piscinibacter sp.
ATCCAGACTCGCCTTCGGCCAATGCGCGTTGCGATCGTAGTACTCGGCCACCGCCGGCGTGTCGGGCGCAAGCACCACCCAGGGTTGCTTCGACGCGGTAAAGATGTGGATGTCGGGCGGCAGGCGGTCGGGCTCATCGAGGGTGCCGACGCGAACAAAGCGCACCGCGTCGCCGGCGCCGGCGTAGTTGCTCCAGACCGCGATACGGCATGTCGGGCAGCGGGCGATCTTCTGGCCCAGCCCGCTGTTCGACGGCGTGTTCACCACCTCGACCTCGCCCTGCAGCAAGCTCACGCGCTCGGCTTCGATCATCGCGTTGAGCGCGAACGAGGCGCCGGTTTCGCGCTGGCACCAGCGGCAGTGACAGCAGTGGACGAACAAGGGCGCGGTCGTCATCCGGTAGCGCACTGCGCCGCAGGTGCAGCCGCCGTCGAAGGGACGCACGTCGTCACTCGAAGTGTCTTGGCCGTGGGGGAGACGCGTGTCGTCGCCGAGATGCTTGACCATGTTGAGGCCCGTGACCCCATACCCGAGCCGTTTGTACAGGGCCTGGGCGGCGGCGTTCTGGCCGAACACATGCAGCCCGATGCTGGACAGACCGAGCGCGCGAACAAGAGGCTCGATCGCTTCGAACGCACGCGTCGCGTGGCCTTGGCGACGATGCGCCGGGCTGACTTCAAGGTCGTAGACGTACGCCAATCGACTTCCGCTGCGCTCGATCACCGCGAACCAGATCGAACCCACCGTGGCAACGCCGTCGGTGTCTTTGATGTCGAACAGATAGTGGTCGGGCGTGGCGAGGCCTTGCGGCAGCAAGCTTTCGTGTTCGAGCCGAGACCGCTCCAACGCGCCCTCTGGCGGCCACCGACCCGAGGCCACATTGCCCAGCGCGTAGCCGGCGATGGAGTCGCGCAGATACGGACCATAGGTTCCAGCGCTCACGGCTTGGACGCCGCCTTGGCCGCCGGCGCTGCGCTGGCTGCTGTCGTCTCCGCGGGGTTCTCGTGCTCGCCCGGCTGGTACTTGACCGACTTCGACAGCTTTCGATCCCGCGAGTCGGTGACTTCGATCGACACCTGCATGCCGGGTGTTGCGGGCGACGGGAGCACCTCGAAGATCCAACCATCCTTCGAGATGTGAACGGTGGTTGTCGGCTTTCCTTCCGAGAACGACAGGCTGTACCGGTAGGGCGGCGTGCCACCTGAAATGTGGGTGATGACCTGTCCGGACTGGAACTGGACGTCGGCCAGCGCCAGCTGCTCGGCGCCGGTCTTGTCGGACGACCCGAAGTAGAAACCGAGCACGGTCCCGAGTATGCCGACGAGTGTCGCGAGCACGTCCTTGGCGAGTGAAAAGCGCGCTTTGACGGTCTCGGCTTCTTCGCCCGATGCAATGACCCAGACCGACAGAATCAGCGCAATGGACACCGTCGCGATGGCGACGAGAAACGTGATCAGGCCGCGAGACACGTTCGTGTCTTGAAGCTGCAGAAGAAATCGTCCGCCGGAGTCGTAGAGCCCGTAGCCCATGACGCCGAGGATGACGACCAGAACGGCGATCAGACCGCCGCTGAGAATGCGCGACGCTTTCGACGGCGGGGCTTTGCCGCCACCGCCGGCATGAGGATCTTCGGGCGTGTCGGGCATTGCGCGCTCCTTGGGTGGACGTTGTCGAACGGGTTATGCGCCATGGGCGTGAGACGACACGACTTTGCCGTTGGCGCCGAAGACAAAGAACTCGGCGCACAGCTTGCCGCCGAGGCCCTTGTAGTAGATGACGGCGCTTTGAACGCCCTTGAGCAAGGTGACGGGTTCGAAGTACAGGTCGGGGCGAGTCGCGAGCCCCCTGGACCAGTAGGCGCGGGCGGCGTCCTGGCCCGAGAGTTTGCCGCCGGTCGCGGGGCTGACCTTGGCCAGCACCGGCGACGAGAACTCGAACGATTCGTCGTAGTGGGCCAGGATGCGCTCGATGTCGTGGCTGTTCCACGACGCGATCCATTCGGCGGCGAACTCTTCGCAAAAGTGGTCGCTGAGCACACAGCCTCCTGTGGTCGGCGTCACCTGCGGCCGCCGTTGGCGCCGCAGATTGCGGCCTTCGCCTGGGCCTGTCCAGCGCTGGTCTGTTCCGGCGAGGTGTGGGCTTGGAGCCCGGTTTTCCAGACGTTCGATGGAGGTGTTGGGCGTCACGGTGATGAACGACGAGATTCCCTGTGCCGGGCGTGGCACGAACCGGAACGACACTTCGCTCGCCATGCCGTTTTCTTGACGCCAGTTCTTGAACCACGCCGAGCAAGACGTCTTGGATGACGATGAAGCAACGCAAGTCACAACCTTCCCGCGATGATTGCGTTCGAGATCAGCTGCTGTACGCCCCATTTGTGGAATGGGACGATGAAGAACAGATAGACCTTTCCGAACGTGTTGTGCACCACGCAGAGCGTGGAAACGATCACGCTCGCTGTCTCGCCGTCCGTAACTCGTAGCACCGAGACCCTGAAGTCCAGATGCTTGTTGTCGCGACCCGCGACGAGTTCGGTTTCGGTCAGGGAAAAGATCGGCCAGACGCCGATCTTGTCGCCGACGTCGTAGCTGCTCTTGATTGCAGGATGGATGATTTCGGACGCAGTCGGCGCATCGAGCCCGCAGAAGGAGGCAATTCGGTTCCGGACAATGAGAAGGATCTTCATCCACATGGGATGGTGCGCGAAGATGCCAAGGAAAATGTCGACGACGCCGGCAGGCGTGCGGCTCAAAGGTGCGCGGTAGGAATCTCGAAAATGGGCAGTCTCAATCAAGCGGCGATCCAACACGCTGAGGGAGGGGATATCGCATTCCACAACGGTCATGTGAGTTTCCGGTGACGGTGATCGAAGAGGCGTGGGCATGGTATTGCGCTCTGGTTGCGGCTCGAAGCGGGTGCTGCCAGCACTGCGTGCCTTTGATGCCTCAACGTTTGAGATGAGAGGCAAACAACGGCGGCACAACCGTAGCCGAAGCGAGCAGACGTGGCCCGCCGTTGTTTGCCCTCTCGATTGAAGGGTTAGGCATCTCGGCCGAAGAACTCGGCAATGACCGCAACACTCCACGCCGAGTTGAGCGTGAGCATGTTGTGCCCCATTGCCTTGGCCTCCAGATGTACTGTCTGCGCGGGCAGCGACGGCATGTGGAACTCCTGCTGAAACTTGTAGCCAATGAAGCTGCATTCGCTGCTCAGCATCAGCAGCTTGCCCTGGTACGCGGCAACGTTGTGCGTCAGGTCCTGTGTGAAGCTTTCAGGATGATCAAGGACCGGCTTGAGCATGTTGTCAAAGGCGGCGTAGCCCGCCCGCTCGAAAGCATTTGGAGGCATTGACTCGCCCTCACACTGATACGGCCCTCCCGGTTTGGCCCGGTTCATCAGCTGCGTC
>JBGQEX010000369.1:0-3393 GCA_041496605.1 Piscinibacter sp.
CCGCGCGCCGGGTCGGCCAAGGCTTTCACCGCGACGGTCTTGAACTCGTTGTTGTTGCCCTTGGCCTCGCGAACGTACATGTCCTGCACCGGGTTGCCGGCGGCCGAGATCGTGAACTTGCCACGCGGGCTGTCGACGGTGGTCTTGCGCATCGCCGCGGTGATGACGTCGCGCTTGCCCAGGTCGCCTTTCGCGGCGTTCAAACCGGCGGCGAGGATCTGTGCCGCGTCGTAGCCCTGCACGGCATAGACGTCGGCGTTGGTCTTGTAGGTCAGCGCGAAGCTCTTGCGGAAGGCGTTGTTGCGCGGCGTGTCGAGGTTGTCGGCGTAGTGCAGCGTGGTCAGCAGGCCTTGCGCCGCGGCGCCTTGCGCTTCCAGCGTGCCGTCGGTCAGGAAGCCCGGGCCGTAGAGGGGAATGGTCTTGTTCAAACCGGCCGCCGCGTAGTCCTTGACGAACTTCACCGCGCCTCCGCCGGCAAAGAAGGCGAACACGGCGTCGGGCTTCTGCGCCGCGATCTCCGTCAGCAGGGCCTGGAATTCGACGTTGGGGAATGGCACCGTCAGGTCCTTGACGACCTTGCCGCCGCCCTTCTCGAAGGCTTCGGTGAAGCCCTTGACCATCTCGTTGCCGGCGGCGTAGTTCCAGGTGATGGTCATCGTGCGCTTGTGGCCGCGCTGCGCCGTCAGCACGCCGGCGGAGTAGCCCGGTTGCCAATTCGAGAAAGAACTGCGCACGATGTTCGGCCCGCACATCGGGCCGGTGATTGCATCGGCACCGGCGTTCGGCACGATCAGCAGCGTGTTGTTTTCCTTCGCTGCCTTGGCCATGGCCAGCGCCACGCCGGAGTGCACCGTGCCCACCAGCACGTCGACCTGGTCGCGCTTGATCAGCTTGTTGACGTTGTCGGTGCCCTTGGATGGGTCGGACTCGTCGTCGACCTTGAAGTACTGGATCTCGCGGCCTGCGAGCTTGCCGCCTTGTTCCTGTACGTAGAGCTTGAAGCCGTTCTCGATCATGTTGCCCAGCGACGCGTAGGTGCCGGTGTAGGGCAGCATCAGGCCGACCTTGATCGGGGCACCGCCCTGTGCCTGGGCGGCGGCGGCCAAGCCCAGCGCGACGGCCGCGGCCGACAGTTTCAGAAAGGTCTTCATCGAGTTCTCCATTCTTGACTCAAAGTCTGCTGCGCGGTGGCCTTGATGAACGCGCCTGCCTGTGCAATCAACTGCCCGGGCTGGTCGCGGTGCGGCGAGTGGCCGCAGTCTGCCAGCTC
This sequence comes from Piscinibacter sp., assembly GCA_041496605.1. Classification (GTDB taxonomy): domain Bacteria; phylum Pseudomonadota; class Gammaproteobacteria; order Burkholderiales; family Burkholderiaceae_C; genus Albitalea. The sequence continues at coordinate 1,271 of JBGQEX010000369.1, forward strand.
CACCAGTTTTGTCTGCGGCACGCGGCGCGCAATGCCACGGATCTGTTCGAGCGTGCCGTATTCGTCGTCGACGCCTTGCACGGCCAGCACCGGGCAGGTGATGGCATCGAGCGCGGGCTCGATGTTCCAGGCACGAAACGCCGGGTCCAGCCAGATGTCGTTCCAGCCCCGGAAGGCCGAATCGACGTCGGCATGGTAGCGGGCCAGCCGCTGGCGTAAATCGGTGCTTTCATAGGCCCGCCGTGCGGCCTCGATGCTCGCGATGCCGAACGCCTCGACGAAGATGTGCGGCGCCACCACGACCAGCCCCGCCACCGGGTGCCGCGACGCGTACAAGAGCGCGATCGACCCGCCGTCGCTGTGGCCGAACAACCAGGGCCGCTCGATGCCGAGCGCCGCGAGCAGCGCCGGCAATACCTCGAACGCCTGCTCGTGCATGAAGTTCACACCCCAGCGTTCGGCCGGCGGCTTCGGCGTCGACTGGCCATAACCGTAGCGCGAGAACAGCAACGCGCGCAGGCCGTGGCGCTCGCAGAAACGCGCGGGAAAGTCCTTCCACATCGCCAGCGAGCCGAGGCCCTCGTGCAGGAACACGACCGGCGGCGACGGCGACACCGCCGCGCCGACCCATTGGTATTCGATGCGCAGCCGCCGGCCGCGCCAGGCGATGTCGGCGAAGTTCGTCGCCGTCACGCGCGTTCCCGCTCGCGCAGCTTGAAGCGCTGGATCTTGCCGGTGGCGGTCTTCGGCAGTTCGGCGATGAACTCGATGAAGCGCGGGTACTTGTACGGTGCCAGGCGGTCCTTGACGAAGGCCTTGAGCTCGTCTTCGCTCACCTGCTGGCCGGCCTTCAACACGACGAAGGCCTTGGTCTTCGTGAGACCCTCGGCGTCGTCCTTGCCGATCACCGCGCACTCCAGCACCGCCGGGTGCTGCATCAGCGTGGATTCGACCTCGAACGGCGACACGTAGATGCCGCTGACCTTGAGCATGTCGTCGCTGCGCCCGGCATAGATGTAGTGGCCCTCGGCGTCCTGCTGGTACTTGTCGCCGGTCTTGGTCCACGCGCCCTGGAACGTCGCGCGCGACCGTTCGCGGTCGGCCCAGTACATCAGCGCCGAGCTGGGTCCGCTGACGTACAGGTCGCCGATCTCGCCAGGCGCCACGTCGCCCCCGGCCTCGTTGACGATGCGCAGCGTGTAGCCCGGCACGACGCGGCCGGAGCTGCCGTAATGCACGTCGCCGGGGCGGTTCGACAAGAAGATGTGCAGCATCTCGGTCGAGCCGAGCCCGTCGACGATCTCGCAGCCGAAGTGGCGCGTGAAGCGCTCGCCGATCTCGCGCGGCAAGGCTTCGCCGGCCGATGAACACAGGCGCAGCTTCACTTTCGACCGGTCCGGCAGCTCGGGCGACGCCAGCATGCCCGCGTAGCCGGTGGGTGCGCCGAAGAACACCGTGACGCCCTGCTCGGTCCAACGCTTGAAGGTCGCCTGCGGTGTCGGCCGCTCGGCCATCAGCACCGTGGTGGCGCCGACGCTGAGCGGGAAGGTCAGCGCGTTGCCCAGGCCATAGGCGAAGAACAACTTGGCTGCCGAGAACGCCACGTCCGTTTCGCGCAAGCCCAGCACCGGTTTGCCGAACAGCTCGGCCGTCCAGTACAGGTTGGCATGGCTGTGCACGGTGCCCTTGGGGCGGCCGGTGGAGCCCGACGAATAGAGCCAGAACGCGAAGTCGTCGGCGGCAGTGTCGGCGGCGTCGGCCAGCGGTGCGGCGGCGAGCAGGCTCGCAAACGAGCGCGTGCCTTCGGGCGCCGGCGCGGCGCCCGACACCACGAGCTGCGGGCGCAGCTCCGACGCCGCCAGCGCCTCCTGCAGCTTGGGCCACAGCGGTTGCGACACCAGCAGCGCCTGCGCGTTGCAGTGCTGCAGCATGTAGGCGTAGTCGTCGGCGGTCAGCAGCGTGTTGACCGGCACCGGCACGATGCCCGCGTACAGCGCGCCGAGAAACGCGACCGGGAAGTCGACGCTGTCGTGCATGACCATCAGCACGCGCTCTTCGCGGCGCAGCCCGAGACCGAGCAGACCGGCGGCACAGCGCCGCACGCGCTCGTCGAGCTGGCCGAA
>JBGQEX010000370.1:0-3377 GCA_041496605.1 Piscinibacter sp.
GCTGCGCTCGATCTCGCCGAACACCACCTCCCTGGGCAGGTGGAGCAGGAGCGCGTCGCTGGCCGCCTGGGCTTCGACGAGCGCCGGACGTTCGAGGAACATCACCGGCTCGCCGAAGCTCTGACCGGCCCCGACGATGCCCGACAGCCGGGCGCCACGCGCCGGTGTGCTCGAGACGAGCTTGACCTCACCGTACACGACAACGTACATGCCGGTCGCCGTATCGCCCTTGTGAAACAGCGTCTCCCCGCGCTTCAGCGTGCGTCGCGTCGTACTCGCCGCGAGGCGGCCCAAGGTCGCCGTGTCCAGTTCCTTGAATAACGGCACGCCGGCCAGAAAGACTTCGGGGGCGATCTCCCTGCGGGCCATGGCAGTTCAGGGGGCCAGTTCGATCAGCGCCGGATCGTCCGCATGCTCGATCAGGATGGCCCGCACCCAGCCTTGCCAGCACTCGGCGAAGGCCCGCCGCGTCGCGACGTCCGCCGCCGGTGTCATCGCTTCCTGCAGCAGGCTCTTCAGCGCCGCCGGACGCGGCACGGCCTGGGGGTGATGGGTCAACTCGACGGACTGCCCGGTGTCCACGCGGGTGAAACGGATCTCACCGGCCATCGGCACGCCGAAGCGCAGCAGCCCCTGCCGGCCGAAGCGACCGGCGAGCCCCTTGAAGCCACCCTCGTTCGCCGCACCCGTGATCAGGCCAGCCACGCTGCCGATCACGCCGGCCACGCCCTCGTCAAGCGGCTGTCGCAGTTCCACACGCACATCGCCGCGGCGAGGGAGCCCGTCCGAGTAGAGGCGAGCCAGTGCAGCGCGAGTCATCAGGTAGGCCCCGGCGACGGTCGGGCAGGAATGCCCCGTGAGCTTGACCGCATCGAGATAGCGATAGTCGACGACGCCGTCCGCCGCCGCACCCAGGGCTTGGGCGAGCGCGTCATGGACCACGATGGGCGGCACGGCGTCGAAGAATGTGGGTGTACGCATGGCTGGGACTCTCACGCCTTGGCTGGCGCGGGCTGGCCAAGGCGCTGCCGCACCACCTGGCCCACCAGGATCGCTGCCGGATACATCACCTCTTCCTCGGTACGCGCGTGCTGCATCAACTGCTGCGCGAACTCGACGATCTCGCCGCGACCGGCGCGCTGCGCCGCATCGCGCAGCCGCTGCAGCGCCTCGACGATGGTGCGGTGTTCGGCCAGCATCGTCGGCAGCTCGGCTTCGAGTTGGTCGGTCAGTTCCAGTACGCCGGCCATCTCCGGCGTCGCGTCGCCGTGGGCCAGCGCAACCAGCAGGCCCAGCGGCGGCAGCGCGATCCGGTCTTCCTTGACGAAGTGCGGATGCATCAGTCCTGCCAGGGTCTTGGCCAGTTCGCCGACCTCGCCGCCGGCGCGCGTAGCCTGCCTCAACTGCTCGTGCAGTTGCTCGTGCTCCTGCTGGAGGGGCGTGGGGATGTCGTACTTCATGGTTCAACTCCTGTGGTTCAGTGCACGTCTCGGATCAGCTTGAAGCCTGGGTGGTCGAAATGGCCACCGTATTCATTGACGGCAGCGACCACCTTGGCCAGACCTTGCGCTGGACGCAGCTTCGAGTTCTTGCCGGACATTGCGTCGGTGCCTTCGAGCAAATCGGCAATCACCAAGTGCAGCATCGCGTCGGCCTTTGGCTCGAGCTTGCAGTTGGCCACGATCGTGCCCACCTCGGTCTCGACCTGTGCAGCCAGGCCGCGGTACTGCGCCGCGTCGAGCTTACCGCCATGGACGTCGCTCATGCGCGGTTCGACCAGCCCGCGAATCCGGCTCATTCCGTTGCGCAGGGCCTCGTCGGTGGCCCACTTGCGGCCCTGGTCGAGGCTCAGTTTGTGCGGCGTGGCCGCATCGTGGCTGTGCGTGGCGGTCTGCGCCAGCGCCGGGCCGGCAAGCGCTGCTGCGAAGGCCACTGCCGCCACTGCTGCGGTGATCTTGTACCGATTGAACGTAGTCATCTCGAATCCTTGGACGTTGGTGGAGGCGCCCATTGCCTTCCTGCTGCGTCCGACCTGACCCGCGAACGCCGGTTCAACGGAGCCCGCGTTTCCTTAGGGCAATGCTGAACAAGCCGCTGTTTTTGACGAACAGTGACGAAGGCTTTGCGGCGATCTGAATTTCGTCAATTCCGCCGGAAGTTGTTCGATCGTGGGGCGCATTGTCGAAGCGTTGGGTCCGCTATTCCGTTGACTGCGGGCTATTTGCCCGGTCTTGGTTCGCTATGCACGGACTTGTTGCAACAGGGGTCCCCGCGCGAGATAAATATTGGCCATCGCCAGCGTCACGAACGCACGGGTCGCGTTCTTGGCCAGCCCGCGGTAGCGAACCTTGTCGAAGCCCCACAACCGCTTGACCACCGCGAAGACATGTTCGACCCGCGCGCGGATCCTCGACTTGTTGCGGTTCTTCGCCTTCTTCACCTCGTCGACTTCGCACCCCGCCTTGCGCGTGCGTTGGTTGGTGAAATCCAGTGCGTTCGGCGCCTTGCCTCGAATGAGATCCTTTTGGCTCGCGTACGCGCTGTCGCCGTACACCCGACGCTCGTTGCCATGCAGCAGGTCCGGTAAGGGGTGCTTGTCATGCACGTTGGCCGCCGTCACCACCGCGCTGTGCACCAGGCCGCTCTGACTGTCCACGCCGATATGCATCTTCATGCCGAAATACCATTGCTGGCCTTTGCGCGTCTGATGCATCTCGGGGTCACGCTTCTTGTCGGCATTCTTGGTCGAGCTCGGCGCCCCGATCAACGTGGCGTCGACGATGGTGCCGGTCTTGACCTGAAAGCCACTGGCCTGCAGCACCTGGCCTACTTCGGCAAAGAGCTTCTTGCCCAGATCGTGCTTCTCCAGCAGGTGCCGAAACTTCAGCACCGTCGTCTCGTCAGGCACGCGCTCCACGCCCAGATCGATACCGACGAAGCGGCGCAGGCTGGCGATGTCGTACAGCGCCTCTTCGACGGCGTTGTCGGCCAGGTTGAACCAGTGCTGCAGCAGGTGGATGCGCAGCATGCGTTCCAGACCAATCGGGGGGCGTCCGTTCCCAGCCTTGGGATAGTGCGGCTCGATCACCGCGCACAGCGCAGCCCACGGAACGATGGCGTTCATCGCATCCAGAAAGTCCTCGCGCTTGGTGCGACGCCGGTACTGCTCGAATCCCGCGCCTTGGTCAACTGCCATCGCCAGTGTCTGCTGCTTCATCGTCGGACCTCCAGCTGTTGCTCTGACAAAACCGCAGCAATCGCCGGGCCAGGAGACTTGATCAGTCTTGCCCTAGGGCCTGTTCACACTAAATGCGTGCCCACGCCGGCGCCTGGCAGGCCACAGGGCTAGGCGTGGGCGAGGCGGTGTGCCTTCGGCA
>JBGQEX010000371.1:0-3319 GCA_041496605.1 Piscinibacter sp.
GATCGTGCTGAGCTACGTCGGCGCGGCCGCCACCAAGTCGATCGTGCTCGGGCTCGTCATCCTGGCCACCGCGTGGCTGTTCGTGCCGCTGCGCATCGAGCACCCGTTCTGGATGGTGCTCTTTCTCGTGCTGACAGCGGTGACGTTCAGCCTGCTCGGTTTCATCATTGGCATCTGGGCCGACGGCTTCGAAGAGCTGCAGGTGGTGCCACTCCTGATCGTCACACCGCTCACCTTTCTGGGCGGCAGCTTTTATTCCATCGAGATGCTGCCGCCGTTCTGGCAGACGGTGGCCCTCTTCAATCCGGTCGTCTACCTGGTGAGTGGCTTTCGCTGGAGCTTCTACGGCATGGCCGACGTGGGCCTCGGCCTGAGCCTGGGCATGACGTTCGCGTTTCTCATCGCCTCGCTGGGCGTCGTGGCCTGGATCTTCCGAACGGGATATCGGCTGAAGGCTTAGAAGGGAAGGGTCGACATCGAGGGAGAACGGCTCAGCATGCTCCATAGCGGACCGTCAAGGCACCGATTCGACCCACTGCTGCCGGTTGAGTTCGTGCCGTCAAGGGCAGCAATGCAGCGGTTGCGGTCTTTCCTGTCCGCCACCTGAACTCACGGTCTCAGCCCCATTCCGGTCGTCCAGGTGCCAAGGAGATCTCTGCCCCGACGACCGGTCTCAAGGTACTGCAGACATTGCCCGTCGCCGGCGCGCGGCGACGACATCTTCAGAGCAGCAGCTCAATCGCTGTCGACGCCATCCGGCGTTGAAGGCCGATCGAATGTCCGCTGCTCAGCGCACTGAGCTCGCGCTGCCGACCCAAAGGAGCCGGTCAACACCAGGCTCAAGCTCGCCGCATAGCGGCCATTCGCGGGTAGCGCATCAGGCCGCTGGCTGAGCAGCGCTCAGCTCAGATAGATTTCGTTTCCCTCGCACCATCTGCGCAAGTCCTATCCTACGGACACGCGACGCGTCGGTCGTGGGAAGGGGTGCCCATGGCTGCGGCATGGTTCGTCAACGGCGCCTGTCTGTACAAGGCATGGACAGTTCTGGGCCGGCAAGATGCGCTGGACTATGTGAAGCTGCGCGAACTGGTGGAGCATCGGTACTGCGGTGGCGAAGAAGCGCATCAAGGCGCGCGAGCAGGCTCGCAAGGGCAGCAAACCGGAGACGCCGACGGACACCGCCTGAGCGGCCGCCACGCGTGGGAAGCCGCTACGGGCTACGCCCTCCGCGCCTTCCCACGCGCGCTCGTCACTGCATCGAGGGGGTCCACGAACAGGCAACCACCCACACTCATCCACACACGGCCGCACTCGATGCGGCCTTCCATCCCTGGTGAATGTTCAACCGGCACGGGTGGTCAAAGTTCGGCCGGCGGCGACACATATTGGATTCCCTTTGGCAATCGTGCTGACAAACGACGCCGGCAGTGGCGACATCAGTTGGGAGACACTCGCTCGAGCGGGCTGACGGCCGCAGACCGTTCGTGCAGCTGCGCAGCCCGGTCGAGCGCCTGCTCCAACGGCGCTCCGCCTTCGACGCCGTCCATGATCAGGCGCTGCAGGATGGCGCCCAGCATCTCGACATTCCCGGTGCATTGCGCATGCACCGCGCGCAGCAGCGGCACGAGCTTGGGCTGGTCGGCGAACTGGCTTTCGAAATCACGGTAGTCGTTGCCGGTGGCGAGCCAGTAGTGCAGGTCGTAGATCAGCCGGAACAACCGATCCAGCTCCGGGTCGTCCAGCCCCGGGATGTTGCGGCGGATCTCTTCGCCGAGGTCACGGCGGAACTCCGACAGTCCATAGGCGGCCTCGCCACGGACCAACTCTGCGGGTGTGAATTCCCATTCCATGATCTCTCCTTGTGCTCAGCCAAAGATGGCGTCGAAATCCTGTTCGTCGCCGGCGCACACGTCGCACAGCGCGCTGTCTGTTGCAGTGATGAAGGACCGGTCGCAGCGCGTGCAACGGCGCTTGGGCAGGCCGTGCAGCGCCACAGCCTCGCGTTTGGCGAACTGCACAGCCGCCACCGCCTCACGCAGGTGCAGTACCCGAGGCTGGCAGGTCTCGACGCAGACGCCGCAGGCCACGCACAGTGCGGCCTCGAAACCGAGCGCCCAGGCCGTGCCGTTCTCGCGCACCTGCAATGCGCCAGTCGGACACGCACGCGCGCAAGCCTCGCAGCCGGTGCATCCGGGCTCCAGGCGAATGTCGCCGGCCGGTAATGAGGGATGTGCGGCGAGCGGCATCTCGGCATCGGACAGCCCGAGCATCTGGAGCAGGTCGCGCTGGGCGCTCGGCGTCACGCGTGCGGCGCGAATGGCCCGCAACGGCGTGGCGGGACCGTTCGTCGACGGCTTGCTACGGGGTGCCCCGTCACCCACGTTCGAAAAGCGCCGGAAAAACTGGCGCCGCGCCGCTCGGCGATCGTCGCCCTGCGTGTTCTTGGCGCTCGCACGCTGGGGCAACGAGATGCCTGCCCATTGGCCTGCGCGATCCGCCACACGCAGTGATTCCACGGCGTCCAGGTTGATGGCCAGTTGTTCACTCCCGCGCGCGCCATGAACGCAACTGACGCAATGGTCGCTGCCAGCCAAGCTCAACTCGATGCCCTGCTTGACGAGATAAGCCAGCAGTGCGGGCCCCAGGGCGCCCAGGCAGGGAACGTTCGAGTCAGCGTCGGCGCCGGATGGCGCGCACGCGATGGAAAAGGACGTGCGGCCGCGAGCCTTGTCGATCAGGCCGAGTGGCGCAAGGCTCGCGGCGGTGAATGTCTCGGTACGGCAGGCGCTGATGCACAGACCACAGCCTCGGCATCGCTCGCTCGCGATCGCCACACCTTCATCCGACAGGCGGATGGCGTCATGCGGGCAGGCCTGATCGCAGCGCCGGCACTCGCTGTAGCGAAAGCGGTAGCGCACACAGCGGGTGGCCTGGATCTCGGGCACGACGCTCATGAGCACCTCTAGTTGGGCGGGCTCGCGGCAGAACGGGCTGGTTTGGCTTCGAACACATGCAGTGGCGTGCCTTGCTGGCAGGTGTCGAGCGGAATGACGAAGGTGAACTTCGAGCCAGGCTTGCTGGCCTGAGCCTGCAGCCGAATTTCGACCGACTGCCAGGCCAGGTACCCGCCCTTGACCGCATAGACGTTGTGCGGGCTGGTCTTGGCCAGTGTCCTCGCCACAGCCATCGACCGTGCATCGGTGTCGGCCAGGACGATGACCACGCTGGTCGGCTTGATGCGCAGTTCTTCGCTGTAGGCCAACGCGCCTGGAAGCTCAGCCTCCTTGCGGCGTTGCGCGCTGCGCGCGTCGATCACGCA
>JBGQEX010000372.1:0-3315 GCA_041496605.1 Piscinibacter sp.
CAGACCTCGTCGCCGCTGTTCGCCACATGGTGCAGCACACCGGGGCGCGGTCGATCGTGGTAGCGCCAGTTGCCGTAGTTCTTCAGCAGCGTCGGGTGCAGGAACGGCTTGTTGTCCGGTACGCCGCTCTCGATCGGTTGTCGCATCGTGGCCATGGTGGTGTTCCTTTTCTGCTCAGGCGGCGGCCTTCTTGGCCTGGATGCGGGCGACCTCGTCATCCCATCCGTCCATGCGGACGTAGGGGTTGGTGCGCGGCGCCGACACCATGTTCGGGTCGACGTCGAGGCCGATGCCTTCGAGGAAGTTGACCAGGCCGATGCGCTCGATCATCTCGCCGGTGCGCTCGTGCTCGAGCGCGTTCTCGGCGAAGAAGTCGATCACCTTCTGGCCCAGCTCGACCAGCGCCGCGTAGTCCTCGTCGGTCTTCAGCGGCATGAACGGCATCACTACCGTGCCCATCAGGTCGCCGATCTTCAGCGTGCGCTTGCCGCCGATCAGGATCGTGGCGCCCGTGTCGGTGCCGTGCGCCAGCGCGCCGGTCATCACGTTGATGCAGTGCATGCAGCGCACGCAGTTGCTGTTGTCGATCTCGAGCGACTGCGTGTCGTTGATGGCGACGCTGGAGATCTTGTCGCCCTGGCAGACGTCCTTCGTCTCCTTGAGCATGATTGTCTTGGTCGGGCAGCGGCTCACCACGTCGTTGACGAGCTCGGTCATGCCGTGTTTGGCGAACCACTTGCGCGCCAGCGTCTCGTCGGTGCGGATGTTGTCACGCCAGGTGCCGATCACGGCCATGTCAGAGCGCTGGATCGAGTTCATGCAGTCGTTCGGGCAGCCCGAGAACTTGAACTTGAACTTGTAGGGCAGGGCGGGGCGATGGATGTCGTCGAGGAAGGTGTTGAGCACCTGCCGGTGCGCGCGCGCCTCGTCGTAGCACGACTGCTCGCAGCGCGCCGCGCCCACACACGACATCGACGTGCGCACCGCCGGGCCGGCGCCGCCGAGGTCGAAGCCGAGTTCGTTGAGTTCGTCGAAGGCGTGCTGCACGTTGGCCGTGCTCGCGCCCTGGAACATGATGTCGCCCGACTGGCCGTGGAAGGCGATCAGGCCCGAACCGTGGCGCTCCCAGATGTCGCACATCTTGCGCAGCACCGCGGTGTCGTAGTGCATGCCGGCCGGCGGCTGCACGCGCAGCGTGTGGAACTCCGACGACTCGGGGAACAGGCTGGCCACCTCGGAGAAGCGCGGGATCACGCCGCCGCCGTAGCCGAACACGCCGACGGTGCCGCCCTTCCAGTAGCCCTTGCGCGTCTTGTACGAATGCTCGAGCTGGCCGACCAGATCGACCATGTAGTCCTTGTCCTTCGCCAGGCGCTTGAGGCCGGTGACGAAGCTGGGCCACGGGCCGCTCTCGAGCTGGTCGAGCATCGGCGTGTCGTGCATCTTCTTGCTCATGGCCTGTGTCTCCTGATGTGGTGTGCCGGGCGGACCGAGGGCAACTGCAGCGAATGCTAGGAGCCCGGTGGGGGCGGCGCTATCACTCTCGTTGGGTAGAAGAAGCATTACCCGGAAGGGGTATGCGGCGCTTACCCGTACCGGGTATGGACGGGTGGGGCCGCTGCCGCGCTCAATGCCGTCTTGGAGCCGCCGATGACCCGCGTGACACCTTTGGACAAACTGCGCGCGCCGCTCGGCGCCCAGGAGATCGAGTTGCAGCAGATCGACTACGACGCCGGCGGCATGAGCTTGCTGCGCACGCGCATTCGCGAGGGCAGCCGCTTCACGGTGTTCGACATCGACCCGCAGACCGCCGAGCAGTGGGGCCACGCGCTGCTGCGCTGGGCGCAGACGCAGGAGCGCACATGATCGCCGTCGAAGCGGCCGCCGACACGGTCGTCGACGTGGCGTTTCCGCTCGAAGGGACGCATCTGCCGCGCGACCATGCCTTGCCGCTGGCGCAGGCGTTGGGTGCACAGCTGACGTGGCTGGCGGCAGAGCCTCTGGCGGGCATCCACCCGATCAAGGTCGTGCCGGGCTATGGCGTGCGGGGCTTGCTGTCGCAGCGCGCACGCTTGCTGATTCGGTTGCCGAGTACGCGCGTGGCTGAGCTGGCGCCACTGGCGGGCCATTCACTCAAGGTCGGCGGCTGCGAACTTCGCCTGGGCGAGCCCAAGCCGCGCGAACTGTTGCCGCACGGCACTTTGTATGCCTACTTCGTGGCGGCCGCGGGTGCCGATGAGCAGGCCTTCGTAGTGGCTGTCGGGGGCGCGCTGGATGCACTGAAGGTCGACGCCCACATCGTGTGCGGGCGCCGCCAGCAGATCGGCGCGCCGGGGCGGGCGATCACCGGCTTCAGCCTGATGCTGCACGGCCTCACACGCGCCGACTCGCTGCAGGTGCAGCGTGCCGGCGTCGGACCGCACCGCCTGCTCGGCTGCGGCATCTTCGTGCCCCACCGATCGGCCGCGGCGGTCGGGGCGTGACCAATGCGAAAGGAGACATCGCCATGGCCTACACCGTGAACGGCACCGAACGAGAGACTGACGACCAGGGTTTCCTGCGCGAGCCCGATTTCAGCGACGAGGTGGTGCGCGTCATCGCCGCGGCCGAGAACATCGAGCTGACCGATGCGCACTGGGAGGTCGTCAACTATCTGCGCGACGAGTACCGCGAGCATGGCCACACTCCGAACTTCCGCAACCTGCTCAAAGGCATGAGCGAGATTCGGCCCGGCGTCGACAGCAAGGCGCTGTACGACCTGTTCCCGATGGGCCCGGCCAAGCAGGCGGCCAAGGTTGCCGGCCTGCCGCAGCCGCTGGGCAAGGGCGGATATTGAATGCGCGTCAAAAGCCACTGGTTCAAGCCCGGCACGCCGAAGACGCCGCAGCAGACGGCGAGCGCGCTCGGGTTCATCGTCTGGCGCGTCGCGCAGAACATGCTCAAGCAGATGCGCGCCGCGCAGTTCGACATCGACGTCGGGCCGCAGTACTTCGCCTTCATGCGCGAGGTGCTGGTGTTCCTGATCCAGGTCGTCGACCGTATGGCCTTCGAGCGCATGCCCGAAGCCGCGCGAATCGAGTTCACGACCGCGCTGGTGCGGCGCGTGGCCGAGATCCTCGAAGACAGCGAGAACGACCTGCTCGGTGTGCCGCCCGACGGCGAGGACAGTCACCGCGCGCAGTTCATCGAGCTGTTCAACGTGCTGTCCGACGACTACGCCTATTTCGGCTACGGCGCCGACGGGCCCGACTTCGCGTTCACCCGCTACCTTGGCAGCCGCGTCAGCGCGCTGATGCTGCGCAAGGACAAGACCTG
>JBGQEX010000373.1:0-3306 GCA_041496605.1 Piscinibacter sp.
ATCTCGTCAAGCGGTAGCGAAGTTCGCCTTTGGGTCGAAACTGCCAGTTCATTCGACCTTGACGAACGACAACTGCTGGCCGTGACCGCCGGTCCCGCGGCTGCTCCGAGGCCAGAACTCGGAAAATCGGGCTCCTGGGGCGAGGGCAGCTTCCAGGCTTCACTGCGAACTCACCGCTCCGGCCATGAGCCGTCTTTGTCGTGGACGCGGCATAGCGGACGGTCATCGCTCGGTTCGCGAAACCTCGGGGGCGACACAAACTATGATTCCCCCCCGTCCAACGGGAGGTGCCATGAGCCACCAGCAGGTTCTTGAACTGCAAGAAGTCTTCGTGACGCAGGGCTTTCCGCAGCACACGTTCGTCCAGCCGGTCGAGTACACGCGACTTCTAGTCGCGCTTCGTACGGCCGGGAGAAGCGTCGTTGTCGAGGGCCCATCTGGGATCGGCAAGACGACTGCGGTCAATCGAGCTATCGCCGAGGCCGGCATATCGGATCGAGTGTTGCTGCTCTCTGCTCGAAAGTCCGAAGACACAAACCTGATCCGCGACTTGCCGGGTTTCTTGCCATTTGGCGTCGTAGTCATCGACGATTTCCATCGCCTGGAGGATTCCGTCAAGAAGGAGATTGCCGACCTCATGAAGACGCTCGCGGACGAAGGAGCTTCTCACAGCAAGGTCGTGGTCGTTGGGATCACGAATGCGGGGCAATCACTCATCTCGTTCGGTAAGGACTTAGCGAACCGAATCGAAGTTGTGCCATTCGAGGCGAACCCTGAGTACAAGGTTGAAGAACTCCTGACAAAGGGCGAAGACGCTCTCAACGTTTCGCTGAACGTCAAGGAGGAGGTCACCAAAGATGCGCAAGGCAGTTTCTACATCGCGCAGATGCTTGCGTTCAACACGTGCCTTCGTGCCGGGGTACTGAAGACGGCAGCCGAGCGAATTGCGACGGCCGAGAGCCATGAACTAGTGAAAGGGCACGTGATGCAAACGCTTCGGCGCTCGTTTCATGAAACCGCTGTGGCATTTGCACGTGGCACCAAGCTGCGTCGTGAGGGGCGAGCACCTTACCTTCACCTTCTGTATTGGTTGAGTCAGTCAAAGAGTTGGTCTATCAATGCAGACCGAGAAGCGGATCGGCATCCTGAGCAACGGGGAAGCGTGTCGCAGGTTGTGACCAAGGGCTTCCTTTCCGATCTCATCGAAGGATCGGCAGACATTCAACGCGTTCTTCACTTCGACGCAGTGAGCGCTACGCTCGTCGTGCAAGACCCTCAGTTTGTCTTCTACTGAGTGTGATCAGTCAATTCGATGGACCGATGATCGAGCTTGGTGATGGTCGATAGGGCCATCAAGACGGTGACCGTTGGCATGGGTTTGTTGGCCGACGCGGTCATGTTCACGACGACGATGACCATCAAGAGCATGAACAAGAACGCCGCCAGTGTTGAAGCTGGTGGCGTTTGTCCTTGACGCTGGTGCGAGGTTCAGAACGGCGGGTCGTCGATGTTGGGCGGGGTGCCGGGCGGGATCATGTTGTGTGCCGAGCGATCGTCGTAGTAGCGATGGATCTGGTCACCGTAGCGAGCCTCGAACAGGTCGAGAACGTGGGCGATGAAGTTGTGGATCTGGACGACGGCATCGTCGCTGAGCGGTGGCATCGGGATGTCGGCGCCGACGGGACCGTGAGTGTCGTTGGGCATGGCGATGGTGATCAACGACGCGATGCCGTGCGACGCGGTGTCGCCGCCTCAGGCTGAGCGAAGACTTCGAGGTAGAGCTTCTCATCGAGCTGTGGGAGATCGCGCTGCGCTGCGGCGGCTAAGAGCTCTGCGGCCATCGTGGTGAGGATGCGGTAGTTGCCCGCGGCGTGATCGCACAGCGTGTGGCGCAACTGCGGCGTCATCAAGCTGGCATTGCCCGCGCCGGCCAATAGATGGCTCAGTCCCTCGATGAGTTCTTCGCGACTGGCGTGCTCGGTGGCGAGCCGCGTGCGGATGCGGCTGCCCAGCGGGATCAGCTCCTCGCGACGCAGCTTGTCGATCAGCCGTGCGTCACCGGCGAGAACTACGCACAGCAGCGGCTGCGAGTCGAAGCGCGCACTGCTCAACAGACGCAGCTCGCACAGCGCGGCCGGGCTCATCTCCTGCGCCTCGTCGACCAGCAGGACAGCCCGGCGACGCGTCGTCTCCAGGTGCGCGATCCAACGCTCGCGCAAGGCCTTGAAGCCGCCCCAGCGGTTGTGCGGGCGCAGCGGCACGGCGAACACATCGCCGAGTTCGCGGTACAGATCGGCCAGGTTGCTCTGCGGGTGGTTGATCGCGCCCACCGTCACATCGGGCAGCCGGGCCAAGCGCTCGGCCAGCACGCGCAGCGCCACGCTTTTGCCGGTGCCAGGGTCGCCGTGGATCATGGCGAAGCCGCCCTCGCGGATCTGCGCGTGCTCGATGCGCCAGCAGAAGTTCTCCAGTTTCGGGGGCACGTAGATCGCCTCGGTGGGCAGCTCCGGCGCGAAGGGGTTCCATTTCAGGCCGTACAGGGCCAGCAGTTTTTGGTTCATCGGTCGTGGTCGGTGGAGTTGGGTGCGCAGGTTTCGGCGTCGGGCTCGCCCGACGACAGGTACGCCGGCGGCATGCCGGTGGCGGCGTATTCGGCGAGCAGTTCACGTAGCAGCGGCGCCAAGCCGGTGGGCGAGGTCGCCGAGAGGTCTGCGCCAACAGGAGTCAGTCGCCGGCGCTTGCCGTCGGCGTTGGCCGCCTTGTCCAGCGGCTTGATCGGGCACAGGATCGCGCCACTGCGCGGATCGACAAGATCGACACGGCTGAAGTCCCAGCGGGCATAGCGAACGTGGACCACACTGAGGTGACGCAAGCGCGCAGGGATCTCGAAGCGAGCCCCGCCCAGGCTGAGCGTGCCGTCGGCGCGGCGCGCTCGGCGTTGAACTTCGATGCGGAACGCATCGCGCAGCACGGCAGAGTCCGGGCACTGGCGTGCCACCGAGGGGCCGGCCAGGTAGCGCGCCAGCGGCGTGACCTTGAGCTCGGTGTGAACCGTGCGGTGGTACTCCTGCTCCACCCAGGCCTGGGTCGCCTCGTTGAGCAGCTCCAGCGTCAAGGCCTGCTCACCCTCGAGCATGGCCATCAGCCGACCCTCCACCCGGCCCCAGAACGATTCCTGTTTGGCGTTCTGGTACGTATGTGCTCGAGCACATACGTACCAGTATGTGACGTCCCTCTGTATGTGATCTAGCGCCGGCACAGGCCCGCCGCTGGCCGCTGCGCGGGATTCCTGCACCACATAAGATC
>JBGQEX010000374.1:0-3280 GCA_041496605.1 Piscinibacter sp.
CGCCTCGACCTCGCGGCGCTCGCGGTTGATCGCGTCGAGCGTCTTGGCGAGCTCGCCGGCGCGTGCCGCGTCGTCGGTAAGCAGGCATTCGATGCCGAGCGTCATGTCCGACAGCCGACCGGCCGCATTGATGCGCGGGCCTAGCGCGAAGCCGAAATCGAAGCCGCTGGCACGCCGCGTGTCGCGGCCTGCGGCGGAAAACAGCGCAGCGACGCCGGGCTGCATGCGGCCACTGCGAATGCGCTTCAGGCCTTGCGCGACGAGCCGGCGGTTGTTGGCGTCGAGCTTCACCACGTCTGCCACGGTTCCAAGCGCCACCAGATCGAGCAGGGCATCGAGCCGGGGCTGCGTGTCGGCGCTGAACGCGCCGCGTTCGCGCAACTCACCGCGCAGCGCGAGCAGCACATAGAACATCACGCCCACACCCGCCAGGTTCTTGCTGGCGAAGCTGCACGCCGGCTGGTTGGGGTTGACGATCACGTTCGCGTCGGGCAGCACCACCTGGTCCGCCACCAGCGCGGGCAGGTGGTGATCGGTGACGACGACGGCGAGCCCGTGCGCGCGCGCATGCGCCACGCCGGCCAGGCTGGCGATGCCGTTGTCCACGGTCAACAGCACGTCGGGCTGCTTGGCGAGCGCAAGATCGACGATCGGCGGTGTGAGGCCGTAGCCGTGCACCGCGCGGTCGGGCACCACGTAGCTCAACGTGTCGCGTGCGGCGCCCAGCAGGCCCAGGCCGCGCAGCGCCACGGCGCAGGCGGTGGCACCGTCGCAGTCGTAGTCGGCGACCACGCAGATGCGCCGGCGCTCGAGAATCGCGTCAGCGAGCAGCTTCGCGGCCGCGGCGGCGCCGAGCAGCTCGGTGGGCGCGAGCAGGCGGACCAGGCCATCATCGAGTTCGTCGCTGCTGCGCACGCCGCGGGCCGCGAACAGGCGCGCGAGCAAGGGGTGAACACCGGCCTGTTCGAGCGCCCAGGTGGCGCGCGGCGGCACGTCGCGCAAGGTGATCGTTGGCGTGCTCACAGCGCCTCCAAGACGGAATGCACCGGCGCCGCGCGCCAGCCGCGTGTCAGCCGTTGCCACACCGGCTGCGGCACCGATTCGAGCCGCTGCGCATGGCGCTCGCCGCACAGCGTCAGCGTCACGGCCTCGCCGCGTTGCGAGCGTGCGAGCAGGTCGGCGAGCGCGCCGGCGTCGAGGGCGCGCCACGCGTCGGCCCAGGCAGCCCAGTCGTCGCTCATCAACGCGGCGCGCAGCGAGTTGTCGACTTGAATTGCCGCGGACGCATCCACTTTTTGCAGCCGGCCGCAGCCACTGAGCCAGAACGAGTTGACCGGCCGCTCACCTCGCGCCTCGCGCGCGTCGTTGATCGGGTGGGTGTACAGCAGCATTTGCACCTCGTTTTGCAGGCGGCGCACGAGCCGGGCCTGCGGGTGATTGGGCAACCACAGGTCGACGTTGCGGCCGATCACGCGATCGATCGACGCACACGGCAGGCCGTCGAGCGTGTCGTGCGCGGCGTACCAGTGTGCGTCGGCGCCGTGGGCCAGGGTCCAGCCCTCGCTCTCGAACAGTTCGCGCACGGCGTCGAGCAGGCGCTGCGACTCGGCGGCAGGCAACGCAAGCTCCGCCGGGTCGACGAGGCTGATGTGGTCGCGCCCGACATGCCAGTGCACCGGCGTGAGCAGGCCCCACGCGCGGTCTTGCACGTCGACGCCGTCGGCGGCGGCCTGTCGTGCGGCGAAGGGCAGTGCGCCGTCCGCGCCGTGCCAGCCCCAGGTGTCGGCGAGCGCGCGCTCGTGCGGCGGCGTCAGGCTGTACTCGTCGGTGCCCACGCGCTGCGTCGGCGTCAGGCGAGCGAGCACTTGCGTCAACTTCGGCAGGTTCAGGTCGCGCAGCGTGTGCGTGCCGGCGTCCGACAGGGCCGAGGCGTTGGGAATCAGCAAGTGCATGGGGCGCGATTATCCGGGCGGCTGCCAGCGCGGCCGCAACGCGCCAGAGGCGTCGCGCCGCCGCATACAGAGGGTTCAAACCATGGGCGGTGCCCACGCCACGGCGCGCGTTGCGTTCGCGAGCCGGTTCCCGTGACCGAACCACGCTGCTGCCAGAGATCTTGTGGCTAGCGTTTGCCTGTCGCGATGGTCGGCTATCCCGCGGGACGAGCAGGCGGTATCGACCCGAAGCAGCACACGGCTGGCAATCCGCGGCAGACGTTGGTCCGTGTCGGGTCCTCAGTCGGCTTCTTCCAAGCCGGCGGGTTGCCGAAACGGCACGAAGGCGGGCTATGGAGAAGCGGAGAAGCGGATCCCTCAACTCACGCTCGAGGGCACCATGAACGAGGCCGAACTGAACCTCCTCAAGCCATCACCCGCCCAGGCCGTACCGTTCTGTCACGGTCACCCCGGCACGCGCCCCAGCCAGCAGCCGCCCACCTCGCCGGTCATTGGCACTGCCCAGCGCCGCATCAGGAACTCGAACCAGCGCAGGCACACACGAGCAGCCCCCAGCCGCCAAATTGCCACCCCAATTACCCCCAGGCTCACAGACCTCGTCGGACGAGACCTTGTTTACGGGATCGATGCGATTGCGCAAGTAGGGGCCGTACTTCATTGCTATCATCGAATATTGTCTAGGAAACCTGCGAAGTCCACTTCCCCGATGGTGATGCGATGAGTGAACACCGTCTCAAGATTGCTGCCTGCCAACTGCTCAATTCTGAGGATATCGGCAACAACGTTGTCCGCATCTGCGATTATCTCGAAAACTGCGCCGAGCAAGGCGTGGACATTGCCGCCTTTCCCGAGGGCGTACTGTACGGCTACAGCTGCCGCACCGAATTCTGGGAGCAAATGACGCCTGAGATACTGCTGCACGCCGAAGAGCAGATCGCGCGACACTGCGCACGCTTGAACATTGCAGCGGTGATTGGAACCGCGTTTCGCGAAGGTGATACCTGGCTCAACGGGCTCGCGATTTTCGAGCGAGACGGCCGTCTCGCCGGCCGTTACGGAAAGACTTTCCTCGGCGGAGATACTTGGTGCGACAACTACAAGGGCAAGATACCGATCATCGAGATCGCCGGTATTAAGGCCTGCTTCGCCATTTGCCGCGATATCCGCTACCCAGAAATCGTGCGCCTGCCAGCGATTCTTGGCGCACAAATCCTGATCTTTTGCACCTGCGAATCCGGCCTGACTGCGGAACACAAGCTGTCGGCCTATCGTGCCATGCCGATTTCCAGGGCCGCGGAAAACGAGATTTACGTCTTGATGGCGAACGC
>JBGQEX010000375.1:0-3278 GCA_041496605.1 Piscinibacter sp.
CGGCCTGCGTCGAAGCCTGTTCCAAGGCTGGCCACAACGCCATGCTGTTCGGCGACCTCAACGACCCGGCCAGCGAGATCTCGAAGGCGGTCGCGCGCTACGCCGCGCGCCAGGTGCGCGAGGACCTGAACCTCGACACCGGCGTGCGCTATCTGGGCCTGTGAGCATGACGATGAAATCGAGGACCTTCGTCATCCCGGCGCACGCCGGGATCCACGCAGCGCCGAACGCGTGGGCCCCGGCTTTCGCCGGGGTGACTGGCCGCAAGGTGGCGCAATGAAGATCGCACTGCGCGAACTGCACGACACCGGCGCCGGCTGGTTGCTGTGGTTGGTCGCGCTGGGCCTCGTCGCGGCTGGTGGACTGAGCGCCGCAGCCTACATGGAGCACCACGGCCACATCGTCACCGGCATGGACAACCAGATCGTCTGGGGCCTGCCGCATGTGTTCGCGGTGTTCCTGATCGTCGCCGCGTCGGGCGCGTTGAACGTCGCGTCGATGGCCTCGGTGTTCGGCAAGTCCGACGTCAAGCCGCTGGCGCCGCTGTCCGGGTTGCTCGCCATCGCGCTGCTCGTCGGCGGGCTCGCGGTGCTGATGCTCGACCTCGGCCGCCCCGACCGGCTGGTCGTCGCGATGACGCATTACAACTTCAAGTCGATCTTCGCGTGGAACGTGTTCCTCTACACCGGTTTCCTCGCGATCGTCATCGCCTACCTGTGGACGATGCTGGAGCGGCGCATGAACGTGCACAGCGCCAAGCTCGGCCTGGTCGCGTTCCTCTGGCGCCTGGCGCTGACCACCGGCACCGGCTCGATCTTCGGCTTCATCGTCGCGCGCCAGGCCTTCGACTCGGCGCTGCTCGCGCCGCTGTTCGTGACGCTGTCGCTGGCCTACGGACTGGCGGTGTTCCTGCTCGTGCTGCTCGTCGTTTTCAAGGGCAGTGGCCGGCCGCTCGGCGACGCAATGCTGCAGCGGCTCGCGCGGCTGCTGGCGATCTTCGTCGCCGCGGGGCTGTACTTCGTCGTCGTGCAGCACCTGACCGGCCTGTACTTCACCAAGCACCACGCGTTCGAGCGCTTCATCCTGGTCGACGGCGGGGTGCACACGCTGCTGTTCTGGGGCGGGCAGATCGTCGTCGGCGGCGTGCTGCCGCTGGTGCTGCTGCTCAAGCCCGCGCCAGCGCGCGGCGCCATCGCCGCGGCGGCGGCGCTCGTCGTCGCCGGCGCCTTCGCGCAGATGTACGTCACGATCATCGGCGGCCAAGCCTTCCCGCTGGTGCTGTTCCCGGGCCTGCAGGTCACGAGCAGCTTCCGCGACGGCGTGGTCAACACCTACGCGCCCAGCCTGCCGGAGCTGCTGCTGGGCCTCGGCGGCATCGCGATCGCCGGGCTGATCGTGCTGGTGGCTGTGCGGCTGCTGGCCTTCGTGCCCGAGCGGCTCGACGAGGACTCGCTGCGATGAAACGCCTGCTGATCTCCGCCGCGCACAAGTCCTCGGGCAAGACCACCGTGACGATCGGCCTGGCCGCCGCGCTCAGCGCGCGCGGCCTGGCGGTGCAGCCGTTCAAGAAGGGGCCCGACTACATCGACCCGATGTGGCTCGCGCGCGCGAGCGGCCGGCCCTGCTTCAACCTCGACCCCTACCTGATGCCCGACGCCGAGATCGCGGCGAGCTTCGCGCGCCATGCGGCCGACGCCGACATCGCGCTGGTCGAAGGCAACAAGGGCCTGTACGACGGGCTTGCACTCGACGGCAGCAACAGCAACGCGGCGCTCGCGCGCCAGCTCGATCTGCCGGTGGTGCTGGTGCTCGACGCGCGCGGCATGACGCGCGGCATCGCGCCGCTGATCCTCGGCTACCAGGCCTTCGATCGCGAGGTGCGCATTGCCGGCGTGATCCTCAACCAGCTCGGCGGCTCGCGCCACGAAGCCAAGCTGCGCGCGGTGATCGAGCACTACACCGATGTGCCGGTGCTGGGCGCGGTCGCGCACGACGCGCGGCTCGCGATGCCGGAGCGTCATCTCGGCCTCAAGCCCGCCGGCGAGTTCGACGACGCGGCGGCTCAGGTGCGCACGCTCGGCGACCTCATCGGCGCCCAGGTCGACCTGGATCGGCTGCTCGCACTGGCGGGGCCGGCGAGCCGGCGCGCTCGCTCGGCCGTCGTTCGATCCGCCCGCAGGCCGGTGCGCATCGCCATCGCGCGCGACAAGGCCTTCGCGTTCTACTACCCAGACGACCTGGCGGCACTCGAGGCCGCCGGCGCGCAGCTGGTGCCCTTCGACACACTGCACGACACGCAGCTGCCGGCGGTCGACGGCCTGTTCATCGGCGGCGGCTTCCCCGAAATGTTCATGCCCGAACTGCAGGCCAACGTGGCACTGCGAACGGCGTTGCGCGACGCCATCACCACCGGCCTGCCGGTGTATGCCGAGTGCGGCGGCCTGATGTACCTGGCGCGCAGCATCCGCTGGAATGGGGCGTCAGCGGCCATGGTCGGCGCGATTCCCGCGGACGTGGTGATGCACGATCGACCGGTCGGGCGCGGCTACATGCACCTGCAGGAGACGGCCGCCCATCCATGGCTCGCGGCGGGCGACGCGCGCACGCTGCGCGGCCACGAGTTCCACTATTCGAGCCTCGAGAACCTGGCGCCCGAGATTGAATTCGCCTACCGCGTCACTCGCGGGCACGGCATCGACGGCCAGCGCGACGGCATCGTCCATCGCAACCTGCTCGCGTCGTATGCGCACCAGCGCAGCGTCGGCGGCAACCGCTGGCCCGAGCGCTTCGTGGCGTTCGTGCGCAGCACTGCGGCGCAACTGAAGCTTGCAGCCTGAGAGCCCCACGATGATCCAGCCCGCCACCCGCACGCTGCACGTCGACGGTCGCGACATCGAGACCGACTCCGAGGGCTACCTGCGCCATCTCGAGGACTGGTCCGAACGGTTCGCGAAGGCCCAGGCGCAAAGCGAGGGCCTGGATCTGACCGACGAGCATTGGGAGGTGATCCGCTTCCTGCGCCGCTACTTCCACGAGCACGGCGTGCAGGCGCAGGTGCGCGTGATGATCCAGCACTTCGCGCAGGCGTGGGGGCCGCAACGCGGCAACAACCACCATCTGCACGACATCTTTCCCGTCGGCGGGCCGCAGAAGCAGGGCAACCGGCTGGCGGGCCTGCTGCGGACCAAGGGCGAGCATTAGGCTGCGTGAGGATGACGAAATGCGTGACAGCCCCGCCCGTCATCCCGGCGCACGCCGGGATCCACTGCGCGAAGACC
>JBGQEX010000376.1:0-3249 GCA_041496605.1 Piscinibacter sp.
CCCGCCGCCGTGGCGCGAAAGAGTGCGACGTCGCCGTGGAACAGGGCGCGGTTCGAGTCGTCGAGCAGCGCAAACTGATAGATGTCGGAGACCGACAGGCTTTGCAGGAATGCCGGCGGGGTCGACCCCTTGTCCAAGTGGCGGCGCAAGAGCCTCACTTTGAACACAGTCTTGAGCTTCGAGAGGCGAGACGAGACCTCGAACACGACGAGCCCGATGACCTTGCCTGCTGCCTTGGCCACGCCAGCCGCCAGCGACCGGTGCCACGGCACCGATTTCTCCGCGTTGAACGCGCCGAAGAAGCGCTTCAATCGTTTGCCGGCGACATGTCCGACGCGTTTCTTTGCGGCCACGTCGGCGGCGTCGATCAAGCCCACCATCGCCGTCGCTTCGCCTTGTTGTTCAAGCAGCCGCGCGATTTCGTAGGCAATCACGCCGCCGGCGCACAGGCCGGCCAGCAGATACGGGCCTCGCGGCTGCACCCGGCGAATCTTTTCGATGTGGTGACTCGCCATTTCCGACAGGCGCGTGTGCAACAGCGCATGGCCCCCCGCCGAATGCGGCCGCAAACCATACACGGCATGTTCGGTGCTCAAGCGCTGAGCCAGGTTGCGGTACAGCAGCGTCTCGCCGACACCGTCGTGCACGAAGAAGACCGGTGGCTTGGAGCCGCCCGCGCGGATCAGTACCAACGAATCCCTGACTGCCGGCGCGCCCATCAGCGCCGCCAACTCCCGGATCGTGGGGTCGGTCACCAGATCGTCGAGCAGCAGCTTCCTCGAAAAGCGTTTCTCGGTTTGCAGCACCAATTGCATGGCCTGCAACGAATTGCCGCCGAGCGCAAAGAAGCGATCGTCGGCCTGAATGTCGTTCGCGTCGATGTGCAGCAATGTGGCGCAGATCTCGGCCACTTCCCGCTCGGCCGCGGACAACCTGGCGGGGGTCGACGACCGCCGCGTCGCCGTGGTCTCTGCGGCAGCCGCGGCGGCATCTGCCGGCCCCGAAGCCAGTCGGCGCAGATACTCTGCGGACGGCGAGTTGGCGCGTGAAGTCAGCTCGGCCACGCTCAACGACGGATTGGCCGCCAGTCGCTGCACCAGCTCCATGTAGCGCTCGCGAAACGCGGCAGCGGTGGCCGCGGTGTAGAGGTCGGCGTTGTAGGTGAAACCGCCTTCGACGCCGCTGGGCACTTCCATCAACCACAGCCCGAGGTCTTCGGTCGCACCCTTTTGGAAGATCAGGATGCTCTTCTGACCCAGCTCGCCCCATTGACGCGTGCGGTCGCGCGCGTCCTGGAACGAGAACAATGCCTGGTACAGGCCGGTGCGCTGAGAGCGCGACGCGACCTCCGGTTCGATCGCAAGCCGCTCGAATGGAACGTCCTGGTGGCTGAAGACCTCCAGCAGTTCCTGCTTGATGTCGCGGACGAAGTCGACCACCTTGCGCTCGCCGACGACCCCCAACTGCACTGGAAGCAGGTTGTTGAAGAACCCCATGACGGGTTCCAACTCGGCTTGGACGCGCCCCCGCACCGGCACGCCGATCACGATCGAGTCGCTGTCGACGATGGTCGCCATCATGGCCGTGTAGATGGCCATGGTCAGCATGTTCAAGGTGGCGTCGGCGCTGCGCGCGATCTCGCGCAGCCGCTCGGTGAGGGCCTTGTCGAGACGCACCCACTCGGCGGCGCCCTCGCCGGTCATGCCGGCGCGGCGCGGGTTGTCCGGCCGGGGTGCCTTGGGAACGGGCGCCTTCGCAAACCGTTCTTTCCAGTAGCCCAGCTGCGCATCGAACTCCGCGCCCTGCATCCATTCCGAATGCCACTGCGCGAAGTCGCCGTACGTCACGGCGAGCGGCGGAAGCGGAATCGCGCGCCCGTCGACCAGCGCGCTGTAGATCGCCGACATCTCTTCGTACAGCAGGTCGAACGACCAGCCGTCCCAGATGATGTGGTGCGGCATGAACAGGAAGGCATGCTGATCGTCGGCGAGCTTGTACAGCGCAACTCGGAACAAGGGCGCACTGTAGATGTCGATCGGCACATCGACGATGGCCTGCATGCGCCGCATCAGTTCGGCGTCGCGTTGCGCCTCGGGCAACGGCGTCAGGTCTTCGTAGGGCAGCGCGAAGTCAATCGATTCGGCAATCGTCTGCACGTGCCCTTGGCCATTCGGACTGGCGCTGATGCAGGTGCGCAGCGCCGGCTGGCGCCGCACCATCTCGCGCAGCGCGACTTCGAATTTCGCAACGTCCATCGGCCCCGTCAGGCGGTGCGCAGACGGCGTGTTGTAGACGACGCGCCCCGGATGCAACTCCTCGACGAAGCGGATGCGCTCTTGCATCGGCGTCAGCGGTGCCGCGCGCCGGAGCGGGTCGTGCACGATCGGCTTGCGCTTGGGCGCGCTCGACGCGCGGGCGCGCTCGACCGCCAGCGCCAGCTTCTCGGCGGTCGGCGATTCGAACAGCGTGCGCAGCGGCAGGCTGAGTTCGAAGTCGCGGTTCAGGCGCGACGTGAGCCGCGCGGCGAGCAACGAGTGCCCGCCGAGCGCGAAGAAGTCGTCGTGCACGCTCAAGCCCGGCAGATTCAGCACCGCCTCCATCGCCGCCATCACGGCGCGCTCGAGGTCGTTGCGCGGCGGCACGCGCTCGCTGGCGTCGGGCGCGCGGCTCAGCTCGGGTGCCGGAAGCGCCTTGCGATCGACCTTGCCGTTGGGCAGCAGCGGCATCGCGTCGAGCACCAGCACGTGCTGCGGCAGCATGTACTCGGGAAGCCTGCCGCGCAGATGGGCGCGCAGCGCGGCCTCGTCGAACGACATGCCGGGTGTCAGCGTCAGGTAGGCCACCAGTCGGACGTCGCCCGGGTGGTCTTCGCGTGCCATCACGACGCTGTGCGCGACGCCGGCGACTTCATTGCAGCCGGCTTCGATCTCGCCCAGCTCGATGCGATAGCCGCGCACCTTGACCTGGAAGTCGAGCCGGCCCAGGTGTTCGAGCAAGCCGTCGTTGCGCCAGCGGCCGCGGTCGCCGGTGCGGTACAGGCGCGCGCCGGCGACGCCGCTGAACGGATCGGCAACGAAGCGGTCGGCGGTGAGCTCGGCCCGGTCGAGGTAGCCAATCGCGACGCCGGTGCCGCCGATGCAGATTTCGCCGGGCACGCCGATCGGGCAGGCCTGCATCCGTTCGTCGACGATCCACACGCCGGTGTTGGCGATCGGCCGGCCGATCGACATGCCGCGCTGCGTGACCTGC
>JBGQEX010000377.1:0-3208 GCA_041496605.1 Piscinibacter sp.
CATCGGCGCGACCACGCTCGACGAATACCGCAAGTACATCGAGAAGGACGCGGCGCTGGAACGGCGCTTCCAGCGCATCCTCGTCGGCGAGCCAACGGTCGAAGCCACCATCGCCATCCTGCGCGGCCTGCAGGAAAAGTACGAAGTCCACCATGGCGTGGAGATCACCGACCCGGCCATCGTCGCCGCGGCCGAGCTGAGCCACCGCTACATCACCGACCGCTTCCTGCCCGACAAGGCGATCGACTTGATCGACGAGGCGGCGGCCAAGGTGAAGATCGAGATCGACTCCAAGCCCGAGGCGATGGACAAGCTCGACCGGCGCCTGATCCAGCTGAAGATCGAGCGCGAGGCGGTGAAGAAGGAGAAGGACGAAGCCTCGCGCAAGCGACTGGGCCTGATCGAGGAAGAGATTGCCAAGCTCGAGCGCGAAGCGGCTGACCTGGATGAGATCTGGAAATCCGAAAAGGCCGCCGCGCAAGGCTCGGCGCACCTGAAGGAAGAGATTGACCGCTCCCGCTTCCAGATCGAGGAGTGGAAGCGCAAGGGTGACTTCAACAAGGTGGCCGAACTGCAGTACGGCAAGCTGCCCGAGCTCGAGAAGAAGCTTAAGGACGCGCAGGCCAAGGAGGCCAAGGGTGTGGCCGCCGGCGGCGCACGCCAGTTGCTGCGCACGATGGTCGGTGCCGAGGAAATCGCCGAGGTGGTGGCGCGCGCCACCGGCATCCCGGTGTCCAAGCTGATGCAGGGCGAGCGCGAAAAGCTGCTGCAGATGGAGGCGCGCCTGCACGAACGCGTCGTGGGCCAGGACGAAGCCATCACCGCGGTGGCCGATGCGATTCGCCGCTCGCGCGCTGGCCTGTCCGACCCGAACCGGCCGACCGGGTCGTTCCTCTTCCTCGGGCCCACCGGCGTGGGCAAGACCGAGCTGTGCAAGTCGCTGGCCGGCTTTCTGTTCGACAGCGAAGACCACATGATTCGCCTCGACATGAGCGAGTTCATGGAAAAGCACTCGGTGAGCCGCCTGATCGGCGCGCCGCCCGGTTACGTCGGCTACGACGAAGGGGGCTACCTCACCGAAGCGGTGCGCCGCAAGCCCTACAGCGTGCTGCTGCTCGACGAAGTGGAGAAGGCGCACCCGGACGTGTTCAACGTGCTGCTGCAGGTGCTCGACGATGGCCGCCTGACCGATGGGCAGGGCCGCACCGTCGACTTCAAGAACACGGTCATCGTGATGACGTCGAATCTCGGGTCGCACCAGATCATGCAGATGGCCGGTCAGCCGAGCGAGGTGATTCGCGACGCCGTGTGGGTCGAGGTGAAACAGCACTTCCGCCCCGAGTTCCTGAACCGAATCGACGAGGTGGTGGTGTTCCACGCCCTCGACATGAAGCACATCGAATCGATCGCCAAGATCCAGCTGAAGGCACTGGAGCAGCGGCTCGAGAAGATGGACATGAAGCTCGACGTGTCAGCGCAGGCGCTGCGCGAGCTGGCCAAGGTGGGCTTCGACGTGGCGTTTGGCGCCCGGCCGTTGAAGCGGGCGATTCAGCAGCGCATCGAGAACCCGGTTGCCAAGCTGATCCTCGAAGGAAAGTTCGGGCCTAAGGACGTGATCCCGGTCGACGTGGAGGGCGGCGAGTTCTCGTTCGAACGCGTCGTTCACTAGGGCTAAGCCGGTTCGTCAAACAGCGCGTCCATGCGCATGATCTGAAGCCGCGCCAGCGTCAGGTTGGCGTGTGTCTTGTCGAGCACCGCGTGCAAAGCCAGGCCGGGGTGCTTGGGCACCGCGCGCAGCAACAGGTGATGCGCGCCGAGCGTGATGGCGGCGTCGGGCAGCGCGTGACCGAGGCCGAGCGTCCGGCTGGTGTTGATCATGGCCGCCAGCAACTCCGAGCCATGCTCCGCGAGTTCGACCGCGCCGGGGCTGGCGCCTGCATGGGTCACGTCGCGACCGGTCGCGACGTCGAACACGCAGCAACTCACCATGCCGGTCAGTTCACTGAGCTGGTGCACATAGCGTGTCAGCGGATCGCGTGAGACGGCAGAGCGCGACGCTGCGTCGGGTACCTGCGGCATCGGGCGCAACGGCAACGGTTCGCTGGGCCTGCCGAACACCGCCGCCGGCATCGACGGCGCGCTGCTGGGGGCCGGCCACGAACTCTGGGCCGCCGGGGTCGGCGGGCGCGCCGGGCTGGCGCGCGGCGGCGTCTTGTCGGCCGGCCGCGACTCTGCACGCAGACGTGCCCAGGTGCTGCTGATGAAGTTCCAGGCGTCGGCCGGGCGCGTGACCTGCGGCGTGGTGCGCACGTTCACGCCGGTGCCACGCGACAGCTCCATGCCCTGGGTCACCAGCGCGTTGGCAGCCGACAAAGGCAGCAGCAGCAGTTGCCGATTCGGCCATGGGCCGGTGATCATGTCGTCGTGCAGCGGCTTGAAGGTGCCGCTCATCGAGTGGCCGGGCACATCGCCGACCAGGATCACGCCCAGCGTGCTGTAGGCGAGCAGCGTTCGCGCCAGCGCGTGGCGCGAGCTGGTTTCGGCGTCGGCCTCGGTGGAATAGATGCGCAGCGTGCCGCCGTCGGAAATGGGCAGCTCGACGAACTCGATGGTGGCCAACGTGTTGCCGTAGCCTTGGCGGCGGATCACGAGCTTCTGCACCGATCGGCTGCTGGCAGCGGCCACACCGGCCAGCAGCTTGCGCGACGAGTTGGTTGCGATGTCGTGCAGCGCAATGAATTCGGGCTGCATGTGCTCGAACTGCTGCTGCATTGCCGGGCCGGCGTCGCATGAAACGAACAACTCGCGCAGGTTGTCGCCGACCGGCCGGCCGATGTCGCGCTGCTCGGCGGCCAAGTAGTCTTCCTCGTCGCGCACGAGTTGGGTCTGCGCACGGGTGGCCTGCCACGCTTCGGGTGGCGTGCCCGGTGCAGCTTCGGGCGCGGTGCCGTTCCAGGGCGTGCCTGGGGTATTGGGAAGGGTCATGTCTTGTTCCGGGGCGGCTTGGTGGCCGCGCTGTTCGCGTTTCGGCATGTTCCCATCGCAACGGGAAAATGCAACCCGAACTTGCAGTGTAGGGCGCGCCGAGGCGCGTGATCCCGGGCATGATTTCACAGGCTTAGCCGGGCGAACATCCCAAGTTTGTGTTCGTCGCTCCCCTTCGTGCGCTGACCGCACGGCCGCCCCACGCAGGCTGCACGCGCCGGGG
>JBGQEX010000378.1:0-3197 GCA_041496605.1 Piscinibacter sp.
CGGGATCGACCAGCTCTCGTACAAGGCCGCGAGGCACAGGAACACCGCCAGCAACGAGAACCCGAACAGCAGCAGCGCGGTCGCGCCTGAGAGCTTCTCTTCGCGCGACTGGCCGGTCCACTCGAACGCAAAGCCGGGCGGCAGCTGCGCGGCCAGGCGCTCCATCTCGTCCATCGCCTCGCCGGTGCTGCGCCCGGGCGCCGCGTCGCCGACGATGCGCATCGTCGGGTAGCCGTTGTAGCGGATGGTCTGCATCGGCCCGCTGATCCAGCGCGTGGTCGCGAACGCGGCCAGCGGCACCGGTTGCCCGCGCGCGTTCAGCGCATTGAGCTGCAGCAGGTCGGCGGGCTGCATGCGCGACGGTGCATCGGCCTGCACGATCACGCGCTGCAGGCGGCCGGCGTTCGGGAAGTCGTTGATATAGGCGGAACCCAGTGCGGTGGAGATCGCGACATTGATCGCATCGAAGCCGACACCCAGCGCGCTGGCCTTGTCGCGGTCGATGTCGAGTTGCAGCTGCGACGCGTCTTCCAGCCCGTCGGGCCGCACGCCGGTCAGCACCTTGCTCTGTGAGGCCATGCCGAGCAGCTGGTTGCGTGCCGCCACCAGTGCGTCGTGGCCGTTGCCGCCGCGGTCCTGCAGCCGGAAGTTGAAGCCCGACGCGGTGCCCAGCTCGGGAATCGGCGGCGGGCTCAGCGGAAAGATGAACGCATCGCGCACGCCCATCAGCGCGCCGAACGCGCGGCCGGCGATTCCTTGCGCCGCGTGCTCGGCACCCTTGCGCTGGTCCCAGTCTTTCAGCGTGACGAACGCGAGGCCGGCGTTCTGACCCTGGCCCGAGAAGCTGAAGCCGAGCACGCTGACCATGCTCTGCACCTCGGGCTGCTTCAGCACGAAGGCTTCGACCTGCTGCATCACGCCGAGCGTGCGGTTGACCGTGGCACCCGGCGGCAGTTGCACGTTGACGATCATGTAGCCCTGGTCTTCGGCCGGCAGGAACGACGCCGGCAGGCGCTCGAGGAACAGCAGCACCACGCCGATGATCGCGGCGTAGACGATCAGGGTGCGCGCAGCGCGCTTGACGATGCGCGCGACCCAGCCTTCGTAGCGTTTCGCTGTGCGTGCGAAGCCACGGTTGAACCAGCCGAAGAAGCCGGTCTTCACGTGGTGGTGACCGGCTTCCACCGGCTGCAGCAGCGTGGCGCACAGGGCCGGCGTCAGCGACAGCGCCATGAACGCCGACAGGCTGATCGACGACACCATCACGACCGAGAATTGGCGGTAGATGTTGCCCACCGCACCGGAGAAGAAGGCGAGCGGCACGAACACCGACACCAGCACCACGGTGATGCCGACGATCGCGCCCTGGATCTGCCCCATTGCCTTGCGCGTGGCGGCGCGCGGCGGCAGGCCTTCCTCGCTCATGATGCGTTCGACGTTCTCGACCACGACGATCGCATCGTCGACGACGATGCCGATCACCAGCACCATGCCGAACATGGTCAGCACGTTGATCGAAAAGCCCAGCGCGAGCAGCACACCGAAGGTGCCGAGCAGGGCGATCGGCACGACGATGGTCGGGATCACCGTGTAGCGCCAGTTCTGCAGGAACAGGTACATCACCAGGAACACCAGCGCCACCGCCATCAGCAGCGTCTCGACCACCTGCGAGATGGAGATCTTGACGAAGCGCGAGCTGTCGTAGGGCACGCTGTACTTCACGCCCGGCGGAAAGTACGGCGCCAGCTCGTCCATGCGCTTGCGGATGGCGGTGGCGGTGGCCAGCGCATTGCCGGTGGGCGACAGCTGCACGCCGATGCCGGTGGAGGGCCGGCCGTTCAGGCGTGCCGACGTGGCGTAGTTCTGCGCGCCGAGCTCGATGCGCGCCACGTCGCGCAGCCGCACCGCCGAGCCGTCGGCGTTGGCGCGCAGCACGATGTTGCCGAAGGCCTCGACGCCGCTCAGTTGCCCGTTGACGACGACGGTGGCGAAGATCGTTTGCCCCGGCAGGTTCGGCAGCTCGCCGATGGTGCCCGAGGCGACCTGCGCGTTCTGCGCGCGGATCGCGGCGTTGACCTCGGCCGCCGACAGGTTGAAGCCGACCAGCTTGGCCGGGTCGATCCAGATTCGCATCGCGCGTTCGGTGCCGAACAGCTGCGCCTGGCCGACGCCGGGAATGCGCTGGATTTCTGGCAACACGTTGCGCGACGCGTAGTCGCCGAGCGCCACCGGTGTGTAGCGCGGGTCGTCCGACGACAGGATCGTGAACAGCAGGAAGTTCGCTCGTGCCTTGTCGACGCGCACGCCCTGCTGCGTGACCGCCTGCGGCAGCCGCGGGCTGGCGCGGCTCAAGCGGTTCTGCACGTCGACTTGTGCGAGGTCCGGGCTGGTGCCGGGCTCGAAGCTCAGCGTGATCGAACCCGAGCCATTGGCCTGGCTCACCGATTCCATGTAGATCAGCCCGGGCGAGCCGTTCATCTCCTGCTCGATCACGCTGATCACGCTGTCTTCGAGCGTCTGCGCCGACGCGCCCGGGTAGACCGCCGACACGACGATGGACGGCGGGGCCACCGGCGGGTATTGCGCGATCGGCAGCCGCGTGACCGCGACGCCACCGAGCACGATGATGAACAGCGCGATCACCCACGCGAAGATGGGGCGGTCGATGAAGAATTTGGACATGGTGTCAGCGGCCCGATGCGGCCGAAGCCGGCGCCGACGCCGCGCTCGCTTGCCATGGCACCGGCTTCACCGGCGCCGGGCCGCGCAGCTTCTGGAAGCCGTCGACCATCACCTGCTCGCCGGCCTTCAGCCCGTCGAACACGACCCATTGCCCGCCCTCGGCCGGGCCGACCCTCACCGGCCGCGGCGCGACCTTGCCGTCAGCGCCGACCACCATCACGCTGTCGCCCTGCGTCGAGCGCATGACGGCCTGCTGCGGCAGCACGAACGCATCGCTGGCCTGCGCCTGCTCGATGCGCACGCGCACATACATGCCCGGCAGCAGCAGCCCGTCGGGGTTGGGCACCTCGGCGCGCAACATGATCTGGCCCGAGGTCGTGTCGACCGTCAGGTCCGAGAACAGCAGCCGGCCCGCATGGGCGTATTCGCTGCCGTCTTCGAGCAGCACGCGCACGCTGGCCGCCTGTGCACTCGTCGCACGCTTGACTTGCCCGCCGGCCAGCGCCTTGCGCAGA
>JBGQEX010000379.1:0-3189 GCA_041496605.1 Piscinibacter sp.
GCAAGCTGCAGCATCCAAGGCCGCGCTCAGCGGCTCAAGGAAGGTCGGAAGGACTTCCGTTGGCAGGAACCGTCTCGGAGCTGAGTCTCTCCGGGAATCTCCATCCATAGCGCGCAGCGCTTGGGTGGAGAGGATGTCAACCCGGGTTCGCGGCGATCTCGTGGCAGGCCGTGCTCGCGCCCGCCAACACACCGCGGCCGATCATCGAGCGCGTGTCGCGCGAATTGGTGCGCATCAGCAAGAGCGACGACGTGCGCGGCAAGATGCTGGGCCAGTATTTCAGTGCCGCCGGCACCGCGCCGCAGGCGCTCGCCGGCCTGATGAAGACCGAGCGCGAGCGCTGGTCGCAGGTGATCAAGCTGGCCGGCGTGCAGCCGGAATGAGCACCGACGGGCGCAGCTACACGGCGCCGGCGTAGCCGTTCTGGCGCCACGCCTCAAACACGGCGGCCGCCACCGCGTTGCTGAGGTTCAGGCTGCGTTGTCCGGCGCGCAGCGGCAGGCGAACGCGCTGCGTGTCGGCGAAATGGGCCCGCACCGCGTCGGGCAGCCCCGCGCTTTCCGAACCGAAGACCAGCCAGTCGCCCGCGCGCCACCGCACATCGGCGAGGCGCTGCTCGCCGCGCGTCGTGAACGCGAACATGCGCTGCGGCTCCGGCTGCTCGTGGCGCACGAACTCGTCCCACGAGGCGTGGCGCCGCACGTCGGCGTATTCGTGGTAGTCCAGCCCGGCGCGCTGCAGCAGCTTGTCCTCCATCGAGAAGCCGAGTGGCTCGACGAGGTGCAGCGCGCAGCCGGTATTGGCGGCGAGTCGAATCACGTTGCCGGTGTTGGGCGGGATCTCGGGATGAACGAGCACGATGTTGAACATGGCGGCCGGATTGTCGCGCCACGTTCGGGGCAGCTCAGCCGCCCGGCGCCGGCGTGCGTGCCAGCACCCAGACGTTGACCTGCGCTGCGCCGGCTTGCCGCAGGACCTCGGCCATCTCGACGGCAGTGGCGTCGGTGGTC
This sequence comes from Piscinibacter sp., assembly GCA_041496605.1. Classification (GTDB taxonomy): domain Bacteria; phylum Pseudomonadota; class Gammaproteobacteria; order Burkholderiales; family Burkholderiaceae_C; genus Albitalea. Next base: position 1,011 of record JBGQEX010000379.1, read on the forward strand.
ATCACATCGTCGACGAGCGTGACTTCGCGGCCGCGCAGTTCGGCCCGCCGCGTCGGCTCGACCGCGAAGGCGCCGCGCACATTGGCGGCGCGGCGCTCGGGCGGGAACGCGAGTTGGTGCGGCGTGTCCTTGATGCGCAGCAGCAGGCGAGCGTCGGCGTCGCAACGCAGCCGCCGCGCGAGGCGGCGCGCGATTTCCCACGCCTGGTTGTAGCCGCGATCGCGCAGACGCTGCGGGCTCGACGGCACCGGCAACAGCAGGCCAGGCTGCGGCCACGCGCTCGCCGCCCAGACATCGGCCAGGCAACGCGCCAGCGCGGGTGCCAGATCGAGCGCTGGGAACTTCAACTTCGTGATCAGGCCACTCCCATGGGTGGGCATAGTCGAAGGCGGTGAGCGTTCGATTGAACGGAGGCGGGCGCTTGATGCAATCGCCGCACCGGGCGACGCCGTCGGGCACGCGCAAGGCACAGGATTCGCATCGCGACGCCGCTGCGCTGAAGCGTTGGCGGCAACGCCCGCAAATGCGCTCGTCGCTTCAGTCGTGGCAGATGGCGCATTGCGTCGGCAGCGTCGCTGCGCTGCGTCGCAGCGGGGCTTGAAGCAGGCGTGTGAACGCACCGGGTCAATATACTGCCGCCCCATGGCTGTACCACCGAGCTCCACGGCGCGCCGGCTCGACGCCACCGCGGTCGAGGCGGCATGGCGGCGCCTCGCGAAACGACCGGCCGCGCCGTGGCTCCACGGCGAGGTGGCGCGGCGCATGGCGCAGCGGCTCGAGGTGATCCGCCTCAAGCCCGAGCGTGTCGTCGATTGGGGCTCGTTCCTCGGTGCCGGCGGCGAGCTGCTGGACGCGACCTACCCGCGTTCGCGGCGTGTCGCCGTCGAGCCGCACCCGGCCTTGGCCGAGCGCAGCCGCGAAGCGAATCGCGCGCCGTGGTGGTCGGCGCGCCACTGGCGCTCCGGTGGCGTCGAGGTGCTGCTCGATCGCGACGAGCTGCCCGGCAGCGCGCAGCTGGTCTGGTCCAACATGATGCTGCACGCCGTGAAGGACCCGCCCGCGCTGATGGCGCGTTGGCAACGCGCGTTGTCGGCCGATGGTTTCGTGATGTTCTCCTGTCTCGGTCCCGGCACGGTGATCGAGCTGCGCGAGCTGTACCGGCGCCTGGGCTGGCCCGCGCCGACGCTCGACTTCGTCGACATGCACGATCTGGGCGACATGCTGCTGCAAGCGGGTTTCGCGGACCCGGTGATGGACCAGGAAACGCTGATGCTGAGTTGGACCAGCCCGCAGGCGTTGTTGCGCGAACTTCGTGGCCTGGGCGGCAACGTGTCGCCCGATCGAATGGCTGGGTTGCGCACACCGCGCTGGAAGGCACGGCTCGAGCGCGAATTGCTGACCTTGGCCGGGGCCGACGGCCGCCTCGGCTTGAGCTTCGAAGTCGCCTACGGCCACGCCTTCAAGGCGGCGCCGCGCGTGCAAACGGGCAGCCCCACCACGGTGTCGCTCGACGACATGCGCGCTCTGGTGCGCACGGGCCGCGGGCGACGCGGATGAGAATGCCTGGCACTGCGCTAAAATCTTCAGGTTGAGGTGAAGCAAGTGCGGCGCGGATTGAAAATCGGCGCCACATTCGCTTGTGGAGCAGTGGCGCAGCGGCTTGTCGGCACGCTCCTCGCCTGGCGCTGTCAGGCCCGCTTCTTCTCACCCCATGCGTATCTCGGCGGCCATGCTCGGGCGGCCCAAGCAGCGTGCAGCGCAACAGAATTTGAAACTGAAGTGACGACGATGAAGACGATGAAAGCACTTTGGCTGATGTGGAAGAGGGCGGGGCAGTTGGGGCTCGGCTTCTGCGCGGCGATCGCGACAACGGCGGCCTTCGCGGTCAACGACCTGCCCGGCGGACCGGCCGTCAACCAACTCGATCTGGCGCCTGCGGTGACACGCATCGCTGCCGACCAGAAGTGGCTGCACTACTTCATGCTGGTCATCTGCATGGTGATCTTCATCGGCGTGTTCGGCGTGATGTTCTATTCGATCTTCAAGCACCGCAAGTCGAAGGGGGCCGTGGCGGCCAACTTCCACGAGAGCACGCTGGTGGAAATCGTCTGGACCGTCGTGCCGTTCATCCTCGTGATCCTGATGGCGCTGCCCGCCACCAAGGTGGTGGTCGCGATGA
>JBGQEX010000380.1:0-3188 GCA_041496605.1 Piscinibacter sp.
CGACCGGTCGACGTGCTCGTCAACAACGCGGGCGTGCTCGAGCAAGGCGCGTTCAGCGCGATCGACGCCGGGCGCCACCAGCAGCTGATCGATCTCAACGTGTCGAGCCTGACCGCGATGCTCGCCGCTTTCGTGCCGGCGATGGTGGCACGCGGGCGCGGGCGTGTGCTGAATGTCGCCTCGATTGCCGCCTTCCAACCGGTGCCGGGCCTCGCCACCTATGCGGCGAGCAAGGCCTACGTGCTCTCGTTGACCGAATCGCTGGCGGAGGAGCTGCGCGACAGCGGCGTCACCGTCACCGCGCTGTGCCCCGGGATCACCGCCACCGGCATGCTCAGCAGCGCCACCGAGCACAACCGCAGGCTGACGGCGTTGCCTGCGTTCCTGATCAGCGACGTCGACGAGGTCGCCGCCGAGGGCTACCGGGCCTGCCTCGCCGGCGAGGTCATCACCGTGCCGGGCGCCATCAACCAGGCGGCGACGCTGGCCGCGGGCGCGACACCGAAGTGGCTGCTGCGCCGCATCGCGGGCACATTGGGTCGCAAGTTAATTTGATTCGGCCGCTGCGTCCGGTTTGCAACTATCGACCATCCTAGAAACATCCACTTGGATGGTGCTAGGATGGCGAAATGCCAGCCCGAAGCGCCCTCTCCGTCGCCGCCACCAAGCCGCTCGACGAAAAAATCACCATCAACCTGGGCTACGTCGATCTCGGCCAGATCGACCTTCTGGTGCAGGAAGGCTTCTACGCCAACCGCACCGACCTGATCCGCACCGCGGTTCGCAACCAGCTCGCGATCCACGCTGACGCGGTCAAGCAGTCGGTGGCTCGCAAGACGCTGGTGCTCGGGATCCAGCACTTCAGCGCCGACGACCTGCGCGCCGTACAGGCGGCCGGGCAGGCGCTGCAGATCCGTGTGCTCGGCCTGGCCTCCATCGCTCCCGACGTCACCCCCGAGCTGGCGCTGGCCGCCATCGACTCGGTGGTGGTGCTGGGCGCGCTGCACGCCAGCCCGGCCGTGAAGGCGGCGCTCGCCGGCCGCATCCGTTGACCACCAACCGAGGAAGCTCATGAACCCGACATTCCAACGCTTGATGGCCGAAGCCACGCGTCTCACCCAGGCGGGCAAGCTGCATGACGCCACCGCGGCGATCCGCGCCGCGCTCGGCGGCGCAGCCGCGCGCGCGGCCAGCAACGACCCCTGCGTCATCGATGTCGAGGCGCGCGAGGTCGACGTCGAAACGGCGGCTGCCGTCCGCCCGGTGCCGGCGGCGGGCCAGTTCATCGCCGGCAGCCACACCGACAGCGCCGGCACGCGCGAGTACAAGTTGTATGTGCCGCCGGGCTACCACGGGCAGGCGCTGCCGCTGGTCGTCATGCTGCACGGCTGCACGCAGAACCCAGACGACTTCGCTGTCGGCACCGGCATGAACGACGCCGCGCTCGAGCGCGACTTCTTCGCTCTCTATCCGGCCCAGGCGCAGCACGTCAATGCCTCGCGTTGCTGGAACTGGTTCAAGCACAACCACCAGCGGCGCGGACGCGGCGAGCCTGCGCTGCTGGCCGGCATGACGCGCGACGTGATGGAGCGCTACAACATCGACGCGCAGCGCGTGTACGTGGCCGGCTTGTCCGCCGGGGGTGCGATGGCGGCGATCCTCGGCGACGCGTACCCCGACCTGTTCGCCGCGGTCGGCGTGCACTCGGGCTTGCCTGCCGGCTCGGCCACCGACGTCAAGTCGGCGTTCACGGCGATGAAAGGCGGTGCCGCCGCCACGTCGACAGGCCGCGCGCCGCCGACCATCGTGTTTCACGGCGACCAGGACACCACCGTCCACCCGGCCAACGGCGAGCAGGTGGTGGCGGCAAGTGCAGGTGCTGCCTGCGCGGAACTCGAGCGCGCGCGCAGCGACAACGGCCGCGAGTACACACGGCGCATCTACCGCGACGAACGCGGCCGGGTGGTGGCGGAGCACTGGGCCGTTCACGGCGCGGGCCACGCCTGGTCGGGCGGCAGTGCGCAGGGTTCGTACACCGATGCCAAGGGGCCCGACGCCACCGAAGCGATGCTGCGCTTCTTCTTCGCCAACGCGCTCGACGCCGCGCGCTGACCCGCTCAGGCGCCGCCGTTCACGCCAGTTGTCCTTCGCGCGTCTCGCCGAACAGCGAGGGCCTGAAGGCGGTCGTTTCGGAGCGGTCGCGCATCGCCCACATCAGCAGGGCGCGCGCCGACATGGGCTTGGCGAACAGAAACCCCTGCAGTTCGTCGCAGCCGAGTTCAGCAAGGACCTGGCGCTGGCGCGGGTTCTCCACCCCTTCGGCGACGACCTTGAGGCCCAGCGCGTGGGCCAGCTTCACGACCGCGTCGACGACCGCGCGCGCGTCCGGGCTGTGCTCGAGATCCATCACGAAGCTGCGGTCGATCTTGAGTTCCTCGGCCGGCAGCCGGCGCAGGTAACTCAGGCTGGAGTAGCCGGTGCCGAAGTCGTCGATCGACAGGTGCGCGCCCAGCACACCCAGCCGACGGAACGTCTCCTGGGTCGCCTTGGTGTCTTCCATCGCCGCGGTTTCGGTGATCTCGCAGGTCAGCAACGACGGATGGATGCGGTATCGCCGCAGCGCCTCGGCGATGCGGTCGGCAATGTCGTCCTGGCGCATCTGGTGGGCGGACAGGTTGATGGCCACGCGCATGCGCAAGCCGCGATCGCGCCACTCGCGGCCTTGTCGGCACGCATCGGTGATGACCCAGTTGCCGATCGCCCCGATCAGGCCGAAGCGTTCGGCCACATGGACGAAGTCCCCCGGCAGGACCACGCCGCGCGTCGGGTGATTCCAGCGCAGCAGCGCCTCGGCCGCAGTCACGAGGCCGGTCTTCGTGTCGATCTTGGGCTGATAAAACAGCTCGAATTCATTCCTCGCCAACGCATGCCGGAGGTCTCGCAACAGTTGGAAGGTCTCTTGCGCGTCGGCATCCAGCGCGGGCGAGTAGAAGCAGTGGCTCGCGCCGCCCGAGCGCTTGGCCGAGTACATCGCGGCGTCGGCGCGGGCGATCAGCTTGGTGTGGCTGCAGTCATCCGGATAGAGCGCAATTCCAACCGAGCAGGAGATGTTGACCTCGCGACCTTCGACGCGATAGGGCCGGCTCAGGCTGCGGATCAGGCGCGTGGCGATGCGGGCGACGCCGTCC
>JBGQEX010000381.1:0-3149 GCA_041496605.1 Piscinibacter sp.
CCAGTGCACGTGTATCGCTCGGCCGACCGAACCGACAACGACCGAAATCGAAGAGCGTTCCAATCACTCGTGGTTCGCGCGTGACTTTGCCAAGGCCTCGGAGATCAACGCAAGCAACTCTCCTTCGCCGAGCGCGGCACCAGTGGCGAGATCCGGCGCTAACGCATGCGGATGCGGCTGCGCCTCGAGTGCTGCGCGCACCTCGGCGATCAATCGCTTTTCGTTGTGCTGAAGCGGCACGTCGGCACGAACCCCTTGCGCCTCGGACGCGCCGAGCAATATCGTGGCGGTATCGATTTGGCCACGGCGCCAGAACAAGTACGCCCACTCCTCGACGTAGTACTCCTGTGCGCGGCGCATGATGGGCAAGGCGTCGCTGGCCGCGGCCGACGCTTCGTCAATGCGGCCCATCTCGCTCAGAATGCCCACCGTATTGGCGAACAGTACGGCCATGTCGCTGTAAGCCGCCGGCCTCGCACGCAGCTCTTCAGCGAGTTTGCACGCCTCGCGAGCGGCTTCTTCGATCGGCCCGACTTGCCACAACATGTCCGCAAGGTTGGAACGGGCCATCACCTCCAGGCGCCAGTCCCCCGTTGACACACTGACGCGGACGCACTCGTGGAAGAGCGCGAGCGCCTCGGTGAGCCGTCCGGCACGCCGCGCGAGGAAGCCGTCAACGCGCAGCAAGAGGATGCGAAACTCGGCAGGCCAGTCGGGCCGAATGAGGGCCCGCGCCTCGTCGGCGGCCGCCTGCGCGGCCGCATCGTGGTGCTGCGCGCTGCGGTGCCGCGCGAGCTGGATCAGACTGGAAAAGACCCGGCGGGGCTGGCCCAGCACCTGGTACAGGGACTGCGCGCGACCTGACGCTTCCACCTGCAAGGCACGAGGCACGCGTCCGACCATGTTGCCGGCGGCGATGGCCCGCCAGTAGCGCGCAGCGACGGCAGGGCCCACCGTACCGCCTTCGACCTGCTGCTGCAGCGGCACCAACCATTCTGCACATTCGACCGCGTAGTCGATGAGCGAACCTGCATGCGCCGCGAGTTCGATGGCGACCTGCACATCACCTGCTTCACCGGTGGCCCAGGCATGGGCCGACCGCAGGTTGTCCAGTTCTGGCAGCACAAGCGCAGCGTACTGGTCGGTTCGCAGTTCACCGTCGAGGTTGGCGCCATCGACTCGCTCCAGAAAGTCCCGCATGGCAAGGGCATGCCGCTTCAGTGCATCGGCCGTCTCGCCCCCGGCCAGTTGCTCCAGCGCAAAGGCACGTGCCGACTCGAGCAGGCGGTAGCGAGGCGTCTCACCCGGGTCTGCTGTAACCAGTGACTTGTCGACGAGCGCGCTGAGGTGGTCGAGCACAGCCCATTCATCGAGTTGCGGGTCGCCCGCGACGGTTTGCGCCATTTCCATGGTGAAGCCGCCCGCAAACACCCCAAGCCGCCGGAACACGGCCTGCTCAGCATCGTTGAGCAGGTTGTGGCTCCACTCCAGCGCGGCGCGCAGGGTCTGGTGCCTGCGCAAGGTGGCGCGCGAGCCGCCGGTGAGCAGCCTGAAGCGCGCATCGAGCTTGTCGCGCACAGGGCGCAGGCCGAGCGCGGCCACCCGTGCCGCAGCCAGTTCAATGGCGAGCGGCAGGCCGTCGAGCCGACGGCAGATATCGATCACCACCGCCAGACTCTCGTCGTTCAACGCGAATCGCGGGTCCACTGCCTGCACCCTGGTCACGAACAAGGCAACGGCGCCAAACTCGCGCGCACCGCTCACCTGCGTCTCGGACGGCACGGCCAGCGGCATGACCCTGAATTGCTGCTCGGCCGGCAGGTGCAGCGGTTCCTGGCTGGTCGACAGCAGCGTGATGTTCGGTGCCCCCCGCATGACGGTCTGCACCAGCGTCGCGGCCGCATCGAGCAGGTGCTCGCAGTTGTCAAGCACCAGCAGCAGACTCTGCTGCGCCATACCGGCGACCAACTCGTCTAGCGCCTCACCCTGACCCGCCATGGTGATGTCGAGCGCCTGCGCCACAGCGTTCGGCAGGAGCACGGGGTCGGACAGGCCGGCCAGCTCGACCATCCATACGCCATCCGGCCAGCGGCCGGCCAGCGAGTGCGCCGCCGCTTGCGCCAGACGGCTCTTGCCAATGCCGCCCGCGCCCACGACGGTCACGAGCTTGTGCGCAACGATTAGCGAGCACAGAGCCGGCAGGTCCGCTTCGCGACCGAACAGCGGCGGCAGCTCCCTGGGGAGATTGGTCAGGGGCGCCGCAGGCGCATCGGAAGACGCCGGCGTCGATGTCGGGCCGGGCACGGCGGCGTTCGACTGGCCGACGGATGCGCCATCGAGCGCAGCTGTGAAACGATAGCCGCGCCCCGGGATCGTGGCGATCGCCTGTGGCCCGAGCAGCTTGCGCAGGCTGCTGATATGCACCTGCAGATTGTTTTCCTCGACCACAAGGCCGGGCCAGACGGTGTCGAGAAGTTCGTTCTTGCCGACGATGCGGCCGCGACCTTCGACCAGCGTCAGCAGCAGGTCGAAGGCGCGCGCGCCGATTCGGCTGTCCTTGCCACCCACCAGCAGCCGGCGCTGATCCGGTCGCAATTCCGCGTTTCCAAATCTGTAGTCCGTGGTCATGGCTGACCTTGCCGCGGCGGGTTTCGAGTGACCCGTCGAATGAGCCGGGGTTTCGATTGTTGCGCAGTCGACTGCCCGTTTCGCGGTCGCCTCAGAACGATTCAGGAGCCTTGGGGGCGGCTTCAGGACTTTTCGACGCACCGCGCCGAAGATGAATCCATCGACTCATCAACTCCAACCGGACGCTGACCATGGATACGCATTACACCCCTTCTTCCAGCATGACTCGCCTTGTTTCCGCCGTCCTGGCGTCCGTCATCACGGCCACGTTGTTCGTTGCCGTGGCGGTTGGGTTGACGGGCGAGGATGCTTCGGTCTTGCTTGCCCTTGGTCATGAAGTGACAGTGCAGGCCCCGGTTCGCACGGCGTGGGCACCCGACACCGCGCGCTGACGCTGGCAGACTCTTGGTTCTGTGCAATCCACACCCGGAGACTGACATCAGATGAGCGCGCCACGACGGGCCGCTCATCGGGTCAACAATGTCGATGACCGCTTGCCGCCGGTCGGGTTCGACGGCCGA
>JBGQEX010000382.1:0-3091 GCA_041496605.1 Piscinibacter sp.
CGCACGATCGGCCAGGTCGACCTCGCGCCCTACCTGGGCCCGTGCCGAGTGATCCACGCGATCGGCTGCGGCCCGCTGGTGCTGCCCGAGCACCTCGCGCACGCCGTCGACGCATTGCCGCCACGCGTGCTGGTGCGTACCTGCGCGGCGGCGCCGACGCACTGGTCGGCCGACTTCGCATCGTTCGCGCCCGAAACCATCACCTGGCTGGCGGGTCTGGGCGTCAAGCTCGTCGGCATCGACAGCCAGTCGGTCGACCCGGCCGCGAGCAAGACACTGGCCAGCCATCACCAGCTGCTGCGCCACGACCTGCGCGTGCTCGAGAACCTGGTGCTCGACGCCGTGCCGGCGGGAGACTACGAATTGATCGCGCTGCCCTTGAAGCTGACCACCGCCGACGCCTCCCCGGTGCGCGCCGTGCTGCGAGAACTCTGATGACCACACGCCAAGACTGCCTGCTGCTCGACGCCGACGACCCGCTTGCGGCGCTGAGAGCCCAGTTCGAGCTGCCCGAAGGCACCATCTACCTCGATGGCAACTCGCTCGGCGTGCTGCCCCGCGCCACCGCGGCACGTGTGCAGCAGGTCATTACGGCCGAATGGGGCCGCGACCTGATCAAGAGCTGGAACACCGCCGGCTGGATCGACCTGCCGCAGCGCGTGGGCAACAAGATCGCCCGGCTGGTGGGCGCCCGCGACAACGAACTGGTGGTGGCCGATTCGACATCGGTGAATCTGTTCAAGGTGCTGTCGGCCGCTGCAAAGATCGTTGGCCAGGCGTCGGTCGGCAGCGCGCCGCAGCGCCGTGTGATCGTCTCCGAACGCACCAATTTCCCGACCGACCTCTACATCGCCGAGAGCCAGTGCCGCGAACTCGGCTGGGAGCTCGAACTGCTGGACGCCGACGCCATCGGGCAACGCCTGAACGAAGACGTCGCGCTGCTGATGCTCACCCACGTGAACTACCGCACCGGCCGCATGCACGACATGGCCGGGCTCACCGCGCAGGCCCATGCGGCCGGCGTTCGCGTGGTGTGGGACTTGGCGCACAGCGCGGGCGCGGTGCCGGTGGACTTGCACGCGGCCCAGGCCGACTTTGCGGTCGGTTGCGGCTACAAGTACCTGAACGGCGGCCCCGGGGCGCCGGCCTTCGTCTGGGTGCATCCGGAGCATGCCGACAGCTTCTGGCAGCCGCTGGCCGGCTGGATGGGACATGCCGCGCCGTTCGAGTTCACGCCCGGCTACCGGCCGGCGCCGGGCATCGCGCGCTACCTCTGCGGCACGCCTGCGGTGCTGTCGCTGGCCGCACTCGAGTGCGGAGTCGACACGGTGCTGGCCGCCGAGCCCTTCGGCGGCATGGTGGCGCTGCGCGCGAAGTCGATCGCCTTGACCGAGCTGTTCGCCGACCTCATCGACGAACGCTGCGCGGGCAGCGGCCTGAGTGTCGTGTCGCCGCGCGAGGCGGCGCAGCGCGGCAGCCAGGTCTGCCTGACCCACGCGGGCAGCGAGCCCGACAGCGCCTACGCGATCGTGCAGGCCCTCATCGCGCGCGGCGTCATCGGCGACTTTCGCGCCGGCGATGCGAACGCCGACGACATCCTGCGTTTTGGTTTCACGCCGCTGTACACGCGCTTCGTCGACGTGTGCGATGCCGTCGAACATCTGCGCCAGGTGATGACGGGTGGCGAATGGCGTGAGGCGCGCTTCAACCAGCGCGCCGCCGTGACCTGAAGGGATGACCATGACCCAACCCCTGCTGCCGGAGCAGATCGTCCACGACGAGAAGGCGCAGCTCGACTTCTCGCAGGACATGAGCTATGGCGACTACCTGCACCTCGACGAAGTGCTGAACGCGCAGCATCCGCGCTCGCAGGCACACGACGAGATGCTGTTCATCATCCAGCACCAGACCAGCGAACTGTGGATGAAACTGATGCTGCACGAGCTCGACGCCGCGACCCGCGCCGTCGCCGCCGACGAGCTGCAGCGCGCATTCAAGATGCTGGCCCGCGTGAGCAAGATCATGGAGCAGCTGGTGCATGCGTGGGACGTGCTGGCGACGATGACGCCGCCGGAGTATTCCGCGATGCGGCCCGCGCTCGCCAACAGCAGCGGCTTCCAGAGCTGGCAGTACCGCTGCGTCGAATTCCGGCTCGGCAACAAGAACGCGGCGATGCTGCAACCGCACGCGCACCGCAGCGACCTGCTGGCCCGCGTCGAGGCGGCCTATCGCCAGCCTTCGCTCTATGACGAGTCGCTGCGCCTGCTGGCACGGCGCGGGCTGCCGGTGCCGGCCAGCCACACCGAGCGCGACTGGACGCAGCCCTATGAAGCGAGCGACGCCGTCGAGCAGGCCTGGCTGGTCGTGTACCGCGACCCGCAGGCGAACTGGGACCTGTACCAGCTCGGCGAGGAGCTCACCGACCTCGAGGACACCTTCCGCCTCTGGCGCTTCCGCCACGTGACCACCGTCGAGCGCGTCATCGGTTTCAAGCGCGGCACCGGCGGCACCAGCGGTGTCGGCTACCTGCGCAAGATGCTCGACGTGGTGCTGTTCCCCGAGATCTGGAAGCTGCGCACCGACTTGTGAGGGCCGTCATCCCGGCGCACGCCGGGATCCACTGCCACGAGTGGGTCCCGGCTTTCGCCGGGACGACGTCGGGTTCGATCTAGCCCAATTTGACCGGCACGAAGATCTGCTCGCCGGCGCGTTGCACCAGCAAGGCCACGCTCTTCGGCTTGGCCTTCAGCACGCTCTTCACCTGCTCGATCGACTGCACCGGCCGGCCGTTGATGGCCAGCAGCACGTCACCCGGCTCGATGCCGGCGTGCGCCGCGGGGCCGCTGGCGCTTTCCACCACCAGGCCCTGGTCGACACGTGCCTCACGCCGCTCCTCGCGCGTCAGCGGGCGCAGCGCGAGGCCGAGCTGTCCGCCGTGCGCGCCGCTGTTGTCGTCGGCGACCTGCTTGTCCGGATCTTTGGCATTGCCGAGCTTGACCTCGATCTCACGCGACGCGTGGTCGCGCCACACCTTGAGCTTCACCCGCTCGCCCGGTGCCGACATGCCGATGATGCTGGAGAGCGTCCCCGA
>JBGQEX010000383.1:0-3054 GCA_041496605.1 Piscinibacter sp.
GCCGGTGATCAGGCAACCCAGCATCACGGTGAACACCATGACGAGCGCGAACGAGATCACGCCGATGACGACGATATCAATGAACTGCGCATCGCGCAGCGGGGCGTTGCTCAGGCCCGCTTGAACGAAGGTCTTGGCAAGCTCGCCGGCGAGCAGCGGCACCGCCACGCTGGCGGCGGCCGCCAGGCCGAGCCGGCGCTTGACGCGCGGAGTGAGGGTCGACCAGATGCGGCCCATATCAGCCGGCGCCGAGCCGCCTCAAGACGGCTGAGCGCCCCCTCGGGGGGCAGGAGCAAAGCGACGTGGGGGCTGACATCTCAACCACCGATGTAGTGCATCTCGACGCGGCGCTGGCCGCTGCCGGCCTCGGCGCCGAAGGCACCGCGCAGTTCCGAGTAGCGATCGGCGCGACCCTGCCAGATGAGGCCGATCGCCGCGGCGATCTGCTCGTCGCTGTAGCTGCCGCGCAGCAGAGCGCGCAGGTCGTGGCCCTGCGAAGCGAACAGGCACAGGTACAGCTTGCCCTCGGTCGACAGGCGCGCGCGATTGCAATCGTGGCAGAACGCCTGGGTGACGCTCGAGATCACCCCGATCTCGCCGCTGCCGTCGCGGTAGCGCCAGCGTTCGGCCGTCTCCCCGAGGCAGTTCGGTTCGATGGCTTCGACCGGAAACACCTCGTTCAGCCGCGCGATCACCTGCGCCGACGGCAATACCTCGTCCATGCGCCAGCCGTTGGTGGCGCCGACGTCCATGTACTCGATGAAGCGCAGGATGATCGGCGAGCCCTTGAAGTGGCGCGCCAGCGGAATGATCTCGTCGTCGTTGGTGCCGCGCTTGATGACCATGTTGACCTTGATCGGCCCGAGGCCGACACGTTCGGCCGCGGCGATGCCGTCGAGCACCTCGGCGACCGGGAAGTCGGCGTCGTTCATGCGGCGGAAGATGGCGTCGTCCAGCGCGTCGAGGCTCACAGTGATGCGCTGCAGGCCGGCATCCTTCAGCGCCTGCGCCTTCTTCGCAAGCACCGACGCGTTGGTCGTCAGCGTGAGGTCGAGCGGCTCGCCGCTGGGCGTGCGCAGCGCACTCAGCATCTCGACCAGCACCTCGATGTTCTTGCGCAGCAGCGGCTCGCCGCCGGTCAGGCGGATCTTGTGCACGCCGTGGGCAACGAACAGACGCGCGACCCGCGTGATCTCCTCGAAGCTCAGCAGCGACGAGTGGGGCAGGAACTGGTACTGCTTGTCGAACACTTCTTTGGGCATGCAGTAGCTGCAGCGGAAATTGCAGCGGTCGGTGACCGAGATGCGCAGGTCGCGCAACGGTCGGCCGAGCGTGTCGGCGACATGACCGCCGGCCGGCATGATGATGGCCGGCACCACGGGCACGGTCGAGGCGTAGCGGTGGTCGGCGAGCGGGATGACTTTGTCTGCCATGCCGTGATTCTGCCTGCGCGGGCCGTCCGAGCGGGCGCGAGGCGCGACGCCCGTAGGGCGATCAGGGCGTCGCGGTGGCGAGCTCGGCCGGGGCGGCTGCCGCGGGGGCAATCGATGCCACCGCCAGTTCGGCGCGGCGTGCGCCGGTGAAGCGCTTCTTCCAGTAGCTGAAGCCCATGTCTTCCACCCGTACCTCGCCGCCGGGGCGCGGCGAGTGGATGAACTTGCCTTCGCCGATGTAGATTCCCACGTGTGAGAAGGTGCGCTTCAGCGTGTTGAAGAACACCAAGTCGCCGGGCTGAAGCTCGTTGCGCTGGACGGCGACGAGCCCCGGTGCCTTGGCCTGTTCATCGACGCGGCGGGGCAGCACCATGCCGAGGCTCATGTCGAAGATGTGGCGGGTGAAGCCGCTGCAGTCGAAGCCCGCGGTCTCGTTGGATCCCCCGCGGCGGTACGGCACGCCGAGGAAACCCATCGCCGTCAGCACCATGTCGGATGCCTTGTCGCGCGCCCGCTCGGCGAGGCTCGGCTTGTGCGCGGTGGCCGGCGGGGCCGCGACGCCTTTCTCGACCAGCAACTGCGCCACCGGGTTGACGGCGTCGTCACCCGGGGCGGCGAGGGCGGCTGCGCCCAGCATGCTGGCGACCACGAAGGTCGCGACGCTGGCGAGGCGAGGGGCAGAATCGAACATCGCCGCCAGAATAGGCTACACGAGCCGGTGCGTCAACTGCGTTTTCACATGAAAATTCAATAACAACAAGTAGTTGGCGATGTTTATTCAACCAAAATATCACTCCGTTGTGAAGGGAATCTGACATGTTCAAGGCCCTGCTGCTCGAGAAAACCGAGGCCGGCTTTCGCGCCGGCGTCCAAGACGTGGCCGAAAGCGAGTTGCCCGAAGGCGACGTGCTGATCAGCGTGGCGCATTCGACGCTCAACTTCAAAGACGCGCTCGCCATCACCAACAAGGGCCCAGTCGTGCGCGCCTGGCCGATGGTCGCGGGCATCGACGGGGCGGGCACGGTGATCGAGAGCAGCCACCCGCGCTGGAAGCCGGGCGATCGTGTGGTGCATAACGGTTGGGGCGTCGGCGAAGCGCGCTGGGGCTGTCTGGCCGAGACGGCGCGGCTGAAGGGCGACTGGCTGGTGCCACTGCCCCCGGCATTCACGACCCGACAGGCCATGGCGATCGGCACGGCCGGCTACACGGCGATGCTGTGCGTGCTGGCGCTGGAGCGCCACGGCCTGAAGCCCGGCGACGGCGACGTGCTGGTGACCGGCGCGACCGGCGGGGTCGGCAGCATTGCCACTGCCTTGCTGTCGCGGCTGGGCCACCGCGTGACCGCAGCGACGGGCAAGTCCGGCGAAGCGGACTACCTCGCGCACCTCGGCGCCGCCCATGTGATCGATCGCGCCGAACTGAGCGCGCCAGGCAAGCCGCTGCAAAAGGAGCGCTGGGCCGCAGTGGTCGACGCGCTGGGCAGCCACGCGCTGGCCAACGCGCTGGCGCAAACGCGCTACGGCGGGGTGGTGGCCGCTTGCGGCCTGGCTCAGGGGTCGGACCTCCCGGCCACCGTCATGCCGTTCATCCTGCGCGGCGTCACGCTGGTGGGTGTCGACA
>JBGQEX010000384.1:0-3048 GCA_041496605.1 Piscinibacter sp.
CCGGCTGCATCAGCCACACGCCGACGATCATCATCAGGTTGACGTCGTTGTCCATCCGCAACCAGGCGGTGTCCACGCGCGACATGCGCTCGGTGTGGGGGTTCATATGTCGTCCTCGAGCCTGTGGTTCTTGTGCGGGCCAAGATGCTGGGTAACATGCGGGCCGTCAATGGCGATTTTCACCGACAGGAGAGACGTTCATGGCTGAGCTGAAGACCCAATTCGAACAGGCGGTGGCCGACTCCAAGAAGCTGCCCGAGAAGCCCGACAACATGACGCTGCTGAAGATCTACGCGCTGTACAAGCAGGCGACCAGCGGCGACGTCGAAGGCAAGCGCCCCGGCTTCACCGACATGGTCGGCCGTGCGAAATGGGACGCGTGGGACGCCGCAAAAGGCAAGAGCACCAATGACGCGATGCAGGAATACATCGACCTCATCGAATCGTTGAAGTGACATGTGGGCAGCCGCGCTGCTCACATGTCATCCCGGCGAACGCCGGGATCCATGCGGCGGGTCCCGTTCGCCACGTTGGAGGGCGCGTCCCTGGGCGAGTGGATCCCGGCGTTCGCCGGGATGACGACACCCGAGGACTTACCTCTTCCTGGGCTCCGATTTCTTGGCAGACGCCTTGGCTCTACCGCCGGCCGCGAGCAGTGCATCGAGATTCTTCTCGATCTCGCCTTCGATCGTCTTGCTGAAGGCGCCGAGCAGGAAGCCGAGCTTCGCCTCGAGGTCGAAGTGGTCGGGTGCCACGATCAGGCGCCCGTTCACGCCGGGCCGCGTGAACTCGACGGTGTCGCTGGTCTCACCTTCGATCACGGTGCATTCCATGTCGAACTTCGCTTCCACCTGCTCGGCCCATTGCCACGCCACCTTGCGCGCCTTGGCGAGGCCGAGCTTGTGTTCGCGGTGGATGCGGATGTCGGACATGGGTCAGTCTCCTGAAGTAATCAAGGCTGCGCGGCGTTCGTCCATCGGCAGTGCTGCCAGACGCTTCACCTCGGTATAGAAACGCTTGAAGTCGCGGCCCTCGCGCTCATACAGGCGCTCGAAGGCGGGCACCAGTTCGTTGTACGCAGCGAGCACGCCGAGCGCTGCATTGTTGGCGTGCGCGAACCACGCGTCATACCCTGAAAACCCGCCCCATGTCGTGGCTTTCAGCGTGTCGTACTCGGCGCGCATCTGCGCCATCAGCACCACCTTGTCGGCACGCTTTTGCGCGTCGGCCTGCGGGCCCCGGTACAGCGCGTCCAACCGGTCGCGATACCGTTGCGTCAAGGCACGAAAGTCGCGTCGCCGCGCATCGAATCGTTCGTACTCCGCGCGCGCTTCGGCATCGGCGTGTTCGTTCAACCAGCGCATGCCGCCGATGCGCTCGACCGCGGTGGCGAACGACTCGTTGAACACCGTGTCGCCGCTGGCGTAGGCCACCTGGTGCGCGAGTTCGTGGAAGACCAAGCGGGCCAGCTCGCCTTCGGGGTAGCGGATGAAGGTACTGAGCAAGGGGTCGGCGAAGAAGTCGCCGGGCAGCGCGCCGAGCGTCGAATACGCCGGCACGCCGTACACGCTGGCCTCTAAGCCTTGCGCACGCAGTGCGTCGGCGAAGGTGTCGGCCTCGGCACGGTCGAAGTAGCCGCGGTAGCCGACACAGCCGACGACCGGGAAGCACCAGGTCGTCAGCGTCAGGCTCAGCTCGGGCGCGGCCACGACATTCCACACCGCGGCCGGGCGCTTCAGGTCGGCGTAGCGGCGGTAGCTGGCGTTGTCGGGCAGCTTCAGTTCGGAGACGGCGAACTCGCGCATGCGCTGCGACAGGGCGAGTCGCCCTTTCAGGTCCGCAGGGGTCTGTTCGTCGGCCAGCCATTGCGGCACCGGCTTGGCACTGTTGAGCAAGTCGAGGTGGCCGCCGATCGATTGGGCGTAATAGCCGAGCGTGCTGCAACCCGAGGTGAGGCATACCGTTGCCGCGGCGAGCGCCGCCATGCCTGCAATTCCGATGCTCGCCATCAGCAGCCAGCGTCTCACGAGACCGCGCTGTCAGCCGGTTGCACGTCGACCAGGCAGTCGTAGAACGACGGCGCGCGGCCGATGTCGGTCAGCCGCTGGTGCGTCACTTCGTTGACGTTGGTGCCCTGCACTCCGAGCTTGCGCCACCAGATGCCCAGCCCGTTGACGACGCCGGGGCGCGCACGCGGGCTCAAGCGCGCGGTGCAGACATAGCTGCCGCGGTCGTTGAATACGCGCACGAGCTGGCCGTTGGCGATGCCGCGCGGCGCGGCGTCGGCCTCATGGATCTCGAGCAGCGGCTCGCCCTCGATGTCGCGCAGGCTCGTGACGTTGACGAAGCTGGAGTTGAGGAAGTTGCGCGCCGGCGGCGAAATCATCGCGAGCGGGTAGCGCGCGGCGAGTTGCGGCGCGCTGTCGCGCGACTCGTAGTTCGCCACGTGGTCGGGCACGCCGAGCGTGGGCGAGTCGATGATGCACTTGCCGCTGGCGGTCGCAAACCCGCCGTCGGCCAAGGGTGCTTCGGGCAACGGCAGCTTGACCCAGCCGTGTTCGCGCAAAGCGTCGAAATCGATGTGCCGCGTGAATGCGACGCGCGCGATGTCTTCGTCGCTGTCGCGAAAGCAGGGTTCGTCGAAGCCCATGCGGGCGGCCAGTTCGCGAAACACCTGCGTGTTCGGCCGCGCCTCGCCGAGCGGCGCGATCGCCGGCTCGTTGATCAGCGCGTAGGTGTGGCCGTAGCTCGCATGCACGTCCAGGTGTTCGAGCTGCGTCGTGGCCGGCAGCACGTAGTCGGCATGGTCGGCGGTGTCGGTCATGAAGTGCTCGAGCACCACCGTGAACAGGTCGTCGCGCGCAAAGCCCTGAACGACCTTGGGCGACTGCGGCGCCACCGCCACCGGGTTGCTGTTGTAGACGACGAGTGCCTCGATCTTCGGGCCGAAGGCGGGCGACGCGTCGCGCAGCAGGTCGTCGCCGATGGTGCTCATGTTGATCGTGCGCGGCCGGCGCGCGCCGAGCAGGTCGGGCCGTTGCAGCGCCG
>JBGQEX010000385.1:0-3045 GCA_041496605.1 Piscinibacter sp.
CACCGCGGCGGAGGGCTTGGCCTTGGTGTATGCACACAAGCTGTTCCACGTCAACGTGACCAAGTGGTCGCCCAATCACGTGGCCGGCGAAAGTGGCACGAACGGCAGACCCACTGCGAACTACGTTCGCGCCGCAGTCACACCCGTGTTCAATGAGTGGGATCTGGCGGTAGGCACGCAGCTCTGGAGCGGTACGGCGAAACGGGAGGATCCCGCCAATCCCGGGGCCGTGGCCGATGTGGCCACCAAAGCCTGGGCCGTCGATGCACAGGCGCAAGGCAAGGTCGGCAATCTTCCGCTCGGCGTCTACTTCTCCCATGCGGTCGCCAAGGCAACACCGGCCGGCGGCACGCCAAACCTGTTCAACGAGAGTGAACCCAACAACAAGAAGGCCACCGCCATTTCGGCCGAGCTCGGCATCATCCCCAACAAGGCGACGCTGATGTTGGCGTTTCTCAGGGGCAACACCGGCGAAGCCACCAACAGTGGCGACAACGCGCTGACGCTGGGCGGCACCTACATGATCGCGCAGAACGTGCAATTGCAGTTCCTGTACACGAAGCGAAGCGGCAGCCGCTACGACCCGGCCAATCCGAATCTTCCGGAGACCGGCAACAAGCTGATGACCTTGATGTTGTCCGCCGGGTTCTAGTTTCTGGTGTCCCTGTCGTGGCGCTGAAAAATGAGCCTCTCTGCGCAACCTGGTGTGTCGGGACTCGTGTTCTGGCTGGCATGTCTGGCCGTTTCCGGTTGCGCTGGAACGCAAAGCAAAGCTGACAGCGGCTCGACGATTCACGTGGCAACGGCGGTGGAATCGTCCTCCACTGCAGCGCAAGCCCACGTGGCGTTGCGCATGGCCATGTACTCGGATCGCCGACCCACTGCTGCGACCAGAAAGGTCGGCGACATCCGTGCCACCGTGGTCAACATGCATCAGTCAGAACTGGTGCTGGACCAGGACATTTCGAGCGTGGTCACTGCCGCCATCGGCAACGCGCTCGCCGCACGTGGATTCCAGGTCTCGAGCGCCACCGACGGTGCGCGCCCCGGCGATGCAGACGTGTTTCAGGTCAGCGGGAGCGTCAGGACGTTCGCGCTCGACATCGGCGGGCGCGACCTTCTTGCCATCGCGGTGGAAACCACGCTGCGCGAGGGTGGCGGGAAGGTCTTGTGGTCTGGTGTCGTGTCGGAAGCCGGGGACCGCTACGCCGGGGTGAGCGGCAACACCAAAGACTCCATTGCCCGCTATCTCGCCAGTGCGCTGAAGACCGTTGCAGAAAAAACCTCGGTCCAGGTGAGCGACGCAGCACGCGGGGCGCGCCCCGACCTGTTCGCACAGACATTGCCGACCCGCAGCGTGGTGCCGGGTGTGGAGGTCATCGTTCCCGCGGCGGTGGGCGTGCCGCCGCAGCCGCGGGGTCGAGCCGACGACGCACCGACCCTCGGGCGACTGAGCCTCACCACGACGCCGCCGCGTGCCAAGGTCTATCTGGGTGACGTGTACTGGGGTTTGTCGCCGCTCGATCTCGATCTCGCGCCCGACATCTATTCGCTGCGTGTGACCTTGGATGGCTTCAAACCGGCCAGAGAAAAAGTCTCTGTGCGCAGGGCGGTCACCACCGAACTCGAAATCACCTTGGAAAGATGAACGTCACGGCGTTCAGAAGGGAGACCCCATGCTATCGATGATCACCGTTGTGGTTGCAGTTGGAACCCTTGTCATCGCAGGTCAGGCCCAGGCAGACGGGAAATTAGTATTCGATCAAGTCTGCTCGAAATGCCATCGCACGGGAGTCTTGAATGCACCCATCGCTGGAAACAAGACCGCGTGGGAGCCCCGTGTCAGATCCGGCAGGGACAAGCTCTATGAAAGCGTGATCAATGGCAAGAACGACATGCCGCCCAAGGGCGGCAAGGATCATCTCTCCGACGAGGACGTGAAGGCCGCCGTGGACTATATGGTCGACCTCGCCGGGTTGTAGTGATCGCCCTGCCCGGCGCGCACGCTGTCAGGCGCCCGCGCGAGCCGCCTCCTGTTCCTGCAGCATGCGCCACATGACCTTGCCCGACCCCGACTTCGGCAGGGTGTCGACGAACTCGACGATCTTCGGCACCTTGTAGGCCGCCATGTGGTCGCGCGCCCAGGCCGTGATGTCTTCCGGCGTGGTCTTGCCCACTGCCACGCTGCGCAGCACCACCACTGCCTTCACCGTCTCACCGCGGTACGCGTCTTGCGCCGCGATGATGCAGGCCTCCTGCACCGCCGGGTGCTTGTACAGCAGCATCTCCACCTCGGCCGGCCAGACCTTGAAGCCGCTCGCGTTGATCATTCGTTTCAGTCGATCGGTGAGGAAGAAGTAGCCGTCGTTGTCCATGCGACCGAGGTCGCCGGTGCGGAAGAAGCGCTTGCCCTCGAACTCGACGAACGCCGCCGCCGTGGCCTCGGGGTGGCGCCAATAGCCTTTGAACACCATCGGTCCGTGGGTGATGATCTCGCCGACCTCGCCGACCGGCATTTCCGCGAGCGTGACGGGGTCCACCACCCGCGAGTCGACACCGAAGATCGGCATCCCCAGGCACTGCAGCTTGGGGCACTCGGGCGGGTTGGCGTGGCTCGGCGCGGCCGTTTCGGTGAGGCCATAGCCTTCGGCGAACAGCAGGCCGAACTCGTCGCGCAGGCGCTCGGCCACCGCCTGCGGCATCGCGGCGCCACCGCCGCTCAGGTAGCGCAGGCTGGTCAGGTCGAAGCGCGCGTAGTTGGGGCTGCCGAACAGGTCGATGATCATCGTCGGGATGCAGGTCCAGTGGCTGACCTGGTAGCGCGAGATCAAGCGGCCGGCCAATTCACGGTCCCAGCGCGGCATCAGCACCACGGTGCAGCCGTTGTAGATCGGCGAGTGCACGCCGTACATCATGCCGGTGATGTGGAACATCGGCACCACACCCAGGCTCACCGACTCGGCTCCGGCGTAGCCCCACACCCCGCCGCCGATCACGTTGTGCATCAGCGTGCGGTGGGTGTGCATGCAGCCCTTGGGGTTGCCG
>JBGQEX010000386.1:0-3009 GCA_041496605.1 Piscinibacter sp.
CCGCCCGGCTTTGCGTTCGAGTGGACCGGCCAGTCGCGCGAAGAGAAGCTCTCAGGCGCGACCGCGCTGCTGCTGTTCGGGTTCTCGTTGCTGGCGGTGTTCCTGTGCCTCGCGGCCTTGTACGAGAGCTGGTCGATCCCGCTGTCGGTGATCCTCGTCGTGCCCTTGGGTGTGCTCGGCGTCGTGCTCGCGGCGAGCCTGCGCGGGCTGTCCAACGACGTCTACTTCAAGGTCGGGCTGATCACGGTGATCGGGCTGTCGGCGAAGAACGCGGTGCTGATCATCGAGTTCGCGAAAGACCTGCAGGCGCGCGGCGCGAGCGTCTTCGACGCGGTGCAGCAGGCGGCGCACCTGCGCTTCCGCCCGATCCTGATGACCTCGATGGCCTTCATCCTCGGCGTGCTGCCGCTCGCGATCTCGTCAGGCGCCGGCTCGGCCAGCCAGCGCGCGATCGGCACCGGCGTGATGGGCGGCATGTTCAGCGCGACCTTGCTCGCGGTGTTCGGGGTGCCGGTGTTCTTCGTCGTCGTGCGGCGCTGGTTCAAGGGCAGCGAGCGCCAGCGCAAGATCTACGCGCATGAACTCGACGCCAACGGCGCCGCTGCCACGAAGGAGGGGTCGCATGAATGAGCGCATTGGCGTGGCGCTGAGCGCGGCACTGCTGGCCGCCTGCGGTTCGCTGACGCCGCGCTACGACCGCCCGGCCGCGCCGGTGGCCGCGGCGTTTGCCGACGCTGCGCCGGCAGCGGCCGGCGCAGCGCAGCCGGCCGACGCGATCGAGTGGCAGAGCTACTTCGGCGACGAGCGATTGAAGCGCCTGATCACACTCGCAGTCGCGAACAACCGTGACCTGCGCGTCGCCGTGCTCGCCATCGAACAGGCGCGCGCGCAATTCGACATCCGGCGCGCCGACGTCTGGCCCACCGTGAGCGCGGGCGTGAGCGGCACGCGCCAGCCCAACACCAATCGCAGCGTCGGCGGCACCACCAGCCTCTACAGCGCCGGGTTCGCCGTCACGTCCTATGAGCTCGACCTGTTCGGCCGCGTGCACAGCCTGAGTCAGGCGGCGCTCGCGCAACTGCTCGCCACTGAAGAGGCGCGCAAGACGGTGCAGATCGGCCTCATCGCAGCGGTCGCCAACACCTACCTGGCGCTGATGGCTGACGACGAGTTGCTCGCGGTGACACGCCAGACGCTGGCGACGCGCGAGGAATCGATGAAGCTGACGCAGCTCAAGTTCGACAACGGCGCCAGCTCGGAACTCGACCTGCGGCTGGCCGAGTCGCTGCTCGAAGGCGCGCGCGTGGCACTGGCGCAGCAGACGCGCCAGCGCGCCCTGGACGAGAACGCGCTGGTGCTGCTGCTGGGCCAGCCGCTGCCCAGCGACCTGCCGGCCGGACTCAGCGTGAGCAGCCAGCAGCTGATGCCGGATTTGCCGGCCGGCGTGCCGTCGGACGTGCTGACGCGCCGGCCCGACGTGCGCGCCGCCGAACAGCAGCTGATCGCGGCGAACGCCAACATCGGCGCGGCACGCGCCGCGTTCTTCCCGCGCATCACCTTGACCGGCAGCGTCGGCACTGCGAGCTCGGAACTGTCGGGGCTGTTCAAGAGCGGCTCGTTCGCCTGGACCTTCGCGCCGCAAGCCCTGCTGACGGTCTTCGACGCCGGGCGCAATCAGGCAAACCTGGATGTCGCCAAGGTCAGCCGCGACATCGCGGTGGCGCAATACGAGCACGCGATCCAGACCGCCTTCCGCGAGGTGTCCGACTCGCTCGCCGGCCGGGCCACCTTGGGCGAGCAGGTGCGTGCGCAGCTGGCACAGGCGCGCGCCGAGGAAACACGCCTGCGCCTGGCCGACCTGCGCTATCGCAACGGCGCGGCCAGCGCCCTCGACGTGCTCGACGCCCAGCGCTCGCTGTTCGCCGCGCAGCAGGCGGCGGTGCAGGTGCAGGCGCTGCAGGTGCAGAACCTGGTCACGCTGTACAAGGTGCTGGGCGGCGGCTGGAAGGACGCGGGCGCGTCGCGCTGAATCCTCGCCGCCTTCAGAGCGACGCCACCGGGCCGAGCGGCGCGAACTCGGCGTTGCGCTTGTTCTGCCACGCCTCGATCGCCAGGGCCATCTCGCCGGTGTCGAAGATCGCGCTTTGCAGCAGCGTCATCTGCTGCAGCGCCGCCGCCGTACCGTGGTCTCGGGCATGGTTCAACGCGAGCTTGCTGCCGGCAATCGCCAGCGGCGACTTGGCGGCGATCTGGCGCGCCACGCTCATCGCGTGATCGAGCAGCGCCGCCGCATCGGGCAGCACGGCGTTCACGAGGCCGAGCTCGAGCGCGCGCGCGGCGCCCAGGCGTTCGCCGGTGTAGGCCAGCTCGCGCACCACGCCTTGCGGCAACAGCTTGGGCAGGCGCTGCAGCACGCCGAGGTCGGCGGCCATGCCGATGTTGATCTCCTGGATGCAGAAGAACGCGTCGGCGGTGCAGTAACGCAGGTCGCAGGCGGCGGCCAGGTCGAACGCGCCGCCGATGCAGCCACCCTGGACGGCGCAGATGACCGGCAGCCGTGCGCTGTCGAGCACATCGAAGCAGGCCATCAGCTTGCGCAGCGAGTCCTGGAAGTTCAGCCGTGCGCGGGCGCTTCGGGTATCGAGCACCGCGGCGTCGCCGGCGAAGGTGTCGAGCGCCATGCCGGCGCTGAAATGCTTGCCGGTCGACGAGACCACCAGCACGCGCGCCGCGCCGTCGTCGTGCAGGGCCTGCACCGCGTCGCGCAAGGCCGGGAAGAACGGCGGCGCCATCGTGTTCATGCGCTCGGGCCGATTCAGTCGCAAGTGGGCGATGGCGTGGTCGATGTCGAGCTGGAAGAAGTCGTTCATGGGAACTCCGGGTCTGACGTGGGCGGCCAGGATGTTGACTGTGTGCGCCAATTGCGCCTGTCGCCCACCGGACAGGCCGAACGCTTGCCTACACTGCGCCGCATGAACAATACCCTCACCGCGGCCGATGGCCTCGCGC
>JBGQEX010000387.1:0-2959 GCA_041496605.1 Piscinibacter sp.
GAGCGGTGGGGTGGTGTTGGAATCCTGCAATGAAGCGAGGTCCTGTTCCCATTGCGCGATCACCGTGTTCAGCCGCAGCGTCTGCTCCAGCCGGGCCTGGCTGAAGTCGCGGGTGCGAACGATGCCGTCGACGCCCTGCCATGCCATGACCGCGAGAATCGCCATGATCATCATCGCGACCAACACCTCGACCAGGGTGAAGCCGCCCGAGCCGCGAACGCGAGTCATGTTCAGAACCGGGTCGGCAGCACGGTGGACAGCATGAGCACGGGCTGGCCGGCCTCGTTCGCCACCTGTGCATCGACGCGCCGGAAGTTCGGATTCGGTGTCGGCCGCACCACCAGCTTGCCGGCATAGCTGTGCCCGAGTTGCTCGCAGGCAAACTCGGTATCGCCGACGTTGGGCGGCTGCTTGAACAGCCTCAACTGCGTCAGCTCGTTGTCGGCACACCATTGCGCCTGGCTCACCTCGGCCAGCCGCTCGGCGTTGTTCGACAAGGCACCGGCGGCCTTGATGCCGGCGCCCAGCGTGATCGCGACGATCGTCAGCGCCACCAGCACTTCGATCAGTGTGAAGCCATCGTGCCGTTTGGCCACCGGCGGGCGGGGGCGGCTCATTCGCTGGTCACCACGAAGGGCCCGAGCCCGTCGGTTTCCAAGACCAGTCGCCGGTCGGCGAGGCTCAGCACGATGCGTTGTGCGCCGATCAGCGGCTCCGGCCCGAGCACCACGGCCCGCGCGCCGATCACGTCGGCACTGACGCCGGGCGTGAGCCAGTACTGCGGCAGCTCGTCGGACGGCGGCAGGCCGACGAAGCGGAAATTCGGTGACTGCGCATCGAGGCCGTGCGGCTCCCAACTGACCATCAGGCCGGACGCGCGAGCCTCGGCGCGGGCCGCCTCGAGCAGCGCCGCCAGGCGTGCGCCTTCCTGTTCCAGTTGCGTCGCCGCCGGGTCGCGCAGCGCCAAGCTCGCCAGTCCCGACGCGATGGCGATCAGCGCCACCACGACGAGCAATTCGATCAGGGTGAAGCCAGTGTTGCGCGACCTCACGTTGGTCATGCCTGTGTGCCGGTGCTGCCGAGGGGCGCTATTGCCAGGAGCCGATGTCGGCGTTGTTGCCTTCGCCGCCGACCACGCCGTCGGCACCCAGGCTGTAGACATCGATCTCGCCCTTCACGCCGGGGTTGGCGTACTGGTAAGGGTGGAGCCACGGGTCATTGGGCAACTTGTCGAGGTAGGGCCTCCAGTTGGGCGGAAGGGCGCCCACGGTCGGCTTCGCGATCAACGCCTGCAGCCCCTGCTCCGCGCTGGGGAAACGCTGGTTGTCGAGCTTGTAGAGCTTGAGCGCCTGCATCAGGTTGTTGACGTCGGTGCGCGCCGCCGTGACACGCGCGTCGTCGGCGCGCTCGAGCACGTTCGGCACGATCAGCGCGGCCAGCACACCGATGATGACCAGCACCACCATCAGTTCGATCAGCGTGAAGCCACGATGCCGCCGCAACGATCTGGACAGAGTTCGGACCATGTGTGAGTTCCTGATGGCGCCGGCCGCCGGGTTGAGTTGCTTGAATGATAATCGCCGCATGCCGGCACGACTGTCCGCGTTTCTGATCTGGGCTCTGGTGGCCGCCAGTGCCACGTTCTGGGGCCTGCGCCTGCTGACGCGCGGCCCCGTGGCGCCCGCGCACGCGGTGTCGGCGGGCGAGGCCGTCGTGGCCCGCGGCGATCTGTCGCGCTTGCTGGGCGCGCCGCCGGTTGCCGCCACGGCCTCAGTGACCGCACCCGAAATCAGCTCGCGCTTCCGGCTCGCCGGCGTCATGGCGCCCAAGGCGCCGGGCACGCAAGGTATTGCCTTGATCGCGGTGGACGGCAAGCTGCCGCGGGCGTTCCGTGTCGGCGCGCCTGTGGACGGCGAGTTGGTGTTGCAGTCGGTGAGCCTGCGCACGGCAGCCATCGGCCCGGCGCAGGGCACGACCGCGGTGCTGTTGGAATTGCCGCCCTTGCCGGCGCCCGCCACCGGCACCTTGTCGGCGAACGCGCCGGCCCCCGCCCCCGCTGCGCCACCCGCGGTCCAAGCGCCACAAAGCCCGCCACCGCCACGCCCGATCGCGGCGCCGCCGGGTGCGGCGCCTGCGCGCATCCCCGGTCAGCCCTCTCTAACGAAGTGACGGCGCATTGCGCCCACCTGCGACGCGGTGGGCGATTCAGTGCCCGCTGTTCACCCCGTTGAGCGTAGACATCTCGGCCGGCAAGGTCGGCCCAGGGTCTTCACCCTCGGCCACTTCGGTCAGCAGCGCCGCGGCGCTGCGCACCAGCGGCCAGGCCAATGCCGCGCCCGTGCCGTCGGTGCTTTCCATGCCGAGCTCGAGCAAGGCCGTGGCGTGGAACAAGCCGAGGGCCTGGTCCAGGCCTTGGTGGCTGTGGCTGCGGCAGTACACGCAGTAATCGGTGACGGCCGGCGCGATGCACGACGCCACCATCAGCGCCGCGCAGGCCGGCATGCCGTCGGTGACGATGAGGTGGCGCTTGCTTCCGGCGACCAGCATGACGCCCACCATCACGGCAACCTCGAAACCGCCAAAGGCGGCCAGCACCTCCACCGGATCGGCAACGTCCCGGTGCCGGCCCTGAGCACCCTGCAGCACCACCTGCAGATGATCGAACTCTTCTTGCTTCATCGCCGGCCCGGTGTAGACGAGATCGCGTACATTGGCGCCCGACAGGCGCGACAGCACGAGTGCGGCGCTCTCGACCGAGCCGACACCGATGCCGGCGCAGGCAACCGCATTGCCGGGCAGCGCGTCGCCGATCTCCATGCCGGCACGGATCGCGGCATGCGCCTGGTCGAGCGACATCGCCTGGCTGACGCGTGCGTTGCGCGTGCCGTGGGCGATCTTGCGTGCGATCAGCCGTGCGTGCGGCGTCACTGTCTCGGCCACACCGCAGTCGACCACCGAC
>JBGQEX010000388.1:0-2884 GCA_041496605.1 Piscinibacter sp.
CACGGGCACGAGCTGAAGTGCGTCGCGCACACGCTGCGCCGCGCTCTGGGCCTCGTCGCGGCTCGCATAGGGCCCGGCCTGCAGGCGGTACACACTGGCATCGCTGAACACCGCCAGCATCGGCGCCAGCCAATCGAGGTCACCGACGACGCGGCGCTGGAAACTGTCGGCGCCGTCGCGCTGGCGAAACGCACCCAGCTGCACCCAGAAACCACGCGCCGGCCGGGCCGTGACCGGTGGCGGGGTGTCGTCGATGGGCGCGATCTCAGGCGGCGGCTTGACCAGCGCCACCGCGGTGTTCACGCGGTCGGCAGACGGCGCCTCGGCTGGTGCGCCTTTGCGCCACGCGCCCGTGCGGATGTCGTCGAAGGTGATCCGCGTCAGTTCCACCGGCGACACGCCCTTGAGCAGTCCGAGCTTGAGCGCAGCCGTGTAGCTCAGGTCAATGACGCGCCCCGCATGGAAGGGGCCGCGGTCGTTCACGCGCACCACCACCTCGCGCGCATTCGCCGGGTTGCGCACCCGCACGTAGCTCGGGATCGGCAAGGTCGGGTGGGCCGCGGTCATCGCGTACATGTCGTAGACCTCGCCGCTCGCGGTGCGCCGGCCATGGAACTTGCGGCCGTACCACGAAGCGAGGCCGCGCTCGCTGAAGGGCCGGTCATCGGTCATGGGCACGTAGTCGCGCCCGAGGACTTCATAGGACTTATTGGGGCCACCGGTGCGAATGGGCTCGAGCCGCGGTTCGGCGTCGGGCACGCTCGCGAGGTCGGCGGGGGGTTTGGCCTCGGGGCCATCGGATTTCGGCGGGCCGGATGCGCAGCCCGCCAGCACGACGAGCGTCAGCCAGAGCGTTGCGTGAAGCAGCGGTGAACGCCAACGTGGCGCCAGGTGCATGACTCGTCCGTTCGACTCTTGGCGCGCCCGGCTGGGATCGAACCAGCAACCCCTGCCTTCGGAGGGCAGTACTCTATCCATTGAGCTACGGGCGCTCGGCGCGGATTATCGCATCGCGACCGCGGCGTCGTGCCCATGCACCGGCATGAGATCGCCGCCGGCCGATAGTGGGCCTTTATAATCGACAGCTTTTGCGTATGCTGCCGGCGCGCGCCATCACGCAGCCCCGCGCAAATCCACAAATTCGCCACAAGTACGCAGTCGAGGATTCCATGAGCGACGCCCACCCCACGCATGATGAGCACGGACCGCATGAAGGCCCCATCAGGACCCCCAAGCAACTGATCCTGGCAGTCTTCTTCGCCTTCGTCGTCCCCATCATCGCCATCGTGCTGCTGGTGAGTTTCGTCACCACCGACAAGATGCCGGCGGCCGGCAGCGACGGGCTGAGCGCCGAAGCGGTGGCCCGCCGCATCGAGCCGGTGGGCACGGTCGCGATCAAGGATGAGTCGGATGCGTCGGCGCTGAAGACCGGCGAACAGGTGTTCAACGCGCAGTGCGTCGCTTGCCACGGCACCGGCGTCGCCGGCGCGCCGAAGTTCGGCGACGCCGCCGCCTGGGGCCCGCGCATCGTGCAAGGCTACGACACGCTGCTGCTGCATGTGCTGAAGGGCAAGGGGGCCATGACCCCGCAGGGCGGCGGCGACTTCAACGACCTGGAGATCGGCCGCGCCGTGGCCTACATGGCCAACAAGGGTGGCGCGAAGTTCGAGGAACCGAAGGCGGCGGCCGCCGCCACCGCCAAGACCGAAGCGTCGGGAGTCGCGGCGGCCAAGTAAGTCGCCCGCCGCCCTGGCAAAGGCCGACCCGCGGGTCGGCCTTTTCGTTGCCGCGGCGCGCGCGGCTTCAACCGGGCGCCGCTGGGTGGAGCCGGTACCCGAAACGTTGCGGCAGCGCGTCGAACGCAGTCTCGACGGGTTGCCAGATGCCGCCCTCCACCGCGCGCGACGCGGTTTCCATGTCGAGCGTGTGGACCAGCCCGAGGCCGAGGTCGGTGTCGAGGAACAGGCGGCCCTGCTCGTCGAGCCACACCGACTCCACGCGTGCCGACCGGCCGGTGTGGCTGTGCACGACCGGTACGCCGTCGACCTCCTGCACCCGCCACACCCAGGGCGCGGCCTCGAGCTCGACGTAGACGCGCTGCGGGCCGTTCTGGAAGAACCAGCAACCGGCGTCGTCGCTGAGGTAATTGCGCTCGATGAATTCGCGCAGCTTCTCGTGCAGGATGCGGCTGCCCTTGACGCGAGGGAACGGCCCCGCCGCCTGCGTGCGGTCGTCGCGCATGTACCAGTCACCGCGCGCATCGAGCGCGAGCCAGCCGTAGCAGTGCGGCACATTGGGCCACTTCTTCAGCGCCGCCTTGACGATCTCGTCCATGCGACGAGTTTCGTTCAGAGTTGCGCTTTCATCCAGTCCATCGCACGTTCGGGCAGCACCAGCACATGGCCCGGGAAGCTGCCGGCCGGGAAGCCGACATGCCCGCCGTGCGCCGGCTGCCACAGCGTGACGCGTTCGCCGACCTCGCTCGGCGTCGGCAGGCAGCTCGCCGGCACAAAGGGGTCGTTGCGCGCGTTCAGCACCAGCGCCGGAATGCGGATGCGGTGCAGGTGCGGCTTGGCGGAGCCGCGCTGCCAGTAGTCGTCGGTGTCGCGAAAGCCATGCAGCGGCGCCGTGAAGACGTTGTCGAACTCGTACAGCGTACGCGCGGCCAGCAGCGTGTCGCGGTCGAACAGGCCCGGGTGCTGGGCCAGCTTGGCCAGCGCCTTGGGCACCATGGTGCGCAGGAACATACGGGTGTAGACCAGACGGTTGAAGCCACGGCCGATCGCGTGGCCGCCAGCCGTCAGGTCCACCGGCGACGACACCGCGGCGACGGCGCGCACCGTCTGCGCCGCCGACTCGCCGGCCTCTTCGGCCCAGCGCAGCA
>JBGQEX010000389.1:0-2860 GCA_041496605.1 Piscinibacter sp.
CCGATCCGCGTCGAGCTCGGCTCGCTGAGCGTGGCCGACTTCGAGGCGATCCTCACGCAGACGCACGCCAGCCTCGTCAAGCAATACCAGGCGCTGCTGGCCACCGAGGGCGTGACACTGGAGATCGCGCCCGACGGCATTCGCCGGCTGGCGCAGATTGCCTACGACGTCAACGAACGCACCGAGAACATCGGCGCGCGCCGGCTGTCGACCGTGATGGAGCGGCTGCTCGACGAGGTGAGCTTCGACGCGCCGAACCTCGGCGGCCAGACGGTGTCGCTGGGCGCCGCCGAAGTCGATGCGAAGCTGGGCGAGCTGGCGAAGAACGACGACCTGTCGCGCTACATCTTGTAGGCGCATTCGGTTGTCGATTCACCGCATCGCACGCTCGAAGCGGCTTGTGCCGTACCCAACAGAAGGGGCACCCCAGGTGCCCCGCCTTCCGTCCTATAAAGCCAGGCGGTGTGACTGCAGTGCCAGCAGCCCGTCGAAGATCAGGGTATCGACGGTCTCGAACGGCAAGTCGATGATCGGCGCGAGCTTGACGGCCGCGCCGCCGGTCATCAGCAGCACCGGCTCCTCGCCGGCATGCGCCAGCAGCCGGCGCTGCATGCGCTCCACCGCGCCGGCCATGGCGTGCGCGCCGCCGCTCATCAACGCGTCGCTGGTGTTGGTCGGGAAGTCGACCACCTCGCCGGTGGGCGCCTTCAGCCCGGCCGTGCCCATCTCGAGCGCGCGCAGCATCAGCCCGAAGCCGGGCAGGATCAGGCCGCCGAGAAATCGCCCGCTGGCGTCGAGCGCGTCCACCGTCACCGCAGTGCCCACCATCACCACCAGCGCCGGGCGGGGTGCGCCGCGCGAGAGCACATGGTGGCGCGCGCCGATCAGCGCCACCCAGCGGTCGGTGCCGAGCCGGTTCGGGTGGTCGTAGCCGTTGGTCACACCGGCCGCGTGGGCCGACGACACCACCCAGCGCGGCGCGATGTCCCACAGCTCCATCTGTTCTTCGACACGCCGGCGCACGCCCTCGCCGGCCACGATGCTGCCCAGCATGCTGGCCGGCGGCGCGAGGTGCTTCCAATCGGTGTCGGCTAGGTTGTCGATCGTCTCGAGGAACACTGCACCATGCGCCATCAACGCGGCGCCGGGTTGCGGCGACGCGTACTGCGCCCATTTCAGCCGGGTATTGCCAACGTCGACCGCGAGAAAACTCATCGGTGTGGGCTACTCGGCCGGCAGGGCGGAATCGGCGCCGAGCAGCTGCCGCACCCGTCGCAGCGTTTGTTGCGCCGCCAGCGACCGGTAGGGCTTGATGATGCGGGATTCGACCTCGTCGAGCAGGCTGGCGAGATCGTCGCGCGAACGGGCGCGTTTGAGCCGCAGCATCGTCAGCCTGCCGGCCAGCGGCGCCTCGGCGCGCACGGCACGCATCAGGATGCCGCGCGCCTCTTCCAGCGAAGGGTCGCCCGATTCCGCCGGATCGAGACCGAATTCCTGCAGCACCGAGTCGGAAACCGGCGCGTCGGCGAGCACCGAATCGGTCAGCACCGAATCGGGCTGCAGCGTACGCGACGGCGGCAGCGGTGGCTCGGCGGCGTCGTCGACGCCCGCAGCAACCGCGACCAGTGGAATGTCGACATGGGCGACGCCGTCGCTACCGGGCGCCACCACGTTCATCACGACCGTGGGTTCGGGCAGCAGGATCAGCCCGAGGGCGAGCAACTCATCGAAGATCGCGTCGGGCACACCCGCCTGGGCGGCCAGCGCGCGCACCTGCGGCTCGCTGCGGCGCCCGTCGACCAACAGCAGCACGGTACGGTGGCGCTGGCTGACCTTGCGCTGGCGGCTGCTCAATTCGGCCTGGCCGTCGGGGGTCTTGACGGGGATGAGAGGCGTGGCCACGGATTGCTCCTTTGTCTGCGGCAGAACCGGGGCGCTGGTGAGGCCCGAGCGGCTTGCCGTGTCCCAACGGGCGCGATTGTGACGCCAAACGGCGCCGGTGCCAGCACGAGTAAGTCACGATTGAGGATCGATCAGGCCCTCAATGCCAAGTCACGGCACCGGCGGGCGCCGGCCAACGGCGATACACTTCGAATTGACGTATACGTCAATTGGACCGCATTGGCGAAAGGAATCAGCTTGGCGACCAGGACCCCGGATCTCGCGGATTTCCAGTACCGCAGCGCGCTGAAGGCCAACTCGAAGCGCTTCGAGCTGGCGCGCTTCGACCCTGCGGCCAAGCCGTTCTCGTCGGGGGACAAGGCGCGCGACAAGACCGGTGTCGAGACGCTGGCAATCGAACTCGACCGGTTGCAGGACATGTTCTACGCCGACCGGCGCTTCAAGCTGCTGGTGATCCTGCAAGGCACCGACACCAGCGGCAAGGACGGCACCATCCGCGGCGTGTTCGGGCAGATGAGTGCGCTGGGCGTTCACACCATCGGCTGGAAGGCGCCGACCGAAGACGAGCGCGCGCACGACTACCTGTGGCGCATCCACCAGCGCGTGCCGGCCTGCGGCGAGGTGATGATCTTCAACCGCAGCCAGTACGAAGACGTGCTGGTGCCGACCGTGAACGGCTGGATCACGCCGCAGCAGACCGCCCAGCGTTATACGCACATCAACGAATTCGAGCGCATGCTGGCCGAGACCGGCACCGTGGTGCTCAAGTTCATGTTGCACATCTCGAAAGAGGAACAGCGCGTGCGGCTGCAGGAGCGGCTGGACGACCCGGACAAGCACTGGAAGTTCGCCGCCGGCGACCTCGACGTGCGCAAGCAGTGGGATGCCTACCAGCAGGCCTACAGCAACGCCATCGCGGCCACCGGCACCGACTGGGCGCCGTGGACCATCGTGCCCG
>JBGQEX010000390.1:0-2757 GCA_041496605.1 Piscinibacter sp.
CGTGTTGACCGGTACGTCGAAGAGCGAGTTGTCGAGCAAGATACTGGCCGCCTACGACGACCCCGAGGAGGCTGCCACGCACAAGGAGGAGTACGCCTACTACCCGACCGAATGGCGCGCGCCCTTCATCGACCGGCGGCGCAAGATCGGCTGGGACTTGTACGGGCTGCTGAAGATCGGCAAGACCGACAAGGCCCGCATGCACGACCAGCACGGCCGCAACTACAGTTTCTTCGACGCCCCGGTGGGGCTGATGTTCACCATCGACCGCGTGATGCAGCAAGGCAGCTGGCTGGACTACGGCATGTTCCTGCAGAGCCTCATGGTTGCGGCGCGCGCTCGCGGCCTGGACACCTGCCCGCAGGCTGCGTTCACCCAGTTCCACCGCATCATCATGGAACACATCGGCGCGCCGCCCAACGAGATGCTGGTCTGCGGCATGTCGCTCGGCGTGGCCGATCCCGCGGCGCCGGAGAACGCACTGGTGACCGAGCGCGAGCCGGTGTCGGGTTTCGCGCGATTTCTCGAATGAACCACGTACCGGGTATGCAAACATTTCCGACAAGAACAAGACACCTCCTCGTCATCGCGCTGGTACTGGCGTTGCTGCCGCTGGCCAGCCATGCCACCGACTTCGACGGGCGCGCACTGACGCCGGTGTGGGGTGTCCCCTTCGCCGGGTTGCTGCTGTCGATCGCGCTGTGCCCGCTGCTCGTAGCGCGGTTCTGGCACCACCACTTCGGCAAGGTGTCGGCCGCCTGGTCGCTCGCTTTCTTCGTGCCGTTTGCCGTCGTCTTCGGCCCTTCGGTCGCGGCGTCGGGCTTTGTGCACGCACTGGTGGGGGAATACATTCCCTTCATCGTGCTGCTGACCACCTTGTTCGTCGTGGCTGGCGGCATCTACATCCGCGGCAACCTGCACGGCAGCCCGCGGATGAACGTGGGCCTGCTGGCCATCGGCGCGCTGCTCGCGAGCTTCATGGGCACCACCGGTGCGTCGATGCTGCTGATTCGGCCACTGATTCGCGCCAACGACAACCGCCGCCACGTTGCGCACGTCGTCGTGTTCTTCATCTTCATCGTCTCCAACGCCGGCGGTTCGCTGACGCCGCTCGGGGATCCGCCGCTCTTTCTCGGTTTCCTGAAAGGCGTGGAGTTCTTCTGGACAGTGAGGCAGATCTTGCCGGAGACGCTGTTCCTCATTGCCGCACTGCTTGCGATCTTCTATGCGATCGACAGCCACTACTACCACAAGGAAGGCGTTGTTCGCCCCGACCCGACGCCCGACACGCCGAGCTTCGGCTTCGAGGGCCGGGTCAACTTCCTGCTGCTCGGCTGCGTGATCGGCCTCGTGCTGTTGAGCGGTTTCTGGAAGTCCGGCGTCGCATTCTCGGTGGCGGGTGCCGAGGTCACCTGGGCCGGCCTCGTTCGTGATATCGGGCTGATTGGCGTGACGCTCGTCTCGCTTCGTCTCACGCCCGAGAGCGCGCATGCGCAAAACCAGTTCAGCTGGGGGCCGATGGCCGAAGTGGCAAAGCTCTTTGCGGGCATCTTCCTGACCATCATCCCGGTGATCGCGATGTTGCGCGCCGGGCTGCACGGACCATTCGGCCCGGTCGTCGCCGCCGTCACCGGCCCCGACGGTCAGCCGCTGCCGTCGATGTACTTCTGGGCGTCGGGTGCGCTCTCGTCCTTTCTCGACAACGCACCGACCTATCTCGTCTTCTTCAATACTGCCGGCGGCGACGCAAAGGTGTTGATGACGACGCTCGCCTCGACACTGGCCGCCGTGTCTGCCGGTTCGGTGTTCATGGGCGCCAACACCTACATCGGCAATGCGCCGAACCTGATGGTCAAGGCCATTGCCGAAGACCGCGGCATCCGCATGCCCAGCTTCTTCGGGTATATGGCCTGGTCGGCGGCGGTGTTGATACCGCTGTTCATCGTGATGACGTTCATCTGGTTTCGCTGAAGGGAGCGGGAAATGAAACCCTCTGTCCTCGTCGCCCGTGCCGTGTTTCCCGACGTCGTGCAGCGCCTGCGCGAATACTTCGACGTCGACGACAACCCGAGCGACCAGGCGTGGTCCAAGGCCGAGTTGATCCGGCGCCTGCAGGGAAAGCTCGGCGCTTTCACGACCGGCAGCGTGCAGATCGACGCGGAGGTGCTCGACGCCAACCCGCAGCTGCGCGCCGTCTGCAACATGGCGGTGGGCTACAACAATTTCGACGTCGCGGCCTGCACCGCACGCGGGGTGATCTGCACCAACACACCCGACGTGCTGACCGAGACGACGGCAGATTTCGGCTTCGCGCTGATGATGGCCGCGGCGCGGCGCATCACCGAGTCGGAACACTATCTGCGGCGCGGCGAATGGACCAAGTGGTTCTACGACATGTTTGTCGGCAGCGACATCCACGGTGCCACGCTCGGCATCCTCGGCATGGGCCGCATCGGCCAGGCGATCGCGCGGCGCGGCGCGCACGGTTTCGGCATGCGCGTCATCTATCACAACCGCTCGCGGCTCGACGCGACCATCGAAGCCGAATACAAGGCGACGTACGTCAGCAAGGAGCAACTGCTGCGCGACGCCGACCACCTGGTGATCGTGGTGCCGTATTCGAGCGCGTCGCACCACGCGATCGGCGCCGCCGAACTCGCGCTGATGAAGCCGACGGCGACGCTGACCAATATTGCGCGCGGGGGCGTCGTCGACGATGCGGCATTGGCCGCCGCGCTGGCCGAGCGGCGCATCGCC
>JBGQEX010000391.1:0-2756 GCA_041496605.1 Piscinibacter sp.
ACTGTTGGCGACCGGCTCCTCGCTGATCCGCCTGCGTGGCGTGACCAAGGTCTATGGCCAGGGCCAGGCCGCGCTGATGGCGCTCAAGGGCGTGAACCTCGACGTCGCCGCCGGCGAGTTCGTCGCGGTGATGGGGCCCAGCGGCTCCGGCAAATCGACAGTGATGAACATCATCGGATGCCTCGACACACCGACCGCCGGCGAGTACCTGTTCCGCGGCGTGCATGTGGAAACGCTGTCGCGCGACCAGCGTGCGCGCTTGCGTCGCCGCTACCTCGGTTTCGTCTTCCAGGGCTTCAACCTGCTCGCGCGCACTTCGGCGCAAGAGAACGTCGAGCTGCCCCTGCTGTACCGCGGAGAGAGCGCGGCCGCGCGGCACGCCGCGGCGCGCGACGCATTGGTCTCGGTGGGCCTGGGCGGCTGGGAGCACCACACGCCGGCCGAGCTGTCGGGTGGCCAACAGCAGCGCGTGGCGATTGCGCGCGCCATGGTCACCCGCCCGGCGGTGCTGCTGGCTGATGAACCCACCGGCAACCTCGACACCCAGCGCAGCCGCGAGATCATGGACCTGTTGTGGCAGCTCAACGTGGAACACGGCATCACCGTGCTGATGGTCACGCACGAGACCGAGATGGCTGCGTACGCCAAGCGGGTGGTGCGCTTCCTCGACGGCGCGGTCGAAAGCGACGCGCCCAATCCGCATCCCGCTGGAGCCGCCTGATGCTGCTCAACACCTTGCTGCTGGCGTTGCGCTCGATACGCCGCAACCTGCTGCGTTCGTTCCTGACGATCCTCGGCATCGTCATCGGCGTCAGCGCCGTCATCACGATGGTGACGCTGGGCAACGGTGCCACGCTGGCGGTGCAGAACCAGATTTCGAGCCTGGGCACCAATCTGCTGATGATCCGCCCCGGCCAGCGCCTCGGGCCGGGCGGTGGCGGCGGCGGTGCGCCGCCGTTCAAGGAGGCCGACGCGCTGGCGATCGCGACGCAGATCGGCGGCATCCAGTCGGTGGCGCCCGAGCTGCGCTCCGGTGCGACGGTGGTTGCGAACGGGCGCAACTGGGCCACCAGCATCACCGGCAGCACCAACGCCTGGTTCGAGACCAGCAACTGGCGGCTCGCGTCGGGGCGCAAGTTCAGCGACGACGAAGTGCAGGCCGGCGCGGCGGTGTGCGCGATCGGCGAGACGGTGCGCCGCGAGCTGTTCGGCAGCCGCAGCGCGCTCGACGAAGAAGTGCGCGTGAAGCAGTTTTCCTGCAAGGTGGTGGGCTTGCTGGCCGCCAAAGGCCAGGGGGCCATGGGCAATGACCAGGACGACGTGGTGCTGTTGCCGCTGCACACGATGCAACGCCGTGTCACCGGCAACCAGCGGGTCGCGACGCTGCTGGTCTCGATGAAGGACGGCAGCGACAGCGAACGCGTCAAGGCGAGCCTGACGCAGCTGCTGCGCGAACGTCGCAAGCTGGCCGAAGCCGACGATGACAACTTCAACGTGCTCGACACCCGGCAGATTGCCGAGACGCTGTCGGGAACGACGCAGGTGATGACCACGCTGCTCGGCGCGGTGGCCGCGGTGAGCCTGCTGGTGGGCGGCATCGGCATCATGAACATCATGCTGGTCAGCGTGACCGAACGCACCCGCGAGATCGGGCTGCGGCTGGCCATTGGCGCGCTCGAGCGCGAGGTGCTGCTGCAGTTCCTGATCGAAGCGGTGGCGCTGGCCGCGTTCGGCGGCGTGGTCGGCATCGTGATCGCCACCGCGGCCTCGATGGTGCTGGCCGAGCTGATGCAGGTGCCGTTCCTGTTCAACCCGACGATCAACCTGCTGTCGTTCGTGTTCTCGGCCGGCATCGGCGTGGTGTTCGGCTACTTCCCGGCACGTCGCGCGGCGCAACTGGACCCGATCGAGGCGTTGCGGCACGAATAGCTCGATCGGCGCCGATAATCCAGCGCAGCCCGGGTGGTGAAACTGGTATACACAGCGGACTTAAAATCCGCCGCTTCCCGAGAGGGGGCGTACGGGTTCGACCCCCGTCCCGGGCACCACGCCAACCGCGCCCGCGTGCGCACTTCGGAGCTGCCTTGGCCCTGTTTCCGCAAGACGCGCTCAACGTCGGGGTTCGTAAGCGCGAAGTCTTCGGCTGGGCCATGTACGACTTCGCGAACTCGGGCTATACCACCGTCGTTCTGACGGCGGTCTTCAATGCGTACTTCGTCGGCGTGGTCGCCGACGGTGCACGGTGGGCCACGCTCGCGTGGACGCTGGCCATCGCGGCGTCCAGCGTGCTCGTGATGATCGCGATGCCGGCGCTCGGTGCCTACGCCGACCTGCGCGCGGCCAAGAAGCGCATGCTGGCCGTCAGCACGGCCGCTTGCGTGGCCAGCACGGCGATGCTGGCGTGGGCCGGCCGTGGGGACGTGGCGTGGGCGGTGGCCGCCATCGTGTTGTCGAACACGTTCTATTCCTTCGGCGAGTCGCTGACCGCAGCCTTTCTGCCCGAACTGGCGCAGCGCGATGCGCTCGGGCGCGTGTCCGGCTGGGGCTGGAGCTTCGGCTACCTGGGCGGCATGTTGTCGCTGGGGCTGTGCCTGGCCTACGTGCTGGCGAGCCAAGCGCGCGGCGAGCCGGCCACCTTGTTCGTGCCGGTCACGATGATCATCACCGCGGGCGTCTACGGCGTGGCGTCGCTGGCGACGTTTGCCTTGCTGCGCGAGCGGGCGGTGCCACAGCCGCAGGCATTCGCACAGGCGGGA
>JBGQEX010000392.1:0-2751 GCA_041496605.1 Piscinibacter sp.
ACCGCTTCGCGGAAGGTCGGCGCGCCCACCGGGATGATCATCAGCTCTTGCAGGTCGAGGCTGTTGTTGGCGTGCGCGCCGCCGTTGATGACGTTCATCATTGGCACCGGCATCTGCATGCCGCCCATGCCGCCAAAGTAGCGGTACAGCGGCAGGCCGCTTTCCTCGGCGGCGGCGCGCGATACCGCCATGCTCACCGCCAGCGTGGCGTTGGCGCCCAGGCGGCTCTTGTTCTCGGTGCCGTCCAGGTCGATCAGCGTGCGGTCGAGGAAGGCCTGCTCCGAGGCGTCGAGCCCGAGCACGGCTTCGCTGATCTCGGTGTTCACATGCTCCACCGCCTTCAGCACGCCCTTGCCGCCGTAACGCGACTTGTCGCCGTCGCGCAATTCGATGGCTTCGCGCGAGCCGGTGGACGCGCCCGAGGGCACGGCCGCGCGGCCCATCGTGCCGGATTCGAGCAGCACGTCGCATTCGATGGTGGGGTTGCCGCGGCTGTCGAGGATCTCGCGGCCGACGATGTCAACAATGGCACTCATTTGGGTCTCCGGTCTTCAGGTTGGGTCGAGGCGGATGGTGCCGCCAAATCGTTACATCGGAAGATCAAGTCTTCAGCAGGAAAAGTCGTTCTCGAGCAGCGGCTGCGCCTTGACCACGCGGTCGAGCGACAGCAGCTGTTCGAGCAGCGCCTTCATGTGCTTCAAGGGCACCGCGTTGGGCCCGTCGCTCAAGGCGTTGGCGGGGTCGGGGTGCGTTTCCATGAACACGCCCGCGACACCCACCGCGATGGCCGCGCGCGCCAGCACCGGCACGAACTCGCGCTGACCGCCGGAACTGGTGCCCTGGCCGCCGGGCAACTGCACCGAATGGGTGGCGTCGAACACCACCGGCGCACCGGTTTCGCGCATGATCGCGAGCGAGCGCATGTCGCTCACCAAGTTGTTGTAGCCGAAGCTCGCGCCGCGTTCGCAGGCCATGAAGCTGTCTTCGGGCAAGCCCTTTTCGCGCGCGGCGGCACGTGCCTTGTCGATCACGTTCTTCATGTCGCCGGGGGCGAGGAACTGGCCCTTCTTGATGTTCACCGGCTTGCCGCTTTGCGCCACGGCGCGGATGAAATCGGTCTGGCGGCACAAAAACGCCGGCGTCTGCAGCACGTCGACGACCGCGGCCACCGCGGCGATCTCGGCCTCGGAGTGCACGTCGGTCAGCACCGGCACCTTCAGCTCGCGTTTGACCTTGGCCAGGATCTCCAGGCCGCGCTCCATGCCGGGGCCGCGGAACGAGGTGCCGCTGGAGCGGTTGGCCTTGTCGTAGCTGCTCTTGAAGATGAACGGGATGCCCAGGGCGTTGGTGATCTCTTTCAGCCGGCCGGCCACGTCCATCTGCAGCTGCTCTGACTCGACGACGCAGGGGCCGGAGATCAGGAAGAAGGGCTTGTCGAGGCCGGCGTCAAAACCGCAAAGCTTCATGCTGCTGCCTTTTCAAGGCGCTGCTCTTGATGCGCCAGCGCCGCCTGGATGTACGACTTGAACAGCGGGTGGCCGCCCCAGGGCGTGGACTTGAATTCGGGGTGGTACTGCACGCCCATGAACCAGGGGTGCACGCTTTGGGGCAGCTCGACAATCTCGGTGAGCTTCTCGCGCTGCGTCAGCGCCGAGATCACGAGGCCGGCGTCGGCCAGCTTGTCGAGGTAGTTGACGTTGGCCTCGTAGCGATGGCGGTGCCGCTCGGTCACCACGTTGCCGTAGATCTCGTGCGCCAGCGTGCCGGGCTTCACGTCGGAGCTCTGCGCGCCCAGGCGCATCGTGCCGCCCAGGTCGGACTGCGCATTGCGCTTCTGGATCGAGCCGTCGGCGTCCTGCCATTCCTCGATCAGCGCGATCACCGGGTGTGGCGTGGCGGGCTCGAACTCGGTGCTGTTGGCGTCGGCCAGCCCCGCCTTGTGGCGCGCGAACTCGATCGTTGCGACCTGCATGCCGAGGCAAATGCCGAGGTAGGGCACCTTGTGCTCGCGCGCGAACTGCGCGGTGAGGATCTTGCCTTCGACGCCGCGCTTGCCGAAGCCGCCGGGCACGAGGATCGCGTCGAAGCGTTCGAGCTGGTCGATGTTGTCAGCGGTGAGCGTTTCGGAATCGACGTACTCGATGTTGACGCGCGCATGGTTGTGGATGCCGGCGTGGCGCAGCGCTTCGTTGAGCGACTTGTACGAGTCCGACAGGTCGGTGTACTTGCCGCACATGCCGATCGTCACTTCGCGCTGCGGGTGCTCGATCTCGCGCACCAGTTCGTCCCAGCGCTTCAGGTTGGCCGGCGGCGTGTTGATGCGCAGCTTGTCGCAGATGAGGCCGTCCAGCCCCTGCTCGTGCAGCATGCGCGGCACCTTGTAGATGGTGTCGGCGTCCCACACCGAGATCACGCCCCACTCGGGCACATTGGTGAACAGCGAGATCTTCTCGCGCTCCTCGGCCGGAATGGCACGGTCGGCGCGGCACAAGAGCGCGTCGGGCTGGATGCCGATCTCGCGCATCTTCTGCACCGTGTGCTGCGTGGGTTTGGTCTTGAGCTCGCCGGCGGCGGCGATCCAGGGCACGTAGGTCAGGTGCACGAACGCACAACTGTTGGCGCCCATGCGCAGGCTCATCTGGCGCACCGCTTCGAGGAAGGGCAGCGATTCGATGTCGCCCACCGTGCCGCCGATTTCGACGATCGCCACATCCACCGCGTGGTCGGTGGCGAAACCGGCCCCGCGCTTGA
>JBGQEX010000393.1:0-2744 GCA_041496605.1 Piscinibacter sp.
GCGCCGCGTGCAGCGCGTGCCAGGCCAGCGTGGCGCACTTCACCCGCAGCGGAAATTCGCGCACGCCGGACAGCACCTCCAGCTTGCCCAGCGGCACGGCGGCGTCCGCAGCGTGGTCGCCGGTCAACAGCGCATGGAATCCGTCGAACAACGCCTGCGCCTCTTGCTTGGTTTTGCCCTTCAGCGCCTCCGTCATCAGCGAGGCCGAGGCGGTGGAGATGGCGCAGCCCGTGCCCTCGAAGCGCACGCCCTCGATCACCCCGTCAACCAGCTTGAGGTACAGCGTCAACTGGTCGCCACACAGGGGATTGAAGCCCTCGGCGCTGCAGTTCGCGCCCGCCAGCCGCCCGAAATTCCGTGGCTGGCGGTAGTGGTCGAGGATGACTTCCTGGTAGAGATCACGCAGGTCGGGCATGGCCAAAGACCTCCTGCACCTGGCGTACGGCGCGCCACAGCGCATCCACTTCCGCACGCGTGTTGTAGAGCGCGAACGAGGCGCGCACCGTGGCCGGCACATGGAAATGCGCCATCACCGGCATCGCGCAATGGTGCCCCGTGCGCACGGCCACGCCCTCGGCGTCGAGGATCGTTCCGGCATCGTGCGGATGCACGCCCTCGAGCACGAACGACAGGATGCTCGCCTTGTGCTTCGCGGTGCCGATGAGGCGCAGGCCGGGCACGCTGCGGGCCTGCGCGGTGGCGTAGGCGAGCAGGTCGTGCTCATGCGCAGCGATGGCGTCGAGCCCGATCGTGCCCAGGTAGTCGATCGCGATGCCCAGACCGACCACCCCGGCGATGTTCGGCGTGCCCGCCTCGAACTTGTAGGGCAGGTCGTTGTAGGTGGTCTTGGCGAAAGTCACCTGGCGAATCATGTCGCCGCCGCCTTGGTACGGCGGCATCGCCTCCAGCAGCGCCCGCTTGCCGTAGAGCACGCCGACGCCGGTGGGGCCATACAGCTTGTGGCCGGAGAAGGCGTAGAAATCGCAGTCCAGCGAGCGCACGTCGATCTCGAGGTGAGGTGCCGCCTGGGCGCCGTCGATCAGCACCACAATGCCTTTGGCGTGCGCAAGTTCGACGATGTGTTTCACCGCATTGATGGTTCCCAGCGCGTTCGACACATGCGTCACCGCAACGAGCCGGGTGCGCGCGCCGAGCAGGCGCTCGAACTCATCGAGCATCAGCGCGCCGCTGTCGTCGATGGGAGCGACCCGCAGCAGCGCGCCGCTGCGCTCGCACAGCAACTGCCACGGCACGATGTTCGAGTGGTGCTCCATCTCGGTGATCAGGATCTCGTCACCCGGAAGCAAGCGCTGCCCGTAGCTCGCCGCCACGAGGTTGATGGCCTCGGTGGTGCCGCGCACGAACACGACTTCTTCGCACTGCGCCGCGTTGATGAAGCGCCTCACCGTGTCGCGCGCGCCCTCGTAGGCGTCGGTCGCCTGCTGGCTCAAGGCATGCACGCCGCGGTGGATGTTGGCGTTGAGCTCGGCGTAGTAGCGCGCCTCGCCGTCGATCACGCATTTCGGCTTCTGGCTGGTGGCGGCGTTGTCGAGGTAGACCAGCGGCTTGCCATGCACCCGGCGTCGCAGGATAGGGAAGTCGTCGCGCAGCCGCGCCACGTCGAAGGCAGGCGCTGGCGCCGTGCCGCGCAATGCATTGAACTCGCCGGCTGCGCTTTTCATAGCAGCTCCTTCACCTGCTCGGGCAGGCGACCCCGCAGCAGCTGCTCCAGGCGTGAG
The DNA here is from genome assembly GCA_041496605.1 of Piscinibacter sp. GTDB lineage: Bacteria > Pseudomonadota > Gammaproteobacteria > Burkholderiales > Burkholderiaceae_C > Albitalea. The sequence continues at coordinate 1,740 of JBGQEX010000393.1, forward strand.
CGCAACGGTACGCAGCTCACCCGTGAAGCGACGTCCTCGGCGAAGGCGAACGTCAGCAGCGCGCGCGCCGACGCGTCATCCATGCCGCGCGAACGCAGGTAGTAGATCTGCTCGGCGTCGAGCTGGCCGACGGTGGCGCCATGGCTGCACTTCACGTCGTCGGCGTAGATCTCCAACTGCGGCTTGGTATCGACTTCGGCGTCGTCCGACAGCAGCAGGTTGCGGTTGGACTGCTGTGCGTCGGTCTTCTGTGCATCGGCATGCACGATCACCCGGCCGTTGAACACCGCGCGCGCCGCACCGTCCAGCACGCCCTTGTAGAACTCGCGGCTGGTGCCGCGTGGCTGCAGGTGGTCGATGCGGGTGTGGTGGTCCATGTGCTGCCTGCCGCCGGCCATGTACAGGCCGATCAGCGTGGCTTCACAGCCCGGCGCGTCGAGTCGCGTGCCGATGTCGTTGCGCGAGAGCAGCCCGCCCAGCGCAAAGGACTGCGACGTGAAGCGGCTGCCTTGCCCCTGCTCGGCGCGAATGTCGGCGACGTGTTGGCCGTGCAGGCTTTCCTGCTGCAGCTTGGTATGGACGACGGTGGCGCCCGCGTCGGCCTGGATCTGCGTGACCGCGTTGGTGAAGTACGCCGCATTGTCGGCGCCGACGTAGTGCTCGATGACCTCGACTCGCGACCCGGCGCCGGCACGAATGATGTTGCGCGGCTGAACGGCCAGATCGGCGTCCGTCGTGATGAACAGCAGATGGATAGGCTCGTCGAGCGCACAGCCTGCGGCGAGATCGATGTGTGCCCCATCGGCCCAGAACGCGGCATTGAGCGCCGTGAAGCCATTGACGGGCGCTTCGGCATCGCGCGTCAGCAGGGCTTCGAAGCGATCCGGGCGCTCCGCGACCGCCACCGCGAGGCTGCCGACTTCGGCGCCGCGCGGCAGGCGACCGAGGCGCGACAAGCCTGGCGCATGACGTCCGTTGACGAACACCAGCAGATGGCTTGCGGCC
>JBGQEX010000394.1:0-2730 GCA_041496605.1 Piscinibacter sp.
AAGCCGGGGCCGTTCACCACCGTGTATGTGACGCTGACCAAGCAGGAGCATCTCCAGCTGGTGATGCAGGCCAACAACTATAGGTCGCTGCACCGCAGAGCTGTGGAGCGGGCCCGTTGGCGTGAAGAGCGGTATCGGCGCCTATTGCGACAGATCAAGGAGCAGGCCGAACATCGCGAGGCGGTGCTAGGCGCCGAACTGGAGCTGGCGCGGGCAAAGATCCGTGACCTTCAGCAGCGCATGTTTGGTCGCAAGAGCGAGCGCCGCAAGGGCGGCAATGAGCAGCAGGCGCAAGCGTTGGCTTCGCGTTCACCGCGCGGGCATCAGCGCGGCGCGCCGGGTCACGGACGCACGATGCAGTCGCACCTGAGCGAGCGCAGCGAGTTCGTCGAGATCGACGTACCCCAATGTCCGAACTGCGGCCTGGGCTTCAGCATCTTCCCCGGCACCGAAGACAGTGAGGTGCTGGAGATCGAGGTCCAGGCCTACCGGCGCGTGATCCACAGGCGGCGTTATCGACCCAGCTGCGGCTGCGGCTGCGTGCCGGGCATCGTGACGGCGCCACCCCCGCCGCGGCTGATCGAGCGGGGCAAGTTCGGGCTGTCGGTGTGGGCCAGCGTGCTGCTGGACAAATTCCTGTACGGCCGCCCGAGTCATCGCCTGCTGCAGGATCTGTCCGATCATGGGCTGAACATGTCGCCAGGCACGCTGGCCGGTGGCTTGCACGCGCTCGCACCGCTGTTCGAGCCGCTCGACCAGGCGCTGGTGCGCAAGCTGCGCACCGAACCGCACTGGCATGCCGATGAGACGCGTTGGGCGGTGTTCGTCGAAGTCGAGGGCAAGGTCGGCCATCGGTGGTACCTGTGGGTGTTTCACTCACGCTCGGTGGTTCACTACGTGCTCGATGAGTCACGGTCAACCGAAGTGGTCGAAGCCGAGTTGCACAGCGTGGACAGCGGCTTCATCAGCTGCGACCGCTACGCGGCATACAAGAAGTTTGCGCGACTGCACCCTGGGGTCGTGCTGGCATTTTGTTGGGCTCATCAGCGACGAGACTTTCTGGAGTTGGCCAACGACTATCCCGAGGTGTCGCCCTGGGCGATGGGGTGGGTGGATGCCATTGCCGAGCTGTACCACCTGAATGGGCTGCGCCTTCAGGCCCGCGACGGTAGCGCCGAGCGCACCGAGCACCACGCCCACTTGCAGCAGGCCATGCAACGCATGGCAGACGCGCGCGATGGCGCACTGGCCGACCCGCTGCTTGCCGAGCCCGCCGCCAAGGTGCTGCGGAGCATGACGGTGCACTGGGGCGGGCTGACGGTGTTCATCGACCACTGCGCAGTGCCCATGGACAACAACGTCGCCGAACGCGACGCGCGCCTGGCCGTGGTCGGTCGCAAGAACTTCTACGGCTCTGGCTCCGAGTGGTCGGGTCAGTTGGCCGCGATGATGTACGGCGTGCTGATGACGCTCAAGCTGTGGCGGCTCAATGCGCGCACTTGGCTGAGCGCCTACCTGCAAGCCTGTGCCGACAACGGCAACCGAGCGCCGCCGGACATCAACGCATTTCTTCCCTGGGCCATGGACGCCGCGCGGCTTGCCGCCATGCGTGCTTGCACGCCGGGTGCGCACCCCCTCACTGAAGGCATCGACACCTCATGAGCATCTACTGCGGGCGCGAGTTCAGCGCGGACGATATCCAGGCGATCAATCGCCTGATGGAGCAGGATCCGTCCCTCAAGCGCTCGCCCCTGTCGCGCAAGCTGTGCGAGCTGTTCGAGTGGACCAAGCCCAACGGCGAGCTCAAGGACATGACTTGCCGCGTGGCGCTGCTGCGCATGCAGGCCGATGGGTTGATCACGTTGCCGCCCTCGCGAATCGCCGTGAAGCGCGTGCGCCCGCACTTCCCGCCCACCGCGGCCACCGATGCGCAAACACCGCTGCTGCAGCCCGTGCACGAGATCGGCGCCTTGACGCTGCACCCAGTCACCACCTCAGCGGCCTCGCGTCTGTGGAACGAGTACATCGCGCGCTACCACTACCTGGGCTACACGCCGCTGTCGGGCAGCCAGATCCGCTACAACGTCTTCGCCGGCGATCAGTTCGTCGCTCTGCTGAGTTTCGGTGCAAGTGCCTGGAAGCTCGCCGGGCGCGACCGCTTCATCGGCTGGCCCGAACCCCAGCGACGCAAGAACCTTCAGCTCGTCGTCAACAACGCGCGCTTCCTGATCCTGCCCTGGATCCAGTCCAAAGGGCTCGCCTCGAAGATCCTGTCGATGATCGCCCGCCAGCTGCCCCACGATTGGCAGCAGCGCTACGGCTATCGCCCCGTGCTGCTCGAGACATTCGTCGAGTCCCAGCGTCACCGCGGCACTTGCTACAAGGCCGCCAACTGGGTCCACGTCGGCCAGACCGTCGGACGCGGCAAGAAGTCCACGGTCCACCACCAAATCATCCCCATCAAGGACATCTGGCTGTACCCCCTGCGCAAGAACTTTGCCAGCGTGCTGTGCCAGTAGCAGGTGCCTACGGGTCTACGGGTTCACCGAATATTTACCTTTTTCTTGCCTGAAAATTGTTCCGCTAACCGTTCCGCTATTCGCTATCGCGCATTCCGCAGGCCATCGTGACGACGATTGGCAATCGGTGCGCGCAGGGTGCAGGACTATCAAAGCGCGGCATCGACCTTGCGGCAGGCGAATGTTGACGACAGGTTCCCTCACGCCTCCC
>JBGQEX010000395.1:0-2712 GCA_041496605.1 Piscinibacter sp.
CGATCAACTCGCAGCGGTGACGCTGCACTAACGTGCGGTCATCCATGCGCGACACGGGAATAGCCATGAGCACGATCAAGTCCATTCTGTTGCACCTCGACGCGTCCGCGAGCAGCGCCACGCGGTTGTGGGTGGCCCGGGAGCTGGCACGGCAGCACGAAGCCAGCGTGACGGCGCTGTTTGCCGTGACGTCGAGTTTTGCCGAACTGCCCTTCGCACTCGCCGCCGACGTGTCGGCCGCGCAAGTGCTGCAAGACATCGACGCCGACCGCCGCGCGCGCGCGCGAGCGATTTTCGACAAGGGCGTGGCCGGAGCGGGTGCACCGGTGGCATGGGCCGAACTCGTCGGCGCGCCTGTGATTCCGGGGTTCATCGATCAGGCCCTGTGCGCCGACTTGCTGGTGCTCGGCCAACATGAGCCGGACAGCCCGCTGGCTCACGACGTGCCACCCGACTTCGTCGAGTCGGTGTTGATCGGCAGTGGCAGGCCCGCCCTCGTTATCCCCTACGCCAGCGATATCGACAGCATCAAGGGCAGCGCTCTGGTGGCATGGAACGCGACGCGCGAAGCCGCGCATGCCCTCACCGCCGCGCTGCCGCTGCTGCGCGCAGCCCGTAATGTCGAGGTGGTGAGCTGGGCCGAAGAGACTGGCTCGTACGGCGGCACTACGCTCGACGTCAAACGGTACCTGCAACTGCACGGCATCGAGGCCGCGGTGCATCACCACAACGCTGCGCCGGCAGAGATCGGCGAAAGCCTGTTGTCTCTGGCGGCCGACTTCGACGCCGATTTCCTCGTGATGGGCTGCTACGGCCACAGCCGGGCGCGCGAACTGGTGCTGGGCGGAGCGACGCGCACGATGTTGCGCTCAATGACATTGCCGGTGCTGATGGCGCACTGAAGCTTGCACGGGGACAAGCGGTAGGCGGCCGTTGAGCAGGTACCATATCGTCACCCTGATTTCTTGACCCAGATCAAGGGTCTGCGGATATCGGTGCCGAACGCTCGATCGAGCATGATCGACGCTCGCCCTGCGACCAACCAGCCGAGCCACGACCTTGTCCCACATTGCCGTCCTCGACGACGAAATCGACATCACCCAACTGCTGGCCAACTATTTGGCCGGGCATGGCTTTCGTGTCAGCCAGCTGCACTCGGGCCGGGCCCTGATGGAGCTGATGCCCGTCGACCCGCCGGAGCTGGTGCTGCTCGACCTCGGCCTTCCGGGAGAAGACGGTCTGGTGATTGCCCGCCAGCTGCGCGAGCACTGGCACTGTGGGCTGGTCATCGTGACCGGCCGCGGTGATGCGATCGACAAGATCGTCGGCCTCGAAATCGGCGCCGATGACTACGTCACCAAACCCTTCGACCTGCGCGAACTGCTGGCCCGTATCAAGGCGGTGCTGCGGCGCCTTGCCCCCGCGCCGCTCGCTGCCACCGCGCCGGCGGCCAACGGCGAGAAGACGCGCTGGCGCTTCATGGACTGGGAACTCGATACCGCGGCACGGCGCCTGAGCAGCCCACAGGGCGGCGATGTGCCATTGACCAGCGGCGAGTTCGACCTGCTGTGCGTCTTCGTGCGCCACCCTGGCCGGGTGCTGTCGCGCGATTTCCTGCTCGAAAGCACGCGCGGGCGCGAGGCCGCCCCGTTCGACCGGACGATCGACGTGCAGGTGGGGCGCTTGCGCAAGAAGCTCGAGGCCGACTCCGAAGATCCGCAGATCATCAAGTCGGTGCGCGGCGCCGGCTACATCCTGGTGCCGCCGGTGGCGAGCGCCTGAGCCGACTCGCATCGAATGAGCAGCCAAGAAAGCAAGCTTCCCCACGACTTCGACGAACGGTCGGTTTACCGCGCCCTGTTCACCGCATACCCCGATGCCCTGCTGCTGGTCGACGCCACGGGCCACATCGTGCTGGCCAATCCGCAGGCGGCGGAACTGCTGGACTACGCCGAATCCGAGTTGATCGGGCTGACGGTCGATGCCTTGGTGCCCGACAGCATCCGACCGCGCCACGCCGCCTACCGTGACGCCTATGCGCACAGCCCGCGCCCGCGGCCGATGGGCACGCAAATGGAGTTGGCGGCCCGGCGGCGCGACGGCAGCGAAGTGATGGTCGAGATCGCCCTCAGTCCGCTGCAGGGCAGCGGGCTGCCCTATGTCATCGCCGCAATCCGCGGCATCGGCGCCTACCCGCGCGTCAAGCAGGCCTTGCAGCGCGCGCGCTACAGCGAACACATCGCGCAGATCAGCCGCCTGGCGGTCGACACGCGCGATCCGCAGTTGCTGTTGCAGCAGGTGCCGGCTGTGGCGGCCGAAGCCCTGCAGGTCGAGGACGTGGTGGTCTTCCTGCTCGAACCGAACCGCCTCGAGTTCCGGGTTGCCAGCGGTGTCGGCCTGGTGCCCGGCGAAACTGAAGGCGCGCGCGTGCCCAACCGCAGCGACACGCCGCCGGGCTTCGTGGTCGCCGCAGGCAAGCCGGTGACCGTGGCCGACTACCGTCATGAGCAACGCTTCCGCGTGCCGCAGGCCTACCTCGACGCCGGTCTGACGAGTGCGCTCGCAGTGCCCTTGTCCGATCGCTGGCTCACCGTGGGTTCACTGGCGGTGCGTTCAACCCAGCCGCAGCGTTTCGGCGACGACGAAATTCGCTTCCTCGAGTCCTTGTCCAATTTGCTGGCCACCAGACTGCAGCGGGCCGATACCTAAGAG
>JBGQEX010000396.1:0-2691 GCA_041496605.1 Piscinibacter sp.
ATGATCCCCGGCGAGCTGCTGACCGACGGCCCCGACATCGACATCAACCCGGGCCGCCGCACGCTCACCGTCGTGGTGGAAAACAGCGGCGACCGGCCGATCCAGGTCGGGTCGCACTATCACTTTGCCGAGACCAACGGTGCGCTGAACTTCGATCGGGCGGCAGCGCGCGGCATGCGGCTGAACATCGCGTCGGGCACGGCGGTGCGCTTCGAGCCGGGGCAACAGCGCACGGTGGAGTTGGTCGACTACGCGGGCGACCGCAAGGTGTTCGGCTTTCGCGGCCTGGTGCAGGGAGCGCTGTAGGCTCTGTCCATACCAAATGCATGCCCACGTGACTCAGGAAACGCTCTCCATCGAGGCGCAAAGCGCAGACGTGGTAACTCCCACGTCGAGCATTTGCAACGCGGAGGGAGAGCGTTTCCTGAGATCACCCGAAGGGCCGTACCCTGGCAGGCCCCAGGGCGTCGTTGCGGACTCGTTGTGTGCAAGGGCCACGAAGGGGCCCCTTCGTGGCCCCTGCACACCGCCTCGCCCACGCCTAGCCCTGGGGCCTGCCAGGGTACGGCGTGGGCATGCATTTGGTATGGACAGAGCCTGAACATGGCCACGATTCAGCGACGCGCCTACGCCGAGATGTTCGGCCCGACCACCGGCGACCGCGTGCGCCTGGCCGACACCGACCTGATCATCGAGGTCGAACGCGACTTCACGCTGTACGGCGAAGAGGTGAAGTTCGGCGGCGGCAAGACCATCCGTGACGGCATGGGGCAGAGCCAGCGCGTCAACGGCCCCGGCCCCGCCGAGGCGGTCGACTGCGTGCTGACCAATGCGCTGATCCTCGACCACTGGGGCATCGTCAAGGCCGACATCGGCCTGCGCGGCCCTCGGATCGCGAAGATCGGCAAGGCCGGCAACCCCGACGTGCAACCGGGCGTCGACATCGTCATCGGCCCCGGCACCGAAATCATCGCGGCCGAAGGGATGATCGTCACCGCCGGCGGCATCGACAGCCACATCCATTTCATCTGCCCGCAGCAGATCGAGGAATCGCTGATGAGCGGCGTGACGACGATGCTCGGCGGCGGCACCGGCCCGGCCACCGGCACCTTCGCGACCACCTGCACGCCGGGGCCGGAAAACATCGCGCGCATGCTGCAGGCGGCCGACGCGTTCCCGATGAACCTCGGCTTCATGGGCAAGGGCAATGCGAGCCAGCCCGAGGCGCTGCGCCAGCAGGTGGAGGCCGGCGCCATCGGACTGAAGCTGCACGAGGACTGGGGCACCACGCCGGCGGCCATCGACTGCTGCCTGAACGTGGCCGAAGAGACCGACACCCAGGTCGCGATCCACACCGACACGCTCAACGAAAGCGGCTTCGTCGAGAACACCATCGCCGCGTTCAAGGGCCGCACCATCCACACCTTCCATACCGAAGGCGCCGGCGGCGGCCATGCGCCGGACATCCTGAAGGTGGTCGGCGAGGCCAACGTGCTGCCGAGCTCGACCAACCCGACGCGGCCCTACACCGTCAACACGATCGACGAGCACCTCGACATGCTGATGGTGTGCCACCACCTCGATGCATCGATCGCCGAGGACCTGGCGTTCGCCGAAAGCCGCATCCGCCGCGAAACCATCGCCGCCGAAGACGTGCTGCACGACCTCGGCGCGATCAGTATGTTCAGCTCCGACTCGCAGGCGATGGGCCGCGTCGGCGAAGTCGTGCTGCGCTGCTGGCAGACGGCGCACAAGATGAAGGTTCAGCGCGGCAAGTTGCCCGGTGACAGCGAGCGCCACGACAACGCGCGCGCCAAGCGCTATGTCGCCAAGTACACCATCAACCCGGCGCTGGCCCACGGCATCGCACACGAGGTGGGCAGCATCGAGGAAGGCAAGTGGGCCGACCTGGTGCTGTGGAAGCCGGCCTTCTTCGGCGTCAAGCCGTCGTTGATCCTGAAGGGCGGCTTCATCGCGGCGGCCGCGATGGGCGACCCGAACGCCAGCATTCCGACGCCGCAGCCGGTGCACTACCGCCCGATGTTCGGCGCCTTCGGCGGCGCGCTGCACAGGGGCTCGCTGACCTTCATGAGCCAGACCGCGGTGGACGCCCGCATGGCCGACATGCTCGGCCTGCACAAGCGGGTGGCCGCGGTGAAAGGCTGCCGCAGCGTCAAGAAGCGCGACATGCTGCACAACCACTACGCGCCGGTGATGGAAGTCGACGCGCAGACCTACCAAGTGCGCGCCGACGGCGTGCTGCTGACTTGCGAGCCGGCAACCTCGCTGCCGATGGCGCAGCGCTACTTCCTGTTCTGATTGGCACCTTCGCAGGTCTTCATCACGTTCATGCGCAGCCTCAGAACGCCGCAATGCCGGTGATCGCGCGGCCCAGGATCAGTGCGTGCACATCGTGCGTGCCCTCGTAGGTGTTGACCACCTCGAGATTGACCAGGTGGCGTGCGACGCCGAACTCGTCGCTGATGCCGTTGCCGCCGAGCATGTCGCGCGCCACACGGGCGATGTCCAGCGCCTTGCCGCAGGAGTTGCGCTTCATGATCGACGTGATCTCGACGGCCGCGCTGCCCTCGTCCTTCATCCGCCCCAGGCGCAGGCAGCCCTGCAGGCCGAGGGTGATGTCGGTGAGCATGTCGGCGAGCTTCTTCTGCACCAGCTGATTCGCGGCCAGCG
>JBGQEX010000397.1:0-2633 GCA_041496605.1 Piscinibacter sp.
CTCGAAGACCGAGACCGACAGGATCTGTAGACAGGTGTACAGCGAAGCATCGAGATGAAGTTCCTTCTTGACGATGGCGATCAGCACGTAGGTGGCGACGGCGCACCAGATCTGCGTCTTCACGGCGTTCTCGCTGGTGCCCAGGAAGCGCTTGATGCGCAGGTGCTGCTTGATCCACTTGAAGAACAACTCCACCTGCCAGCGGCTTTTGTACAGCGCGGCGATCGTCAAGGCCGGCAAGCTGGTGTTGTTGGTCAGGAACACCAGCGTCTTGCCCGACTCGGGGTCCTTGAAGCGAATGCGTCGCAGATGCTCCGGATAGTTCTTGGCCGCGTAGAAGCCGTTGAACACGATGCGCTGATCGCATATCACGCCAGTGGCGCGATCCGTGACAGCCGAGTAGACGCGCCGCGCATCCATGCCCTTCTTGGCACGCGTGACGAAGAAGGCACCCGCTTGATGCATCGCGTACAGCCGCTCGAAGTCCACATAGCCCCGATCCATCACGTAGAAGGCTCCAGCCTCCACGGGCAGGATGTCCAGGACGTTCACATCGTGCAGCTTGCCGTCGCTGATGTGGATGAATGCCGGGATCGCCCCGCGCAGGTCCAGCAGCGTGTGCAACTTGATCGCGGCCTTGGTCGATCGAAATGGCGCCCACTCGAACAGGCTCAGGCACAGATCGATGGTGGTGGAATCCAGCGCGTAGACGCTGGCATCGAGTTCCAGCACCGACGGCTCTTGGGCGTACAGCGATCTGGCCCGCACGATCAATCGCTGAGCCAGCGCGTGGTAGATGCGCCAGTCGCGCTGGTTCAGCGCGTCGGACAGCGTCGAGCGAGCTGGCGGCACCTTCAGCCCCATGTGGAACAGCTTGCCTTGATTGGCCGCCAGGCAGGCCTCGACGTCGCGCAGCGACTCTCGCCATGTGAGCTGCGCGAAGGCCATCACGCGAAACAAGTCGGCGCAGCCCAACGTGCGCACACCCACATCGCCCTTGTGCCGCTCGACGATTCGACCGAAGGTCTTCCACGGCACGAACTCCATCACCTGCGCGAACAGCGTCTTGCCCACGTTCATGCGTCACCCCGGGTCGTTCAAACCCGAGAGCATCGCAAAGCGGCAATCCGAAATTCAAATCGTGGACACCCATGAATCTCTCGAAACCCGCGTCAGCATTGGCTTTGCGGCCAGCTGACTTCAAATGAACCGGACACTACTGACCACGCTTGAACAGCTTCTGGCGGATTCCGAGCGCGACGTGAACGAATGGAGTACCCCATGAAGGCAATCATCGAACTGAGCCGTAAGGGTTCGATCTTCGGAGCCGTCGCAAAGCAGGTCGCCGGCTCTCGTCGAGGGCGAACGCCCGACTACCGTCTGAGCTTCGAGTCGGCGCGCGCGCTGTTTGCCGAGTTGACGCCGGCACGCCTCGACCTGCTGGACACACTCCGCCGCACGGGGCCTTGCAGCGTTTACGCCCTTGCAAAGGCCGCAGAGCGCAACTACTCAAACGTTCACTCCGACGTGTCGCGCCTGGAAGAATTGGGGCTCGTTGAGCGCGCTGAAGATGGCATGGTCTCGGTGCCGTTTGATGCAGTCGAGATTCGCTTCCCTCTTGCGCGGGTCGCCTGAAGCGGTGCGCTATCCAAGATGGGCCGAACTAACGTGCGCGCTGCCCTGCAACGCCGTGTTCCGCCATGCCAACGGGGCCGTCACACCGGCGAACGCCGGTGTCCATTCGTTCCTTCGTCACCTGTTTCTGTGGCGTATCAGGTATCACGTCTACGACTACATCAAGCCGGGCAAAGTCATCGTCCTCACCTTCTGGCATGCGAGCAGGGGCAGCGGGCCAACCCTCTCAAGCGAATGACGCCGAACGCTCTCCTTCGAGCCGACACACAACGGCGGGGCACGATTTAGCGCTTCGCCACCATCGGCGGCGTTGTCGTGTGTCGCTCATGTCAAACGATGGGCGCCACCAAGCGCGCTGCCGAGATGGTGCTGTCGACCATGGCGACGCAAGGCCACGCAACGCGATTCGCCGCGGTGCGGTTCGGCAACGTGCTCGGCTCGAGCGGCAGTGTGATCCCGAAATTCAAGGAGCAGATCGCCAAGGGCGGGCCGCTGACGGTGACGCACCCGGACATCACCCGCTACTTCATGACCATTCCCGAAGCGGCCCGCCTGGTGCTGCAGGCGGCGGAGCTGGCCGAGAGCGGGCAGGTCTATGTGATGGACATGGGCGAGCCGGTGAAGCTCATCGAGCTGGCCCGCACGATGATTCGCTTGGCGGGGCACCGCGAGGGCGAGATCGTTACCGTGCTCACCCAAGAAGTCGAGGCAAGGGCGTCGCCTGGCGGCCCGAGATAGACTCTGCATCACCTACGGAGGCACCTATGAATTTCACCCTCGAGTGTGAGCGCGAAGACGACGGTCGCTGGTTGGCGGAGGTCGCTGAGTTGCCAGGCGCACTCGCGTACGGCAGTTCGGCCAACGAGGCAATGGCCAAGGCTGAAGTACTCGCCCTACGGGTACTGGCCGAGCGCCTTGAACACGGCGAAGTCCGCCCCATCGAAATCAACATCTCGCTGCCCGCAGCCGCATGAGCCAGTGGCCTTCATCCAAGGCCA
>JBGQEX010000398.1:0-2614 GCA_041496605.1 Piscinibacter sp.
ACGTCGAACGCGCCGCCGCGCAGGCCCTTGAGTTTTGCGAGCACGCGGAATGCGCCGAGCATCCACGGGCCAAAGGCTTGCTTGACGAGTTCACCGCTGTCGTTCTTTTTCGCGATCAGCGGCGGGGCCAGGTGGTATTGCAGCTTGTAATTGCCTTCGAATTGCGCGGCAATCTTGCCGAGGAAGTTCGGGTCGGTGTGCAGCCGCGCGACTTCGTACTCGTCCTTGTAGGCCATCAGCTTGAACAGGTAGCGCGCAACGGCTTCGGTGAGCTTGCTGCTCTTCAGCGGTGCTTCGACCGCGCGCACCTGCTCGACCGCGTTGCGGTACTGCGCCGCATAGGCCGCGTTCTGGTAGCCGGTGAGGAACTCGACGCGCTTGGCGATCATGTCGTCGAGGTTCGTCGTCTTCTTCACGAACTCGATCACCTGCGCCGGCTTGAGCAGGGCTTGCACCGACGCGAGGTCGTGCGCCGCGCGGCGGCCCCATTCGAAGGCCGTCTTGTTGTTGTCGACCTGCACGCCGTTGAGTTCGATCGCGCGCATCAGCGACGCGTGGCCGAGCGGCACGCGGCCGCGCTGCCACGCGTAGCCGAGCATCAGCGGGTTGGCGTAGAGCGAATCACCGACGAGCTGCACCGCCAGTTCGTCGGCATCGAGCGCGCCGATGTGCAAGGGGCCGGCCGCGCCGGCGATCGCGCTCTCGCAATTGCCGGCCGGGAACTGCCAGTTCGGGTTGCTGACGAAGGCCGCGGTCGGCGAGCCGTGCGTGTTCAGCGCGACGAAGGTGCGCCCTTCGCGAATCACCGCCAACGTGCTCTTGTTGGCCGCGACGATCGGGTCGCAGCCGATCACCAGGTCGGCCTCGGCCGTGCCGACCTTGGTGGTGTGGATGTCCTCCATGCGGTTGGCGATCTGGATGTGGCTCCAGGTCGCGCCGCCCTTTTGCGCCAGGCCCGCGGCATCCTGCGTGACGATGCCCTTGCCTTCGATGTGCGCGGCCATGCCGAGCAACTGGCCGATGGTGATGACGCCAGTACCGCCGACGCCGGCCACCACGATGCCCCAGGCGGCCTCGGCCAGCGGCAGTGTGGGCTCGGGCAAGGCCGGCAACGTGAACGGGTTTGGCCTGCCCTTGTCCGCTTTCTTCGCGCTCTTCAGCTGCCCGCCTTCGACGGTGACGAAGCTCGGGCAGAAGCCGTTGACGCAGGAATAGTCCTTGTTGCAGCTGTTCTGATTGATGCGCCGCTTGCGGCCGAACTCGGTCTCCACCGGCTCCACCGACAGGCAGTTGCTCTTCACCGAGCAGTCGCCGCAACCTTCGCAGACCAGCTCGTTGATGACCACGCGCTTGGACGGCTCGACCAGGGTGCCGCGCTTGCGGCGGCGGCGCTTCTCGGTGGCGCAGGTCTGGTCGTAGATGATGACGGTGGTGCCCGCGATCTCGCGCAAGGCCTTCTGGATCGAGTCGAGCTCATCGCGGTGGTGCACCGTGACGCCGGGCGCCAGGCGGATCGGCGCAGCGCTCTTGTGTTGTTCATACTTCTCGGGCTCGTCGGTCACCACGACGATCTTCTTTGCGCCTTCGGCCTCCAGCTCGCGTGTGATCTCGGGCACGCGCAGCGTGCCGTCGACCGGCTGGCCGCCGGTCATCGCGACCGCATCGTTGAACAGGATCTTGTAGGTGATGTTCACGCCCGCCGCGATGCTCTGGCGCACCGCCAGCAGGCCCGAGTGGAAGTACGTGCCGTCGCCCAGATTGGCGAACACATGGCGGTCGTTGCTGAACGCGGCCTGACCCACCCACGACACGCCTTCGCCGCCCATCTGGCTGAAGGTGACGGTGCTGCGGTCCATCCACACCGCCATGTAGTGGCAGCCGATGCCGGCCACCGCGCGCGATCCTTCGGGCACCTTGGTGCTGGTGTTGTGCGGGCAGCCGCTGCAGAACCACGGCGTGCGATCGCCGCTGGTGGTCTTCATGACCTCGAGGCTGCGCTCCTTCGCTTCGACGAGTGCGATGCGCGCGTCCATGCGCGCGGCGGTGTCGGCGTCGACGCCGAGCTTCTTCAGCCGTTTGGCAATCGCCTTGGCGATGATCGCCGGCGTCAGGTCGGCCTGCGCGCGCAGCAGCCAGTTGTGGCTCGGGTTCGGCTGCGACCACTCGCCGCCGGCCGCATCGCCCTCGTCGAACTTGCCGAGCACGTTGGGCCGCACATCGGGGCGCCAGTTGTAGAGCTCTTCCTTCAGCTGGTATTCGATGACCTGGCGCTTCTCCTCGACCACCAGGATCTCGTGCAAGCCTTGCGCGAAGTCGCGCGTGATGGTGGCTTCGAGCGGCCACACCACGTTGACCTTGTGCAGCCGGATGCCGAGGCGCCGGCATGCATCGTCATCGAGCCCCAGGTCGAGCAGCGCCTGGCGCGTGTCGTTGTAGGCCTGGCCGCTGGCGATGATGCCGAAGCGGTCGTCTTTTCCTCCATTCCGGCCTTCGATGACGTTGTGGTTCAGCTTGTTGGCGCGCACATAGGCGAGTGCCGCGTACCACTTGTAGTCCATCAGCCGCGCTTCCTGCTCCAGCGGCGCGTCGGGCCAGCGGATGTGCAGGCCGCCAT
>JBGQEX010000399.1:0-2605 GCA_041496605.1 Piscinibacter sp.
CGAGCGGGCTCAACGGCCAGAGCTTTGCGTTCGTCGGCTACCTGCCGGTGGATGCCGCCGAACGGCAGGCGCGCATTCGCGAACTCGAAGCGCTGTCACGCCGGTTGCAGCAGACGCAGCTGATGATCGAGACGCCGTACCGCAATGAAGCGCTATTGGGCGCCCTGTTGTCCGGGCTGAATGCCGGGACGCGCCTGTCGGTGAGTTGCGGGCTCACGCTGCCGCAGGGGTGGACGCGCACCGACACGGTGGCGGGATGGAAGTCGCGGCTCACGTCCTTGCCGAAAGATCTTCCTGCTGTGTTCGCCCTGCTGGGGCAATGAATGTGGCGCTCTCAGAGGCTGAGAGTTTTCTTGCAGCTCACGCCACAGCCCCGTTCGCCCTGAGGTATCGAAGGGCCCGCGCAGCGTCGCGACAGGGCTTCGATACCTCAGCCCGAACGGAGGTCGGATGTGCGCGACGAAAAACTCTCAAGCTCTCAATCCTCCTTTTTCGCGCCGAACAGCGCGGCCACCTTGTGCTTGGGCTTGATGTTCGGCGACAGGCCGCGTGGCGCGGGGGCTGACGCCGCAGCCTTGACTTCCCACGCCGGCTCGGCCGTCGTGCTGGATTCGTAAGGCCGCTCGAAGAACGGGTCGAGCACAGCCTTCGGCGTGGCGTAGCTGAAGCTGCTGGGCGCTCTGGGCGCCGGCCGCGCCTCGCGAACCTCGTCGTCGGCAACTCGGCGGGGCCGCTCGGCACGGAAATCGCGCCGCGGCCGCTCGTCTTCGAGCTCCAGTGGCTCGAGCTCGATCTTTTTCTTGATGAGCTTCTCGATGTCGGCGACGAGCCGGTTGTCGTCGCGCGAGACCAGCGTGATGGCCAGGCCCGACGCACCGGCGCGGGCGGTGCGGCCGATGCGGTGGACGTAGTCTTCCGCATTGAACGGCACGTCGAAATTGATCACTGCCGGCAGGTCGACGATGTCGAGGCCGCGTGCCGCCACATCGGTGGCCACGAGCACGTCGACGTCACCGCGCTTGAACGCGTCGAGTGCCTTCAAACGCTCGTCCTGTGACTTGTCGCCGTGCAGCGCGTTGGTGCGCAGGCCGTCGCGCTCGAACGAGCGGGCCAGGCGCGCGCAACCGAGCTTGGAATTGACAAAGATCAGCGCCTGCGTGAGTGAGCGGTCTTTCAACAGCTTCAGCACGGCGGCGCGCTTGTCGTCGGTGTCAACACTGTAGAAGCGCTGCTCGACATTGGTTGCCGTCGCATTCGGTCGCGCCACTTCGACCAGCACCGGGTCTTGCAGATAGCTCTCGGCCAGCCGCCTGATCTCGGGCGAGAAGGTGGCCGAGAACAGCAGGGTCTGGCGCTGCTTGGGCAGGTAGCTCAGGATGCGCTGCAGGTCGGGCAGGAAGCCGATGTCGAGCATGCGGTCGGCCTCGTCGAGCACGACGTATTCGACCTGGTTGAGCACGCAGTTCTTGCCTTCGATGTGGTCGAGCAAGCGGCCGGGGGTGGCGATCAGCACCTCGACGCCCGCCTTCAACTCGGCGGTTTGCGGCTTCATGTCGATGCCGCCGAACACCACGGCCGCGCGCAGCTTGCTGTGCTTGGAATAGGCCTTGACGTTGTTGGCCACCTGGAGGGCCAACTCGCGCGTGGGCGCCAGCACCAGCGCGCGCACCGGGTGGCGCGCCGGCGACATGCTGGCGTTTTCGTGCTTGAGCATCTTCTGCAGCAGTGGCAGCGAGAACGCCGCCGTCTTGCCGGTGCCGGTTTGCGCCGCGCCCATCACGTCGCGCCCGTCCAGCACGATGGGAATCGCCTTGGCCTGGATGGGGGTCATGAACAGGTAGCCCGCTTCGGCTACCGCACGCAGCAGCTTGGGGTCTAGCGCGAGGGTGTCAAAGCGAGCGGGCGCCGGGGCGGCGGCCTCGGGGCTGGCGGCGCTTGGCGCGCTCGCCTGGGTGATTTCGGTCATCCGCGCATTATCGCCCCTGCACCCGCGGGGTGCCGAACCGACATCTGCCAACACTAGAATCCGCGGGTCGCATTGCGCAACCAAGTTGCAAATTCATGATCCTTGTCACGGGCGGCGCCGGCTTCATCGGCGCGAACTTTGTTCTGGATTGGATCGCCACCACCGGCGAGCCGGTGCTCAATCTCGACGCGTTGACCTACGCCGGCAACCTGGAGAGCCTGGCCTCGCTCGAGGGCAACCCGAGGCACGTGTTCGTCCACGGCGATATCACCGATCGCGCCCTGCTCGACCGCCTGTTCGCCGAACACCGGCCGCGCGCCGTAGTGCACTTCGCCGCCGAAAGCCATGTCGACCGCAGCATCCATGGCCCCGGCGCCTTCATCCGCACCAATGTCGAAGGCACGTTCACCCTGCTCGAAGCGGCCCGCGCCCATTGGGCCGCCCTGCCGGCAGGCGATCAGCACGCCTTCCGCTTCCATCACGTGTCCACCGACGAGGTGTACGGCTCGCTCGGGCCCGGCGACGCACCCTTCACCGAGCAGCACGTGTACGAGCCGAACAGCCCCTACTCGGCCAGCAAGGCCGCCAGCGACCACCTGGTGCGCGCCTGGCACCACACCTACGGGCTGCCGGTGCTCA
>JBGQEX010000400.1:0-2540 GCA_041496605.1 Piscinibacter sp.
GCCGCGGCCGCATCGCCGTGCTCGACCGAGCGCGGCTCGAGCGGCGCACCTGCGAGTGCTACGCGATGGCCAAGAAGGAACACGACCGTCTGCTGCCGATGTCGCTCGCCGCGTAATACAGCGATTTATTCGCCGCTGTGTGCGCTAGCAGACGGTGCTGCCGCGGTGCATGGTGCAAGCTCGCCCGAGTAGTCGACACGGCATTCAATTGCCGCACGAGTTCTTGCTGGCGCCATCACGCGACGGTGCCGGCAATACACCGGGAGAGTCAGATTGGCGAGCGTCGAGAACCACCTGATCGAACTGCTGCCGCGCAAGGACCGGTTTCACCTGCTCGCCGTCTGCGAGCCGGTCCAACTGGTGCTGGGCGACGTGCTGTGCGAGCCCGGCAAGCCGACGCGTCACGTCTACTTCCCCACCGACGGCTTTATCTCGCTGGTCGCGTTGAGCGACGGCAAACCGGCCCTCGAAGTCGGCATGGTGGGCCGTGAAGGCATGCTGGGCGCGCACTTGGCGCTGGGCGTCGTGACGGCACCCTTGCACGCAGTCGTGCAAGGCCCAGGAGGCGCGTGGCGCGTCGGCAGCGCGGCGTTTCGCGGTGAGTTGAAGCGCAGCCCGGCACTGCGACGCAGCCTCAACCACTACCTCTATGTGCTGATGACCCAGCTGGCTGCATCGGCCTCGTGCCTGCGCTTTCACTTGATCGGCCCGCGCCTGGCGCGCTGGCTGCTGATGAGCCAGGACCGAGCGCACGCCGATAGATTTCGCGTGACGCACGAGTTCCTCGCCTACATGCTCGGCGTGCGCCGGGTCGGCATCACGATGGCCGCCGGCGCCCTGCAGCGCGGCGGGTTGATCGAGTACCACCGCGGCGAGCTCACAGTGCTCGATCGCCGCGGGCTCGAGGCGGCGGCCTGCGGCTGCTATGCCGTGGACCGGCAAGCCTACGCCGACGTGATGCGTTGAGCCGGCGCTGGTGGCTTCTCGATGGCACCGCTTGGCGCCAGTGTTCGCTAGCGCACTGACTTGCGCATCGCACGCGCCTACGCTTTGCCTGATCGTGATCCCGCCGACGGCGTCGCCGCCATCGAGCTGAATCCACTCACTCACAACGTCAAGGAGAATCTCATGGGCTTGGGAACCATACTGCTGATCGTTCTGATCCTGATGCTGATCGGCGCCGTTCCAACCTGGCCGCATAGCCGGAGCTGGGGTTATGGGCCCAGCGGTGGGTTGGGGCTGGTGGTGCTCATCGTCGTCGTGCTGCTGTTGATGGGACGCCTGTAATGGCCGCCGTGGCTGTTCGCACCCTGCAGCTTGGCGCATGACGTCGCGGCGCTGTGCCAAGGGCGGCCACGCATGACATCGACGCGACGACCGCTGCGCAGCTGGTACGGCCTGGCCTTGTGCCTGCTCGGCCTGGTCAGCTGCAGCAGCCTGCCGACGATCGTGCCCGACCTGTCGCACAACGCCGGCCCACCGGTGCAGCTGGAAGGCTCGCGCGGCCCGCTGTCGGCCGCACAGAGCAAGGCCGTCCTCGATCGCCTCAGCAGCCGCGGCCAGGAGACCAGCATCTTCGATCGTCACCTCGCGCTCGAAGAGGCCATCGTCGGCAGTCCGCTGACCACCGGCAACCAGGTGCTGCTGTTGCAGAACGGGCCGGCCACCTACGAGGCGATGTTCGCGGCCATCCTCGCGGCGCGAGACCACATCAACATGGAGACCTATCTGCTGGACGACGACGATGTCGGCCAGCGCTTTGCACAAGCGCTGATCGCCAAGCAGCAGCAAGGCGTGCAGGTCAATCTGATCCGCGACAGCGCAGGCACCTCCAGCACCCCGGCGGCCTTCTTCCAGCGGCTGACCGACAGCGGCATCAAGGTGCTCGAATTCAACCCGCTCAACCCTTTGGTGGTGCGCAAGGAGTGGGAGCTGAATCAGCGCGACCACCGCAAGCTGCTGATCGCCGATGGGCGCACGGCATTCCTGGGCGGCATCAACATCAGCAGCGTGTACTCCGGCGGCTCGTTCAAGCCGGGCTCGCCCGCGCGCCCCGACGGCAGCCTGGCCTGGCGCGACACCGACCTGCAACTGCGCGGGCCGGTGGTGGCCGAATTGCAGAAGCTGTTTCTCGCGACCTGGGAAAAGCAAAAGGGCGAGCCGCTGGCAGCGAAGAACTACTTCCCGCCCGCCGAGAATGCCGGCCTGCAGGTGGTGCGCGCGATCGGCAGCTCGCCCGACGAGCCCTACAGCCTGATCTACGCGACGCTGCTCTCGGCCATCGGCAGCGCCGAGACCAGCGTGCACCTGACCAACGCCTACTTCGCCCCCGACCCGCAGTTGCTCGCCGCGCTCGAAGCCGCCGCCGGGCGTGGCGTCGACGTGAAGCTGATCCTGCCCAGCCAGACCGACTCCTGGCTGGTGTTCCACGCCGGACGCGGCTACTACGACCGGCTGCTGCGAGCGGGCGTGAAGATCTACCAGCGGCGCGGCGTGATCCTGCATTCCAAGACAGCGTTGATCGACGGCGTGTGGGCCAC
>JBGQEX010000401.1:0-2531 GCA_041496605.1 Piscinibacter sp.
ATGGCGCCGGCCGTGGCCTGACCAGCAGGAGGCCCGCGGCGGCGGCGGCCAGGAACACCGCGGCACCCACTGCATAGACGGTCGACCGCCGAGCCGGCGTCGCACCAGCGGCCACGGCCACGGCCACGGCCACAGGCGCAGTTGCGGGGGTAGCAGGCGCCAGTGCCCGCGCAACCGCAGCGACAGCCGCGCGCGGGGCAGCTTGCGCGGGCGGATCCATCAAGGTGGTTTCGTCCTTGTCCCTGATCGGCCGCGGCAGGGGTGCCACTGCAGCGCCGGCTCGCTGCGCCAGCCCGGCGTCGAGCAGGGCTCGAAACTGGGCCACGTCCTGGGGCCTGTCTTGCGGTTGCACTGCCAGGGCTGCATCGATGGCCCGCAAGAAGCTCTCGCTGTACCGTCCGGCGGCCACGCGGCCGAGGGGTGCCAGGCCCTCGGCCATCAGGCGGTCGACCGAGGACATCGGCGGCTTGCCGGTGACGGCGAAGTAGACGACGCAGGCCAGCGCATAGAGGTCGGTCCACGCGCCCTGGCGCATGGCCGACATTTCGCCGTACTGCTCGATCGGCGCATAGCCCGGCTTCAGCATCGCGGTCAAGGCGTGGGTCATGTCGCCGATGACCCGGCGCGCCGCCCCGAAATCGAGCAACAAGGGGCCGGTGGCGGTCAACAGGATGTTGTCCGGCGCGATGTCGCGATGGAAGCAATGCTCGCGGTGCATGACCGCCAGCGCGTCCAGCAGCGGACGCAGCCAGGCGCGCAGCGTGGCTTCGTCCGGCGCATGCCCCATGTCGATCACGGTGCGCTTGAGCGTGGGCCCTTCGTAGTACGGCATCGCCATGTAGGCGGTACCGTTCGCCTCCCAGAAGCTGTACACCTTGACCAGGGCCGGGTGGTCGAAGCTGGCCAATAAACGCGCCTCGTTGACGAAGCTTCTCAAGCCCACCTTGAAGGTGTCCGCGTGGTGGTCGGATTTGAGGACCACGTTGAGCCCGTCGCTCGCACGTGCGGCGAGCGACGAGGGCATGTACTCCTTGATCGCCACCTGGCGCTGCAAGGCAGGGTCGTCGGCCAGGTAGACGATGCCGAACCCGCCCTCACCGATCAGTCTGATGATTTCCAGCCCGCCGATGCTCGTGCCCTCGGGCAAGGTGTGGCTGAAGAAGGAGGAACTGCCGACAAACCGCCCGTGGAGCCCGCGAGGAATCGACGCGCGCGGCGCAATGGTCGGTTCGTCGTCGAAGGAGGGGACCTGGCTCATGAGCGTCTTCTCCGCGCCGCGGGCGGCGTGAAGCTGATCGAATCATTAAAGCACCGACCGCAACGCCTGTCATTCCCCCAAGAGCGGCCGCGGAGCCCCGGTGGCTGTCAGGTCTCAATGCGCCATGCCCACCGGCGCCTGGGCCTTGTCGGGCACCGCGTACATCAGCGGCGCCAGCGCGCCTTGAACACGCTGCATCTGCACTTCGTTTACGAAGCTGCCAAGGATCTTCTGGAAGCGCGGCTCCATCACGCCCGACACGATGTACTGCCAGCGGTACGCCTTCAACACGGTGGCGCGGATCGCCCCAGCGCGCGGCGCGGCCGGGTCGATGCCGGTGACACTCAAGAAATAGGCGACATCGGAGTTGGCCTGCGCCTGCAGAATGCCGTCAACACCGACCACCAGCGCGATCAGGTCATCGACCGCCGCATCGCGGGCCGCGGCCGATGCCAACTTGGCATCTTCGCGCTGCCATTCCAGCTCGTCGATGATCGCGTGCTGCGACTCCTCTTTCCAGTGGAACAGGAACACGTCCTTGTACAGGGCCGATAGGCCGTCGGCGCCATCGATGCTGGCACGGTAGTGCGCCTGAGTGAACAGCTCGATGTGGCAGGTCAGCGCCAGCACGGCCCAGGTGCACTTGCCGAGCACGAACGCGGCCACGTCGTTGGGCGCCACCGCGAACACGTACCCTGGCGGCATGCGGTCGGCCACCAGCAACTCGATGCGCCGGAACAGCTCCTGGTGCTTCATCTCCTCGTCCGAAAAACGGACCAGGGCCTCGAGCGCGGTCTGGTCGCCCAGCCAGTGGTCGCGGCTGATCTCGAGCACCTTGGCGTTGATGAAGCGCTCGACCAAGCCGAACATGTTGGCATAGGTGCGGCCCTGCACCTGGCCCAGGAAACGCTGTTCGCTGGTGCTCAGGAAGGCCAGCTCGTCCACGCACGACAGGCCGTCGGGCAGGAACTTCTGCGCAAGATCGAATTCGCGGCCACGAATGACGTCGCGGTCGATGTCCCAGCGGATGCGCTTGGACGCGTCGATGCACCTGGCATAGCGCTGGTTTGCAGTTGAGATGATGGTGGACTGATTGGCAGATTGCGTGGCGGTTTGCATGGTGGATCTTTCGGTGATGTGAATGTCCAGACGACGGCCGCGTGCTGCAGCGCCTGTCGCGGCGGCCAGCGATGTGCTGGCCTGAATCCAGTGTCTTGCGCCGGTGCCGCGAAGGCGATGAAGCCGATGTGAATCGTTGTGAATCCAGACCCGC
>JBGQEX010000402.1:0-2518 GCA_041496605.1 Piscinibacter sp.
ACCATAGACGCCGTTGTTCTCGACGATGTAGGTCATGTTCACGCCGCGCCGCATCGCGTGTGCGAACTGGCCGAGACCGATCGACGCCGAGTCGCCGTCGCCCGACACGCCGAGGTACAGCAGCTCGCGGTTGGCGAGGTTGGCGCCGGTCAGCACCGACGGCATGCGGCCGTGCACGGTGTTGAAGCCGTGTGAGTTGCCGAGGAAGTAGTCGGTGGTCTTCGACGAGCAGCCGATGCCCGACAGCTTGGCCACGCGGTGCGGCTCGATGTCGAGCTCCCAGCAGGCTTGCACCAGCGCGGCGGAGATCGAGTCGTGGCCGCAGCCGGCGCACAGCGTGGAGATCTTGCCTTCGTAGTCGCGCCGGGTGAAGCCGCGGGCGTTCTTCGGCAGCGTCGGGTGGTGCAGTATGGGTTTGGCGAGGTAGGTCATGCCGCCTTTCCCTTCTTGATGATCGGCTCGACGTTCGCGCCCGCCATCCGCTGCGCGATCGCCGCGGTGATGAAGCGCGCGGTGATCGGCGTGCCGTCGAAATGCAGCACCGGCACCAGCACCGCGGGGTTGATCTCCTGCTCGTTGACGAGCAGCGTGCGCAGCTGCGCGTCACGGTTCTGCTCGACCACAAACACCGTCTCGTGTTCGGCGATGAAGCGATCGACCGCGGCGCTGAACGGGAAGGCACGCACACGCAGCAGGTCCACATGCAGGCCCTGCGCCTGCAGCGCGTCGAAGGCCTCGGCCATGGCGGGGCTGGTCGAGCCGAAATAGATGACACCGTGGCGCGTCGCCTTCGACGCCTTGCGCGCGATCGGCTGCGGCACCAGTTCCTTGGCGGTCTCGAACTTCTTCAGCAGCCGCTCCACGTTGTAGATGTAGTCCGGCCCGGCCTCGGAATAGCGCGCGTAGGCATCGCGCGTGGTGCCGCGTGTGAAGTACGCGCCTTTGTCCGGGTGCGTGCCCGGCAGCGTGCGGTACGGGATGCCGTCGCCGTCGACATCGAGGTAGCGGCCGAAGTCGCGCCCGCTGTCGAGATCTTCGCGCGTCATCACCTTGCCGCGATCGTAGCGGCGCGCGTCGTCCCAGTTGAAGGGCTCGCTGAGGCGGTGGTTCATGCCGATGTCGAGGTCGGTCATCACGAAGATCACCGTCTGCAGGCGGTCTGCCAGGTCGAGCGCGGTGGCACCGAACTCGAAACATTCGTGCGGGTCTTCGGGGAACAGCAGCACGTGCTTGGTGTCGCCGTGCGACGCGTAGGCGCAGCTCAGCAGGTCGGACTGTTGCGTGCGCGTGGGCATGCCGGTGGACGGCCCGCCGCGCTGCACGTTGATGATGGTGGCGGGAATCTCGGCGAAGTAGGCGAGGCCGATGAACTCGGTCATCAGCGACACGCCGGGGCCCGACGTGGCCGTGAAGGCACGCGAGCCGTTCCAGCCGGCGCCGATCACCATGCCGATCGACGCGATCTCGTCTTCGGCCTGCACGATGGCGTAGCGGTTCTGCCCGGTCGCCTTGTCGACGCGGAACTTGCCGCAGTACTTCTGGAACGCCTCGGCCACCGACGACGACGGCGTGATCGGATACCAGGCGCAGACCGTGGCGCCGCCGTACACGCAGCCCAGCGCCGCCGCGGCGTTGCCTTCGACGAAGATGCGCTTGCCGACCGCATCGCTGCGCTGCACGCTGAGGCCGATGACCGCTTCCAGCCCTTCGTCGAACATGCTGCGGCCGTGCTGCAGGCCCATCATGAAGGCATCGAGATTGGGTTCGATCAGCTTGGCTTTGCCCTTGTACTGTTCGCCCAGCAGCGTGGCGATGACCTCGGGCTCGATGCCCAGCAGCGCCGCCAGCACGCCGACGTAGACGATGTTCTTCAGCAGCTGGCGCTCGCGCGGGTCGGTGTAGCGGGTGGCGCACAGCTGCGTCAGCGGCACGCCGATGAGGTAGATGTCGTCGCGGAACTTGGACGGCGGCAGCGGCTTGGAGTTGTCGTACAGCAGGTAGCCGCCGGGCTCGATCTCCTGGATGTCGCGGTCCCAGGTCTGCGGGTTCATCGCGACCATCAGGTCCACGCCGCCGCGCCGGCCGAGGTAGCCGCGTTCGTTGACGCGCACCTCGTACCAGGTCGGCAAGCCCTGGATGTTGGACGGGAAGATGTTGCGCGGGCTCACCGGCACGCCCATGCGCAGCAGGCTGCGCGCGAACATCTCGTTGGCCGAGGCCGAGCCGGAGCCGTTGACGTTGGCGAACTTGACGACGAAGTCGTTGACGGCTTCGATGCGCTTGACAGTGGGTTTCGTGGTCATGATCACGCGGCCTTCTTGTGGGTGTTGCGGCAACCGTGGCCCGCGCGGGTCATGTCGAGCATGAACTTCTGCATGTCCCAGGCGCCGGTCGGGCAGCGCTCGGCGCACAGGCCGCAGTGCAGGCAGACGTCCTCGTCCTTGGCCATGATGCGGCCCGTTTTCAGCGCGCCCGAAACATACAGGTCCTGCGTCAGATTCAGGGCCGGCGCGTTGAG
>JBGQEX010000403.1:0-2495 GCA_041496605.1 Piscinibacter sp.
ATGAAGTTCAGCAAGTTCGTTCAACTCATTGCCTTGGCCTGGTGTGCCGCCGCGGTGCTGCCATCCTTGTCGGCCACGACGCCGCACAACGACGATGCGCGCGAGCGGGTGGAGAAGGCTGCCGCGCTGATCGCCGCCGAGATGGCGCGCCTGTGCCCCGCCGCCGAGCCCGGCGACCAGGCCGCGTTCGACGCCTGCCGCGCCGGGCTGTACCGCGACTCGCAGTTCAAGCGCAGCCTGGTTGACTTCGTGCTCTGGGGGCGCCAGCGCGACCCGAAGGTGGCGCTGAAGGACGCCAAGGTCACGCAGTTCGCGCCCGACGTGCTGGCCGGCATGTATGTGCCGCTGTTCATGTTCAACGGCAAATACAGCGTGAACTACGTCGAGACCGAAGGCCTGTATCAGATTCGCCTGCAGACAGCCTTCCGCAACCGCCTCACGCCGGGGCAGTTCCCCTACCCGTTCTGGCATGAGGCCGAGAAATGGGCGATGTACGAGAAGGCCAACGAGATCATCCTCTGGTGGGACGCCAAGGTCGATCGCGTGAAGGTCGCGCAATTCACGGTGTTCGGCGCCAACCCGCCGATCCAGGCCAGCGAGCACATGGTGCGGCCGCCCCACGACGGGAAATGGCGCTGGACCGATGCGCAAGGCAGAAGCCAGCCCACGGTCACCGTGTTCGACGGGCTGCTGCACGCCAAGAACCCCTACATCGGCAAGCTCGACGTGGCCTACAAGAGCCTGGCGCTGCGCTTGCGAGATGGCCAGTGCTTCCAGTGCCACGTGCCGAACAATCCCGACGGCATGAAGAAGCTGGTGCTGCTGCAGACACCGATGCACGCGGCCGCCGAAATCAAGCGCTTGATGAAATCGGTGCGTGAGGACCGCATGCCGCGCGATGAGTTCGGTATCGAGAGTCCGCTGGACACGCACGCCAAGGCGGCGTTGCTCAACGAAGGGGCCACCTTCGAGAAGCTGCTTGACCAGGCCAAGCAGTGGGAAGCCAGCAACGCGGCGGCCACGCTGAGCGCGACCGCGGCCCCGACACCGGCGCCTGCCGGCGCCGGGCGGGCTCAGTAGGCTAGCGCGACGCGGCGCGGGTCGGCGGGCTGCAGCAGCGCCGCGAAGCGGCGGTCGGCGATCAGGTTGCGCACTGCGACGCCGAACGCTTCGCGCAGGCCCGTCGCCGTCGCCATGCGCCGCGGCTGGTTGAGCATGAACGAGCCTTCGGTCGACGCCTGGTAGACCACCTGGCCCGACTCGGGCGAGACGATCTGCCAGCTCACCTGCACGTAGAAGCCGCCCTGCCACGTGCCAGCTGCCGCCTGGCAGACCTGGACGTCGATGTTGTTGAGGAAGGCCTGCACGCGCAGCGGCGCGCCGCCGCCCACCGGGAACATGCCGCCGGCCTTGGCCAGCTCGTCGTGGAAGACGCTGGGCAGCTCGGACTCGACACGCTGCCGAACCAGCTCGCTCCATTCGCGGTCGGCGGTCGCGCCGCAAGCGGCGCCGGAGCGCAGCGTGCCGATGCGCTCGCCGTCGGCGAAGGCGGTGTGCAGGTCGGTGAGCATCGCAGCGCGTGTCATCGTGCCGGCCAGCGCCGTCGACTGCGCATCGACACGCTTCACCGACGGCGTGTCGGCATGGGCGGCCAGGCTGCCGAGCAGCAGGCCGGCGGCGATCAGGATTGCATGGGGTCGTGCGAAGGACATGGCGTGCGCCTTTCTGTTTCGTTGGTTGCCTGCAAGGCCCCCCGACGCGGCAACACAACGACAACTTCAATGCACGCGCTCGCGGAGTGAACGTAGCCTATCGGTCCGGCGTCCCCGAGGGAACGAGCGGTTACATCTGTTCGATGGTGCGCGAGGAATTTGTCGCAGCTTCGCGTGCGCATCTGTGGCGCATTGCCGACCCTTCACCCGACAGGAGCCGTTACAACGCGGCGGAGACGCGGTGCGACGTGTCGGCGCGGCCCGACTTTGCCCACTGGGGGGCAAATCTGTTGGAGTAGATCGTCAGACGCGACGGCGAGCCGCCGGTCGGCAGCGACACGAGCTCGGCGCGTGCGCTCGAGGCGGCGCTGCCCCATGACGCGGCATGGGGCAGGCGTGCCACGGGCGGCCCATAGGCGCGTTGAAACTCCGAGATCAATGCCTTCAGGCTGACCGCTGAATCAAGGGTCACCATGAACAAGTGGTCCTGATGAAAGCAGTAGCGCACTTCGTTGAGCGGGCTGTCGCCGAACAGCATGTTCTCGTGCTCGCGCTTGAAGCAGGCCACATCGCCGTCGGCGTGGGCGAGTGCGGCGCTGCCCAGCGTGTCGGCACCGTCTCCCCAGGCAATTCCTCGAAAGCCACGCAACTCCAACGCGCCGGCGCCGAGAGAGGCCGCGCCCAGACAGACAACCGCAGCGAGCTTGGCGAAACGGCCGGCAAGTGACTTCATGGCGGTCCCATCGAGTGGTGGCAAACAGAGTGTGTCGATCGCGCTGCAGC
>JBGQEX010000404.1:0-2435 GCA_041496605.1 Piscinibacter sp.
AGAGCAGCTCGCTCGCCCGCCCCTGCCCGATGATGCGCGGCAGGATCGCGCAGGCGCCCATGTCGCAGCCGGCCAAGCCGACGCGGTTGAACAGGAACGCGGTCTTGGCGCGCGCCGTGCCCAGGCGCAGGTCGCTGGCCATCGCGATGATGGCGCCCGCGCCGGCGCACACGCCGTCGATCGCCGCGACGATGGGCTGCGGGCAGCCGCGCATGGCGTTGACGAGGTCGCCGGTCATGCGCGTGAACATCAGCAACTCCGGCGCCGTCAGCTGTACCAGCGGCCCGATGATTTCGTGCACGTCGCCGCCCGAGCAGAAGTTGTCGCCGGCGCCCACCACCACCACGGCGTGGATGTCGGTGGCGTACTTCAGCGCCCGGAACAGGTCGCGCAGCTCCGCGTACGAGTCGAACGTCAGCGGGTTCTTGCGCTCCGGCCGGTCGAGGGTGATGGTGGCCATGCCGCCTTCAGCCTGCCACTTGAAATGGGTGGCCTGGTAGCCTGCCAGCAGCTTGCGGTTGGCGGCGGCCAGGGTCGGGTCGAGACGGGTATTCATCGGCGATCCTTCGGTGATGGGTTTGCACTCGGCCGTTCGCCCAGGGCGTCGGCCTCCTTCTGGACCAGGTGCACGCGCAGGCGGCCCAGCAGTTCGTAGAGGGTGCCCTTGTGCTGGGCGTCGAAGCCCTCGAACATCTCCAGCAGCCAGGCCTCGTGCTCCTCGGCCATCTGCAGGAATTGCTCGCGCCCGGCGTCGGTGAGCTTGACGATCAGCGAGCGCCGGTCGACCGGGTCGGGCGTACGCTCGACCCAGCCTTCGCCGACGAGCTGGTCGGTCAGCCCGGTGACGTTGCCGCCGGTCACCATCAGGTAGCGCGACAGCGCGTTCATGCGCAGCCCCTGCGGGTGCCGCTCCAGCTGCGCCAGGTAGTCGAAACGCGGCAACGTGGTGGCAAAGCGCTGGCGCAGGCGCGCGCGGATCTCCTGCTCGATCTGGGTGCTGCACGACAACAGCCGCAGCCAGAGCTTGACCGCCGAATGGTCGCTGGAGACGGCGCGCGCCTCGCGGCCGATGTTGTTGTCGTCCAGCACGTGCACGAGCTTGAAGTTGCGCGGCTTGCTCATTGATATAACCTCGCTCACATCACCTCGCCGCCGCTGACCGAGATCGACTGCCCGTTGATCGCCGCGGCCGCCGGCGTGCACAGCCAGGCGACTGCATCGGCCACCTCCTCGGGCTGCACGATGCGACCCTGCGGGTTGTGGCGCGCGAACTCGGCACGCGACTCGTCGGCACTGCGGCCGGTCTTGGCGACGACGTTGGACAGGCTCTCGCGCAGCAGGTCGGTCTCGGTGTAGCCTGGGCACACGGCGTTGACGGTGATGCCCTTGGCAGCGACCTCGAGCGCGAGCGAGCGTGTCAGGCCGATCACGCCGTGCTTGGCGGCCACATAGGCGCTCACATAGGCATAGCCGCGTTGGCCCGCCGTGCTGGCGATGTTGACGATGCGCCCCCAGCCGGCCGCCTGCATGCCCGGCAAGGTGGCGCGGGTGCATAGAAACGTGCCAGTGAGGTTGACCGCCAGCATGCGCTGCCACAACTCGTCCGTGGTGCGGCCGAACGGCGCGCTGGCCGCCTGGCCGGCGTTGTTGACGAGGATCTCCACCGGCCCGGCGGCGTCGACGGCCTGCGACCAGGCGTTGGCCACGGCGTCGGCCTCGGTGACATCGCAGACGAGGACTTGGGCGCAGGCCGCGGCCGGCAGTTCAGCCGCCAGCGCCTCGAGCGCGTCGCGCTGCCGGCCGAGCAGGCTCAGGCGCGCGCCGTCGGCAGCCAGTCGCCGCGCGATTGCCGCGCCGATGCCCCGGCCGGCACCGGTGATCAGGGCGTGTCGGCCGGCGAGCGGCCCGGTGGGTGTGGTTGTCATGGTGTCAGCGGTTGAGAGTCTTTGTACCGTCATCCCGGCGAACGCCGGGATCCACTGTCTCGGTCAGAACCAGTGTCGCCAACTGCACCCAGTGGATCCCGACTTTCGTCGGGATGACGCGGCTTTGGAACAAGATCGTCCAAGCTCTCAAGCCTTGACCGCCGCCGCCTGCGCGGCCTGCGCCTTCTCGCGAGCGAAGTTGGATTCCATCTGCACCTTGGCCGAGCGGTACTGCTTGGGCCACGCCAGCTCGGCGAAGCCGATCTTGGCGGCCTCGGTCATGGTCCAGGCCGGATTCGCCAAGTGCGGACGCGCGACAGCGCACAGGTCGGCCCGACCGGCGGCGATGATGGAGTTGACGTGGTCGGCCTCGCTGATCGCCCCCACCGCGATGCTGGCAATGCCGGCTTCCTGGCGTATGCGGTCGGCGAACGGCGTCTGGAACATGCGCCCGAAGGTGATCTTCTCCTTCTTGCTCACCTGGCCCGACGAGCAATCGATCAGGTCGGC
>JBGQEX010000405.1:0-2407 GCA_041496605.1 Piscinibacter sp.
AACGCGTCCGGCAGCTCCTTTTCATTGTTGCTGGTGATGACGACCAGCGGCCGGTGCCGCGCCTGGATCGTCGCCTGCGTCTCGTAGACGTAGAACTCCATGCGGTCGAGCTCGCGTAGCAAGTCGTTCGGGAACTCGATGTCGGCCTTGTCGATCTCGTCGATCAACAGCACCATCGGTTGTTCCGCCGTGAAGGCCTGCCACAGCACGCCCTTGACGATGTAGTTGTGGATGTCCTTGACGCGCTCGTCGCCCAGCTGGCTGTCGCGCAGGCGACTCACGGCGTCGTATTCATACAAGCCCTGCTGCGCCTTGGTCGTGCTCTTGATGTGCCATTGCAGCAGCGGCATCGACATCGCCTCGGCCACTTCCTCGGCCAGCATCGTCTTGCCGGTGCCCGGCTCGCCCTTCACGAGCAGCGGGCGTTTCAAGGTGGCGGCGGCGTTCACCGCCAGCATCAGGTCGTCGGTGGCGACGTAGTTGTCGGTGCCTGTGAACTTCATGAGGTCGCGGTCTCTGGGGGGTGTCGGGTCAGTATAAATGGCGCCTCTATAATCCCGTGTTGGACTGAAATAACGCACGCCGGACCATGAGAAAACTGCTGCTTCCGATCATCGCCATGCTCGCCTTCGCAGGCCACCTGTCCACCGCGATCGCGCAAGACGCCAAGGCCGGCGAGAAGAAGGCCGCCATGTGCATCGGCTGCCACGGCATCGCGGGCTACCAGGCGAGCTTCCCAGAAATCCACAAGGTGCCGATGATCGCCGGGCAGAGCGCGAAGTACATCGCGTCGGCGCTCAGCGCCTACAAGAAGGGCGACCGCAAGCACCCGACGATGCGCGCCATCGCCGGCTCGCTCAGCGACCAGGACATGGCCGACCTGGCCGCGTTCTACTCGACTGAAGCGAAGAGCACCGCCGCGCTGGCCGACAAGCCCGACCACGAGCCGTCGCCCGAAGTGGCCGCCTTGCTGAAGAAGACCAATTGCGCTTCGTGCCACGGCGACAACTTCAGCAAGCCGATCGATCCCACCTACCCGAAGCTCGCCGGTCAGCATGCCGACTACCTGTATGTGGCGCTGAAGGCCTACCAGACCCAGAACAACCCACAAGTCGGTCGCGCCAACCCGATCATGGGCGGCATGTCGGCGTCGTTCAGCCACAGCGAGCTGAAGCAACTGGCCCAGTACATCGGTTCGCTGAAGGGCGAACTGCAGACGGTACAGCAGTCGCGTTTCAAGTAAGCGCAGCACGCTGCCAAAGAAAAAGGCCGCTGGACTCCAGCGGCCTTTTTCTTGGTGCAGCCATCAGGCGGGCCCGCCGGCCAGGTCGTCGAGGATCGGACAGTCCGGGCGCGCGTCGCCGTGGCAACAATGGGCCAGATGCAGCAGCGTGCGCTGCATGGCCTGCATCTCGGCGATGCGCTGCTGCAGGTCGTCGGCGTGCGCCAGCGCAATGCGTTTCACGTCGGCGCTGGCACGGCGGCGGTTGCGCCACAGGCCGAGCAGGCGTTCGATCTCCTTGATGCTGAAACCCAGATCGCGCGCGCGACGAATGAAGCGCAGCGTGTGGATCATGGCGTCGTCGTATTGCCGGTAGCCCGACTCGCTGCGCGCGATCTTCGGCAGCAGGCCGAGGCTTTCGTAGTGGCGGATCATCTTCGCCGACACCGCCGATTGCGTCGAAGCTTCGCCGATGTTCATTCACGAGGCTCCCATCGCTTGAGCAGCAACGCATTGCTGACCACGCTGACGCTCGACAAGGCCATCGCCGCGCCGGCCACCACCGGGCTGAGCAGCCCGAACGCCGCCAGCGGAATGCCGACCACGTTGTAGACGAAGGCCCAGAACAGGTTCTGCCAGATCTTGGCGCGCGTGCGATCGGAGATGTCGAGCGCCTGCGCCACCAGCAGCGGGTCGCCGCGCATCAGCGTCACGCCGGCCGCGGCCATCGCGACGTCGGTGCCGGTGCTCATGGCCATGCCGACGTCGGCTGCCGCCAACGCCGGCGCATCGTTGACGCCGTCGCCGACCATCGCCACCTTGGCGCCGGCCGGCAGGCCTTCGCGCAGGCTTGCGATCAGCGCGGCCTTGTCGCCGGGCAGCACTTCGGCGCGCACGTCGGCAATGCCGAGCTCGCGTCCCACGGCGTTGGCGCTGCCGGCGTTGTCGCCGCTGACCAGTACGCAGCGGATGCCCCGCGCCGTCAACTGCGCAATGGCACGTGCCGCGTGCGGCTTCACCGTGTCGCCGAAGGCCAAAAGGCCAAGCAGCGCAGGTGCGGCGCCGTTCGCCACGGCCGCGCGTGCGAGCCACGAGACGGTACGGCCGTCGCGCTGCAACTCGGCTGCGTGCGCGGCCAGCGGCAGCATGTCGACACCCAGCTCCTGCATCCAGCGGCTGCTGCCC
>JBGQEX010000406.1:0-2314 GCA_041496605.1 Piscinibacter sp.
CACCTCCATGTTGACCCACAGCGAGGTCTCGGGCACGACCAGTTCGCGTGGCAGGCGCTTGGGCCAGTTCTTGAAGTGAGGGCGATTGGCGGGGACGTTCGACACAGGGGCTCCTTGCAAAGGCGGTGGCCTGCGGGGTATATCCGAAGCATCGCGCAAGGGCTGCCGCCTGGGTGACGTCGGGGCCTAGGCGCTTACCCTCAGGCCGTCACGTCGTGTCACAAGCGCCATGCGTTTGCTGCGGCACTGCGGATGAGAATAGGTGGTGCACCGTCACGCGGACCGTCGATCATGAAAGGCATGCCATGAACGCACTTCACACGCCTTGGAGTACCGCCGTCGCGCTCGGCATCAGCGGCTTGCTGTTGGCCGCCTGCGGTGGCGACGGTGGGAGTGCGGGTGGCGGCTCCGACACGCAAGCGCCCACCGCCACGTTGACGCTGCCGCTCGATCTCGCGAGTGGGCTGACCGGCACGCTGAATCTCGCTGCCACGGCGAGCGACAACGTGGCCGTGTCGGCGGTGGAGTTCCAGGTCGACGGCGCGATGGTGGGCAGCGAAGACGCCAGTGCACCCTACCAGGGCAGCGTCGACACCGCGAGCTACGCGGCCGGCCAGCACGTGGTGCGGGCGCGCGCACGCGACACGTCGGGCAATCTGTCGGCCTGGTCCAGCGCGACGGTGCACTTCGGCGGCAGCGCCGGCGTGACCCAGGGCTTCACCAAGAACGAGAGCTGGGTCACCGGCCTGTCGGCCGCCACGGCGTTCGCCCAGGCACCCGACGGGCGGCTGTTCATCGCCGAGCAGGGTGGCGCGCTGCGGGTGGTGAAGAACGGCGTCTTGCTGCCGACACCCTTCGTGCAACTCGTCGTCGACTCGACCGGCGAACGCGGCCTGCTCGGTGTGGCGTTCGACCCCAACTTCACGGTCAACCCCTGGATCTACGTCTACCACACCACCCCAGAAGGCGGCACGCACAACCGCATCAGCCGGTTCATGGCAAGTCCCGTCAACGGCGACGTCGTGTCCGTGGGCAGCCAGGCGAACCTCGTCGACCTGCCCGCGCTCGGCGCCACCAACCACAACGGCGGCGCGATCCACTTTGGCATCGACGGCATGCTCTACGCGGGCGTCGGCGACAACGCCAATGGCGCGCTGGCACCCGACCTCACCAGTCCGCTCGGCAAGCTGCTGCGCTTCAACGCCGACGGTTCGATCCCGAGCGACAACCCGTTCTGCACGACGGCGGGCCAGTTGCAGTGCGCGATCTGGGCGCGCGGCTTGCGCAACCCGTTCACGTTCGCGGTGCAACCGGGCACCGGGCGCATCCACATCAACGACGTGGGCCAAAGCACCTGGGAAGAGATCGACGTCGGCATGGCCGGTGCGAACTATGGCTGGCCGGCATCGGAGGGGCCCGACAACATCGGCACCGGCGTGACGGCCCCGCTGTTCAGCTACAAGCACAGCGACGCCGTTCCGCCCGGCTCGGGCCCCGGCGGATTCTTCACCGGCATTGCGATCACCGGCGGCACCTTCTATCCGGACAGCGGCAACTTCCCCGCGGCCTACCGCGGCAACTACTTCTTCGCCGACCTGGGCGGCCAGTGGGTGGCACGGCTCGACCCCGCCAACGGGAACGCGGCCTACGCGTTCGCCGGCCTGGCCGACGCTCCAGTGGACATGCTGGTCGGCACCGACGGCGCGCTGTATGTGCTGACGCGCAGCGCGGTCACACGCATCAGCGCGCCCTGAGTCGCGGTCAGGGTCGGCGGCGCATCGCGCCGCACGACCCGCCGGCGCCCAGGCCGGCACAAGCCTTGCATTCAAGTGCCGTGCCGAAGCGGGCGCACCGCATGCGCCTGCCGGCATCCCTGCGCCCTCCTGCCCGAACGGAAAGCCGACGACGATGAAACACCGCTCCACCCTCCAGGCCATGTGCCTGCTCGCAGCCGCGCCGCTGCTGCTGTGCGCAAGCGCTCGAGCACAGACCGCACTCGACGATGTGATGGCGAAGAAAACCATCACGATCGCCATCCCGACCGACTTCCCGCCCTATGGCTTCGTCGGCACCGACCTGAAGCCTCAGGGGCTCGACATCGACATGGCGAACTACAACGGCGCCAAGCTTGGTGCGAAGGTCGAGTTGGTGCCCGTGACCAGCGCGAACCGCATCCCGTACCTGCAAACGCGCAAGGCCGACCTGGTGATCTCCACGCTCGGCAAGAACCCGGACCGCGAGAAGGTGATCGACTTCACCAGCGCCTACTCGCCATTCTTCCAGGCCGTTTTCGGGCCGAAATCGCTGGCCGTCA
>JBGQEX010000407.1:0-2301 GCA_041496605.1 Piscinibacter sp.
CAGCGTTCGGGCCTAACTTCCCGGTTCAGCGGACTCAACTCGACCCCTTGCAGCCGTTCACGGCTTCCAGCTGAGCGGCAGCTGTGCAGCGGGAGCTTCCGTTCGAGAGCGATCCGCGAAGTGGCGGTCGCGGCCACAACCGGGCACTGGCGTGGGGCCGGTTTGGAGCACGTCACTTGGTGAGATGTACCTGTCTGCTCAAGCGCTTCTTCGAAGTCGACCTGGAACACTGCCCACACTGCGGCGGCAAGCTTAGGATCATCGCTGCGATCCTGGAGGCACCCGTGATCTAGTGTGGTGCGTCAAATAGAAGTGTTCTTATTCAAGGCGACGCGAGCGCGGGTGACCTTGGCGAGGATGTCGCTGGCTTTGGCGGTCCAGATGAACGGCTTTGGTTTGGCGTTTTGCACGGCGATGTACTCGTTGATGGCTGCCTCCAACTCGGGCACGCTGGTGAATACGCCGCGGCGGATACGTTTGTCTGTGATGTCGCGAAAGAAGCGCTCGACCATGTTGAGCCAGGAAGAACTGGTGGGCGTGAAGTGCATATGAAAGCGCGGATGCTTGGCCAGCCAGGCCAGGACCTCGGGGTGCTTGTGTGTAGCGTAGTTGTCAACGACGAGGTGCAGTTCCTTGGTCTTGGGCGTCTTGCGATCGATCGTCTTGAGGAAGCGAAGCCACTCCTGATGCCGATGGAGTTGATCGGTCATCGACATCACTTTGCCGGTGAGCATGTTCAGTGCGGCGAACAGTGTCGTCACGCCATTGCGCTTGTAGTCGTGAGTCATCGTCTTGCCGCGCCCGCGCTTGAGCGGCAGGCCCGGCTGCGTGCGGTCAAGCGCCTGGATCTGCGTCTTCTCATCGCAGCACAGCACCAGCGCATGCTCGGGCGGGTTGAGGTACAGACCGACAATGTCCTCGAGCTTCTCGATGAAGCGCGGGTCATTGGAGAGCTTGAAGGACTCGACCCGATGCGGCTTCAGCCCATGGGCGCGCCAGATGCGGGCCACGGCAGAGGCGCTGGTGCCCAGGTGCGCGGCCAGGGTGCGAGTGCTCCAGTGAGTCGCTCCGGCGGGAGTCTCCTCGAGCGTGATGCGCACCACCTGTTCCACGTTGGCTGCCTTGCGCGCCGTGCGCGGTCGCCCCGGGCGCGTGGCATCTTGCAACAGACCGTCCACGCCGGCGGCGAGAAAGCGCGCTCGCCAGCGCGCAGCAACGCGGCGATCGGTGTCGAGCTTGTCGGCGATGTCCTTGTCCGACACACCGTCGGCGGCCAGCAGCACGATGCGAGCGCGCATCTGAACTCGCGCTTCGACACGCTTGCGCTTGGAAAGAATCCGCAGGCGTCGATCATCGTCGGCACTCAACTGGACTGGCTTGGCAACTCGCATGGCACTGACCTCCTGCCCAGTTGGAGGTCAGGATTTCATATAAGTTCCGTTATTTATGACGCACTACATTAGCACCATGCGCCGAGCGCGGTGGCGCCCGCCACACTACTGCGTTCGTCCGACTCAGCCCCCATGCCGATGCCACCGCCATTCGAACGCCGAACCCGGGCCGTGTTGCGCGTCGCGTTGAGCTACTACGTGACGAACGGCTTGTCGGCCGCATTCGGCCTGCTGTTGATCTCGGCCGCGGTGCACGTTCTTCTGGGCGCCTTCGCCGCGGCCGCGGCTTCGGTCGGCGTCATCGTGGTGATCCCGCCCGACCAGCCCGCGCCGCGACGCGGCAAGTTTTGGCACTTGCTGCCGGCAGCGTTAATCGGTACACCGCTGTTCCTCGCGGTTCAGCTGCTGCACGCGGACCCGGTTCGCCTGGCTGCGTTGCTGGTGCCGGCCACCTTCGTGGCATTTCTGGGGGCTGCCTGGGGCAAGCGCGGGCTCCCGATCTCGATCTCGGTCATGTTTGCCATGATCTTCTCGATGGCCGTGCCGGCGCACGCCGATCGCGCCACAGCGCTGTCGACGAGTCTGTATTTCGGGCTCGGCGCGGCCTCGTACCTGGTCTACGCCACCCTCGCGAACGCCGCGCTCAATGCGCGCTATCGCGTGCTGATATTGGCCGACACGCTCCTGTCGGTGGCCGCGCTGATGCGAACCCAGGCGCGTCAATTCACGCCGACGGGCGCCGATGCCGTCCTCGGGCCGACCCCCTTGATCGGACGCTTGCTGCGGCGACAGGCGGCGCTGGCAGACCAACTGCAATCGGCGCGCGACATCCTGCTCGAGGCGCCGGACACGGCGCGCCGTCAGCGACTGGCCGGCATGTTGATGCAGGTGCTGGAGATGCGGGATCACC
>JBGQEX010000408.1:0-2280 GCA_041496605.1 Piscinibacter sp.
ACTCGTCAACGCGATCGTGTTGACGCTGTTCTCATGGCTCGTGTTCATCTGGGGCCTCAAGCTCACGATCCCGATGTGGCCCTCGTTCATTGCCTGACGCCTCGAGCCACTGCAAAGGATCACCATGGACTTGCTGAACAATCTGTCGATCGGGTTCCACACAGCGCTCTCGCTGCAGAACCTCTTCTACGCCTTCATGGGTTCCGTACTCGGCACGTTGATCGGCGTTCTGCCTGGGCTCGGTCCGGTGGCAACGATCGCGATGCTGCTGCCCTCTATCTATTCGCTCGATGCGACGCCGGCGTTGATCATGCTCGCTGGCATCTACTACGGCGCGCAGTACGGAGGGTCGACCACGTCCATCCTAATCAACGTGCCGGGCGAATCGTCATCGGTCGTGACTTGCATCGACGGCTACCAGATGGCTCGCCAGGGCCGCGCTGGTGCGGCGCTGTCGGTGTCGGCCTTGGGTTCTTTCTTTGCCGGTTGTGTGGGCACGGTCATCATCGCGGCGTTTGCGCCGCCATTGACCGAACTGGCGTTCAAATTCGGTCCGGCCGAGTACTTCTCGCTGATGGTGCTGGGCTTGATCGGTGCGGTGGTGCTGGCCTCGGGTTCGCTGCTCAAGGCCATTGCGATGATCATCCTGGGCTTGCTGCTGGCGCAAGTGAACACCGACGTGATCTCGGGCGTGCCGCGCTACAGCTTCGACATCCCCGAACTGACCGACGGCATCGGCTTTGTGGTGATCGCGATGGGCGTGTTCGGCTTCGGTGAAATCATCTCCAACCTCGGCCAACCGGCCGAACACCGAGAGGTGTTCACGAAGAGCGTCAAGGGTTTGTGGCCGACCAAGCAGGACTTCCACGACGCTTGGCCGGCAGTGGTTCGCGGCACTGCGCTGGGCTCCATCCTTGGCGTGCTTCCGGGTGGTGGTGCGCTGCTGTCGTCGTTCGCGTCGTATTCGCTCGAGAAGAAGTTGGCTGGAGCCTCTGGCCGCTTCGGCAGGGGCGATATCCGCGGCGTGGCGGGTCCCGAGTCCGCCAACAACGCCGGCGCCCAGACCTCGTTCATCCCGATGCTCACGCTTGGCATTCCGCCCAACGCGGTGATGGCGCTGATGGTCGGTGCAATGACCATCAAAGGCATCCAGCCCGGCCCGCAGGTGATGTCCAGCAACCCGCAGCTGTTCTGGGGCCTGATCGCATCGATGTGGGTGGGAAACCTGATGCTCGTGGTCCTGAACCTGCCGATGATCGGCATCTGGATCAAGCTGCTGACCGTGCCGTACCGCTTCCTGTTCCCGGCCATTACGCTGTTTTGCTGCATCGGTGTGTACACATTGAACAACAACACCTTCGACGTGTACCTGACGGCCTTGTTCGCGGTGATCGGCTACGTGTTCTACAAGCTCAGCTGCGAGTCGGCGCCCTTGTTGTTGGGCTTCATTCTCGGGCCGATGATGGAAGAGAACCTGCGCCGTGCGCTGCTGCTGTCGCGCGGCGACTGGAGCACGTTCATGACGCGTCCGCTGTCGGCGGGCCTGCTGATCGCCGCGGCACTGATGGTCGTGGTGGTGATGCTGCCCACCATCAGCAAAAAGCGCGAGGTCGCGTTCGTCGAGGATTGAACGCCGGGCCGAGCGCCCCGGCCCGCTCCTTGCGTACGACAAGCCGCCTGTGGGCGGCTTGTCGCATTCGGGCTTGTATTCTTCGTTCGGTATCCTGCAGGCCCCACCGCAAGGAATGAGTCCCCCATGTTGACGGCGCATCCGCAGCGCGAAGCACTTCACAACGAAGTCCACGCCCGGCCCTATGAAAACATGACGGCGCCGCTGGTGCTGTCGCACATTGCATTGCTGGGCGCGGAACCCGGCACCGCGCGCGAGCACATTGCTTCCTTGCTTCGCAATCGCCACCTGCCGCTGCCGGCGGAAGACGCGAACCATCTCAGCACCGACCTGGGCGGCGTGCACCTGCGCTGGGAGAAGCACACCGAGTTCCACACCTGCACCTTCTGGAAGCCGCTGCACGAGGCGCCCGACGCTTTCGATGCACCGGCGCTGGCCGATGTGCCCCAAGAATGGCTGACCGCCATGCCGGGCCAATGGCTGGTCGGGTTGCACATGCTGGTGCTCAACGACGGCGCCGAGGCATCGCAGCTGCAGGTGCAGCAACTGGTGCGTCGCAGCCTGCGTGAAGACAGTCTGATCGGCGCCCGCGTGATGGACGGTGACGCGCAGGTCTACACCGACCTGCGGCTCGCCGCCGACGGCTATGC
>JBGQEX010000409.1:0-2211 GCA_041496605.1 Piscinibacter sp.
ATGACTTGGTGGGCGTGCGCCTTGGTGTAGTTCAGGGCTGGGTCATGAGCGCCAGTCGCTGCGCGGACCGGCACACCGAAAACCGGGCATTCGATTGAACGTCCCGACAGCGGACCGCCGCGGCTTTCGCTGGCCGGCCATCAGAAGTCGTCCAAGTATCCACAAGCTCGTGTCGCCAGCGACCGGTTCCACCGGTACTGCAGACGTAGCCCATCGTCCATGCGCAGTGACGAAATCTCCAAAACGGCAGCTCAAGGACAGGTGATGCCAGCCGGCAGCGAAGACCGATCGCATGTCCGCTGGTCAACGGATCGAAGTCGCGCTGCTGACCCCAAAGAGTCGATCGCGATGCCGGGAAAAGATCTTCCGAGCTGGGTCAGATCCATGCCGATGGCTCATCACGGGCGCGGCGTCACGTCCACGATCTCGCAGCGCGCGCAGCCCCGCTTGGACACCTCCTGGGCATGGGTGGCGCACAGCTTCACGCGTTCCACTGCCGCCGAGCGATGCAGTAGCCGGCCGGCGTCGTCGTATGCCAGGACCTGAAAGCGGCAGACCGGAAAGGCCGCATCCAGCCTCTCGAACAACGCCTCGCGAAGGTCGAGGTAGGGACGCCGCGCAAGGGCGCGTGGCAGGCGCTCGCCGTCGACCCAAAGGCTCAGCCATTGCAGCGGCTTTCGCCTGCGTGCGAGGCGGCGCGCCAAGGCCCATTCGTGGTCCAACGCACTCGGCGGCCCCGGGCGCGACTGAGCAAGGTACGCCCGCAACGGCCCGGTTACCACCGGCAAGAAATGGCTGCATCCGCGCAGCAGCTCCAGCACATCCTGGGCACTCAGCCCTCTTGCGGCCAGGCGCGGGTCTCGGTCGAACACGATGTCGTAGCCATTGCCGAACAACCGGCCGGCCAAGAAGTCGATCTGCGTGTCCTCGCTCGGCACCTCATGCCAGCGGTAGGAGATGAACAGCCGCGGCGCGCCCAGGACGGGCGGCAGGCGTGCGCCGGCGGCTTCGGCCTGCAGGTCTTGCTCCAGCAATTCAGGGGCCCAGATCAGCACACCGGCACGCTCGCTGACGCGCGCCGGGGCACCGAGCGCGAATGCAACACTGCGCGGCTGGCTTGCCGCCACCGGCCGCTGCGGTTTCGGCAAGCCGCGCACCGTCACCACCAGGTTGGCCAGGCGCTTGTCCATGCCAGGCCAGGCACGGCGCATCACCTGCGCCGACTGCTCGGCGGCCGCTGCCACCTCGGCATCGGAATCGTCCAGCAAGGCAGCGAACAACTGCAACAGGCGCCTCGTGGGCTCGGCACTGACCAGGCGCGACGGACCGAAGCGCGCGAACACCGACAGCTGCGATGTCGGTGGATCCATCGCCACCGAATAGCCGATGGCATGCGCCGCCACCACACGCGATGGCGCACGCTGCGTGGCCAACAGCTCGATCAGACGCTGGCCCTTGTCCTCGCCTCGTAGACGCCCGGCGACGATGCCCAGGTAGCCCAGAGCGGTGCGGTCGGCGGGACCGAGCGTAGCCATGGCGTCGAGGCGGTGCGCCAGCCCAGCCAGCATTTCGAGATGCACCAGCGCAGGGTCGTATTCGCACAGCTTGGCCGATGTGCGCATCACGGCGCTGCGTGGCGCGCCATGGTCGCGCTCAGCCCAGCGCTGCAAGATGGCGACATGCGCTGTCGACACTATGATGCAGGCCGCCAGCGCATCGGCGACGAGCATCGTGGCGTCAAAGCTGCGTTCGGGCGGCAGCAGTTCCACCTGCGCGATCACGGCCTCGAAGGCCTGGGACGCCCAGCGCTCGCCGTTCGGGCCATGAAGGGGGACCGCGGCGATCAGCTCGTGGAAGGCATCGGCCAACTCACGCGCGTCAGGTCGGTCGCGGTCAGCGGCAAGCACCGCGTCGCGAAATGCAATCAGGATCTGGTGCAGGCTGGGCATGGCTGGAGCATGCTTGCGCAAGCGCCAACCGCCGTCAAGCCGCCAGTCCGAGGCAATCTCGCACGCGGCTGACGGCGCATGGCCGGGTGCCCCGACCGAGTGCCAGCCCGGGCAGCCTAAGCATTAGGGCAACGCTGATCAAGCCGGTGTTTTTCGCTGACCAGTGGTGGACGCGAATGCAGGACTGAATCTGTGCGATTTCAGTGCCGCGAGCCCCATTGGAAGGCGCATTTCTTCGTCGATTGGCCCTTTCGGGCCCAGG
>JBGQEX010000410.1:0-2115 GCA_041496605.1 Piscinibacter sp.
TCGTCGCCCGCCGTTGCGAGGCCGAGCGTCACCGACTGGCCGGCCAGGAAACGCAGGCGGTGGCTGCGCGGCGTCTGCAGGTGCAGCAAGCGCGTGTCGGGCGCCAGCGCGGTGACGGCGCGCACATGGGTCACGATCTCCTGCGGCGGGATGTCTTCGGGGCCGCTGGCTTCCAGCAGCTCCAGCGTCAGCTCGCTGCTGGCCGGCGTGTGCGCGCACAGCAGCGTGTAGCCCTGCTGCCGCTCGGCTTGCGACAGCGGGTAGTCGAAGGGCTGGGTCTGCGCCACCTCGCCGGCGATCACGCGCACCTTGCACATGCCGCAGGTGCCGTTGCCGCAGCCGTAGTTGAGCTTGAGCCCGGCGCGCAGGCCAGCCTGCAGCAGCGTGTCGTGGCCCTCGACGGTGAACTCGTGGCCGCTCGGGCGCACGGTGACCTGTGCCGACATCACCTTCAACATATCGTCCATCACATCCAGAAGATCGACCGATTCGGTGGCCAGCGCCTGCGCCAGCCCCTGCGACAGCGTGCGCTCCAGCTCGCGCAGCGCGGCGTCACCGTCGCGGCTC
The DNA here is from genome assembly GCA_041496605.1 of Piscinibacter sp. Lineage (GTDB taxonomy): Bacteria > Pseudomonadota > Gammaproteobacteria > Burkholderiales > Burkholderiaceae_C > Albitalea. The sequence continues at coordinate 568 of JBGQEX010000410.1, forward strand.
GCGGCCAGCTCGCGCACCCGCTGCTGCAGCTCGATCACCAGGCCGTGGTAGCGCTGCAGGTGGCGGCGCACGTCGGCCAGTTCCTGGCTTTGCAGGAACAGCCGCTGCGCCAGCACCTCCTGGCTCGGCAACAGTCGCTCGCGAACACGCTTGCCGAAGGCCTCGTCCTTGATGTGCGCCACGCGGTCGAGCAGGCCCGACGCTTCGAGCCGCGCCGCCGGGTAGACGCGCAGCAGGTCGTCGGTGGAGACGAGCCCGTCGCTCAGGTTCAGCGCACCGTCGCGCACCTGCTGCTGCAGCACGCCGCGCGCCACGCCCACCAGCTGGGCGGCACGCCAGACAGTCAGCCAATGCGACATGGGCGCCTCATCCGATGCGGTCGAGGTAGCGAGCGCGGTACAGCAGCCGCGGGTGCGCCGGATCGTCAACGAAGCCGGAGCGGTCGTGCAGCACGTTGTTGCAAATGAGGCCCATGCCCGCTTCGAGCCGGGTGCGAAACAGCGCCGGCGCATCGCTCGCGAGCAGCTGTTCGAGAAAGGCGGCGGCCGCACGTGTCGCGGCATCGGCCTTCCATTCGATGCTGCGCGTGCGTGCGGTGTAGCGCATGTGCAGCGCGCTGCCGCCATGCGTGACCGAGAACACCGGGCCGGGCTGCGCCGCACGGGCCACGCCGCTTTCGTCGCAGCGCTCGGGGATCGTCATCGCGTCGCTCGCCATCAGCGCGCGCACCCACTCGGGGTTGGCTTCGCGCAGCGCGATGTAGGCCATCTCATGGTCCATCAACGCGTTGGCGCCGCCCTCGCGGGCCGGGCTCACGCAGTGCAGGACCATCGCCTCGATGCGTCGCGACGGCGGGTGGTAGTAGCCGTCGGTGTGCCACTTGATCGGCCGGTTGGTGTAGGGGATGTAGGCGGCGCGCTCGCCGGCCGACGCCGCGGCATCACCGTCGCACACCGTGATCGGCGAGATGCCGTCGTCGTCGGCCAGCCAGTTGGCGTCGAGCCGATTCAGGCCGAGCTGATGCGCGAGGCGGCGCGGAATGTCCTTGTCGGCAGCGGTGAGCGGGCTGCGATAGATCGCCATGTTGGCGGTCGCGCAGCGCCCCAGCAGCGCGGCGTACTCCGACGGCGTCAGCCGGCGCGGGTCGGCCACGTCGACCACCAACTCGTCGACCCGCACCGGATGGCTGGCCCACTTGGCATCGCGCCAGCGCCGGTAGGCGTCGTCGTCATCGAGGTCGAACGGGCTGCGTGCGGCGTCGGCGGCACCCGAATAGAGAGTCGACAGTCGTGCCAGCAATTCAGTCTCCGCTCACGCCATGGCGCCGCGCGGGCCGCGGCTCGGTCGAGAACACACCCTGCATCGCGCTCTGCAGCGTGGCCACCGCCTCGGGCGCTTCGATGGCCATGATCTGGTCGAGCGCCCACGTCTTGTCCTTGCGCAGCATCAGCGCGCTGACGCGGCTGCCGAGGTAGCGGGTGAACGCGAAGTCGGGCCCGTCGGCGCCGTAGCCGAAATAGGCGTAGTCGTCGGACAGCACGTTGAACA
>JBGQEX010000411.1:0-2069 GCA_041496605.1 Piscinibacter sp.
GAATGCCCCGCCACCACCGAGGGTTCGCTGCCGCCCTCGGCCAGCCACGCGCGATAGCAGGCAATGCCCGCGGTGAGCATCACCGGCTGTGTATTCGTGGTCAGGTCAAGCTGCTCTTTCGGGCCTTCGTGAATCAGGCGCGCCACGTCTTCGCCCAGCGCGTCGGAAGCCTCGGCCAGTGTCTGGCGAACGGCCGAGTGGTCACCCCACGCGTCGAGCATGCCAACGGCTTGCGAGCCTTGGCCGGGAAAGACGAATGCGAACGAAGTCATATCGAAATCTCTTGTCGAAGCGGGCCGGCGGCTCAGAGGTCGAGCAGCACCGCGCCCCAGGTGAAGCCACCGCCGACGCCTTCCAGCATCACGGTATCGCCGCGCTGGATCTTGCCGGCGCGCACGGCCTCATCGAGCGCCAGCGGAATCGACGCCGCTGAGGTGTTGCCGTGCTCGTGCACCGTGACGACCAGCTTTTCCGTCGGCAGCTCCAGTTTCTTGGCGGTGCTTAGCATGATGCGGATGTTGGCCTGGTGCGGCACCAGCCAGTCGATGTCGGCCTCGGTGCGGTTGGCCTTGGCAAGCACATCACGCGCCACACGCTCGAGCACGCTGACAGCGAGCTTGAAGACTGCCGGGCCGTCCATCTTCAGCAACGGGTCGCCCAACACGTGGCCGCCCGAGACATGGCCCGGCACACACAGGATGCCGACGTGGCGGCCGTCCGCATGCAGCGCGCTGGCCAGCAGGCCCGGCTCGTCGCTGGCCTCGAGCACGACCGCACCGGCGCCGTCGCCGAACAACACGCAGGTGGTGCGGTCCTTGAAGTCGAGGATGCGCGAGAACACTTCGGCGCCGATGACCAGCGCCTTGCGTGCGACGCCGGCCTTGATCATCGAGTCGGCCACCGTCAGCGCGTAGACAAAGCCGGCACACACGGCCTGCACGTCGAACGCGGCACAGCCGTGGACGCCGAGCTTCTGCTGCACGATGCAGGCGGTGGACGGGAACACCATGTCCGGGGTGGACGTGGCGACGATGATCAGGTCGATGCTCGACGCCTGGCAGTGCGCAGCGGCGAGCGCGCGCTTGGCGGCTTCAACTCCAAGGTCGCTCGAGTTCACGCCGGCGGCGGCGAAATGGCGCGCGCGAATGCCGGTGCGCTCGACGATCCATTGGTCGGAGGTCTCGATCCCCTGGGCCGCGAGCTGCGCGGCGAGCTCGTCATTGGTCAGGCGATTCGGCGGGAGAAAACTTCCGGTGCCGGCAATGCGCGAGAAGCGATGGGAATTTGCGTTCATGCAGTGGGTTCGGCGGTGGGCGCCTTCGATTCATCTTCATTCACGACCGCGGGCATGGCCTGCAGTGTGTCGAGAATCCGATCATGCGCGCGCTCCAGCAATCCGTGGCGGGCGGCATCATAAGCCCGATTGAGGGCCTGCTCGAACGCGAAGGCGTCGGCCGAGCCGTGGCTCTTGAACACCAGGCCGCGCAGGCCCAGCAGCGCGGCGCCGTTGTAGCGGCGGTGGTCGATGCGCGCCTTGAGGTGCTTCAACACCGGCAGCGCGGCCAGTGCGGCCAGACGCGTGAAGACGTTGCGGGTGAATTCCTGCTTGACGAAGTTCGCCAGCATCGACGCCAAACCCTCGGCCGTCTTCAATGCGACGTTGCCGACGAAGCCATCGCAGACCACGATGTCGACGGTGCCTTTGAAAATGTCGTTGCCTTCGACGTTGCCGTAGAAGTTCATGTGGCCGCTGGCCGCCGCAGCGCGCAGCAGCTCGCCGGCACGCTTGATGGTGTCGCTGCCCTTGATGGCTTCTTCGCCGATGTTGAGCAAACCGACCGTCGGGTCGTCTTTGCCTTCGACGGCCGCCACCAGCGCGCTGCCCATGATGGCGAACTGCAGCAGGTGCTCGGCGGTGCAGTCGACATTGGCGCCCAGGTCGAGCACCGTGGTGTGGCCGTCGCGCTCGTTGGGCATCACGGTCGCGATCGCCGGGCGGTCGATGCCTTCGAGCGTCTTGAGCAGGTAGCGCGACACCGCCATCAAGGCGCCGGTGTTGCCGGCCGACA
>JBGQEX010000412.1:0-2030 GCA_041496605.1 Piscinibacter sp.
CCAGGAACCTCGTGAACCGCTTGATGCAGGCTGCCGCCCAGCGCCACGTTGGTTTCCTGGAAGCCGCGGCAAATGGCGAACAACGGCACACCACGCTGCAGCACGCGCCGGATCAGCGGCAGGGTCCAGTCGTCACGCTCGGGGTCGAGTGGCAACTGGACATCGCGCACAGTCTCGCCGAAGTGGCGCGGGTGGACATTCGACGGCGAGCCGGTAAGCAGCACGCCGTCGGCCAAGCCCAGCAGCACATCGATTCCGTCGACGTCGACCGACGGCACCACCAGCGGCAGGCAGCCGGCCAGGCGCACTGCGTCGACATACTTCTTGCCGGCCACGTAGTGCGCATGTTCGCCGAGCATGCGGCTGCATGCGGGGACCAGGACGACGGGTGTGTGCTTCATGGAAGGTATCGCCGTCACCAGTGTGCCCGCGCCGCCGGCAAAGTCAAAGCGCCACGCGCTTGATCGAATCGGCCAGCGTGCCGATCATCTGGTCGATGTGCGCGTTCTCGATGATCAGCGGTGGCGACAGCGCAATCGTGTCGCCGGTGGTGCGGATCAGCAGGCCCTTCTCCCAGCAATCGAGGAACACCGAGAACGCGCGCTTGCCCGGTTCGCCGTGAATCGGCGCGAGTTCGATGCCGCCCACCAGGCCGATGTTGCGCACGTCGATCACGTTGGGCAGGCCCTCGAGCGAATGCACCGCGTTCTCGAAGGTGGCGGCCATCTTCGCGCCGCGGGTGAGCAGGCCTTCGTCGGCATAGGTGTCGAGCGTGCCGAGTGCCGCTGCACAAGCCAGCGGATGCGCCGAATAGGTGTAGCCGTGGAAGAACTCGATCAGGTGGTCCGGGCCACTCATGAAAGCGTCGTGGATGTGCTGCTTGGCGAACACGGCGCCCATCGGCACGGCGCCGTTGGTGAGACCCTTGGCGACCGTCATCAGATCGGGCGTGACGCCGAAGTGCGTGGCGGCGAAGGGCGCGCCCACGCGCCCGAAGCCGGTGATGACCTCGTCGAAGATCAGCAGGATGCCGTGCTTGTCGCAGATTTCGCGCAGCCGCTGCAGATAGCCTTTGGGCGGCAGTAACACGCCGGTGGAGCCCGCCACCGGCTCGACGATCACTGCCGCGATGGTCGACGCATCGTGCAGCGCGACCAGGCGTTCGAGGTCATCGGCCAACTCGGCACCGTATTCCGGCTGCCCACGCGAAAACGCGTTGCGCGCCAGATCGTGCGTGTGGCGAATGTGGTCCACGCCGGTCAGCATGCTGCCGAACATCTTGCGGTTGGCCGCCATGCCGCCGACCGAGATGCCGCCGAAGTTGACGCCGTGGTAGCCGCGCTCGCGGCCGATCAGGCGTGTGCGCTGCCCTTCGCCGCGCACACGGTGGTAGGCGATGGCCATCTTCAACGCGGTCTCGACCGATTCGGAACCGGAGTTCGTGTAGAAGACCTTGTTCAGCCCGGGCGGTGTCAGCTCGACCAGGCGCTCGGCCAGCTCGAAGGCCTTCGGGTGCCCCATCTGGAACGGCGGCGCAAAGTCCATCTCGCCGGCCTGCCGGCGAATCGCCTCGACGATCTTGGGCCGCGCGTGGCCCGCGTTCACACACCACAAACCGGCAATGCCGTCGAGAATTTGGCGGCCCTCGGGCGTCCAGAAATGCATGCCCTCGGCGCGCGCCAGCATGCGCGGGGCCTTCTTGAACTGGCGATTGGCCGTGAAGGGCATCCAGTACGCGTCGAGATCCGGGTTCATGTGAAGCTCCTTGGCATGCGCGCTGCGCGTTGCGCCGCGTTCGCGAGGGGTCGTCGTTCAGTCTAGTGTGGAGCGAGCGAAATATGTTTGCGCAAATCGACCTGCACCAAGGGCGTCCGCGCAATATCATGCGAAGAGATTGGCCTTTGGTGGCAGCTTATGCAGAACGAGACCGCAAGACTGAAATTGGATGCAATTGACCGCGCCATCCTCAGGGTGCTGCAAGTCGAGGGAAAGCTCTCCAACGTCGAACTGGCGGCGCGTGTCCATCTGTC